>NZ_JBYCCT010000042.1:0-146344 GCF_057473865.1 Coleofasciculus sp. H7-1
CGATTCCAGCCGTCTCTTTGCCACTTTTTCTATGCCCGGAATCATCTATTATTAACGTAAATCCTCTTCTTACCTTTGTTTGGCTGCATTGCTGCATTACTTGCAACCTTCGCTCGTTAACTTTTTCTAAGTCCCAGGTCGCTTCTGTTAAAAAATGATGCAATTGGTGGTAAACCACTCCTACTGCGTTGTTCGACATTTGAGTTAAATTTTTTCGCTCACTTTCCCCCAATAGTCCTCCCAAATAGTGCCTAAACCCTTTTTTTTGGGCTTGATGGCTGAAAACATCATCAAACCGACTGCACCATTTCTCAAAGCATGGAGGCATTGCGTCGGGTGTAGTTTCCTTCATGGGTATTTTTCAACGTGAACTTCTTATCTGGCATGGATCATAACTCATTTGGTTTTAATTCATTGTTTAAGTCCCGTTAAGAGGACTTGCGCTATCAGCCAACGATTTAAACCCCTGGCTGACTGAATTAAATTTGATGCGTCTTTTATCTGGGATACCAATGGGACGGAGAATCATCTTGATGATTATATTCTTCCAAAGACGTTACAGTAGTCGCGTTCAAATGATGTGCTTTCTGATTTTGAACGTATGCTACGGCTTGATCCAGTTGCTTACCTCCCAGAGAAAACACACCATATCCTTCTTGCCAACCAAATTTATTTGGAGAAGCAGATAATGCATGATTTAGATAATGGGCGCTACTACCTTTTATATTTTTAACAAAATCAGCAATTGATAAAGTCGGGGGAATGGAAACCACTAGATGAATATGATCTTCTATGCCACCGATTGCATGAACGATACAAGCGAGAGCATCAGCTTTGCCAATAATGTAATCATAAAGTTTAGTTTTTCTGTCAGGACTAATCAGAGGTTGCCGCTGTTTCGTCGCCCAAACAAGATGGTAGTAAAGTCGCCAAAGAGCCATTAAAACTATTCGCTGTTATTTAATATAATTTAGCTATATTTTTCGCTAGCCTGCCAGTCCGCCTGGGGTTTAAACCCCAGGCTAATAGCTCAAGTCAGTTGAAACTGACTAAAAAGAGCCAAAATAGCAATTAATTTGTTTAGTCCTCTTTAGAGGACTTGCGCTATGAGCCAGCGATTTAAATCGCTGGCGTGTGTGTTGTTTAACATAATTTAGCCACATTTTTCGCTTATCCGATAGTCCGCCTGGGGTTTAAACCCCAGGCTAATAGCTCAAGATAGTCCGCCTGGGGTTTAAACCCCAGGCTAATAGCTCAAGTCAGTTGAAACTGACTAAAAAGAGCCAAAATTTCAATTTGATTTGTTTAGTCCTCTAAAGAGGACTTGCGCTATGAGCCAGCGATTTAAATCGCTGGCGGATGTAGGCAAGACAGCTTACACACAATTAATCCACCTTCCGCAACAATGTTCCAGGTGCAACAACCCCCTCCACTGTCGCTATTCCAATTAAGCCATTACGCGATCGCAACGTTACTTTACCCGAACTACGTCCCCCAGCACCGATAATAGTAAACACCGTGCCATTAGCCAAATCTGCTAAACCTTTTTCATCAAAGCCACCCAACCACAACGTCGCTTTATTCCCTTTAATCTCGGTAATTACTGCATTTGCTAATAAACTTGGGTTGTTGATGAAATAGATGGGTTGCTTTTCATACCCACTGGCAACTTTCACCTCAAAACGGGGAGTTTGGTTATATTCCTTAGGTAGATTTTGAATAGCGTAGGCGATCGCATCTTCAACTGTGCTGGTTTGCTGCCAGAGATACTGCGTCAATAGGTAGGTAAAGATTCCCGCATAGAAGCCATTAAACTTAGCATCTGCCGCAGTTTGATTTGGATCTGTTGCCGCCAGGACAACTCCTTTGGCAACTCCCGCCTGATATCGCCTAACAAACTCTTCGCGAGAAAGATTCAGACGTGACAGCCACTTTTCTTGGTATAATTTTTCTTCTGGAGAAATCTGTACCTTGCTGCCTCCATCGCGCGATCGCACTCGACGATCCCTAGTGGCACCGCCAGAGTAACAGCTATCTAGAACAGCGGTGAAATTATCACTTTTCACAGCTGACATCAGCAAGAACAAGGTGTGTCCCATAATGTCCTTCACCACACCGCCTTGTTCTGGGTATCCAACAGGTAGCGAAGCATCAACCGGGACGAAAGTGCCATTTAATCCATTCTTGTCGTTACTTGAACTAACAACCATAGGATCTGGATCGAGAACGCGGGAACCATGCCCTGAGTAGTGATATACAACCACATCCCCAGGCTTGGCTTGCTTAATCAGATGCTCTTCAAATGCCTCTAGAATGCCAGAGCGAGTGGCTTTTTCATCTATCAGGGTATAAATATCTTTGGGATTAAAACCAAAGCGGTGAATCAGGAGATGACGCTGCAATTCCACATCACTGACACATCCCCGCAAAGGTTGAGATGAATACTTATTGATGCCGACGAGTAAAGCAATTTTGCGCGGGGTACTTTGTGCCAGAACCTTGCCGTAGCTTTCCGCTTGTTGATGAATATTTAGCTGACTTAGCCCTAAGGTTGCCAGAGTAGAGCCAGCGAATTGGAAGAAATGACGGCGAGAAATTCGTGCCATAATCACCCTATTTATAATGCTTTTTAAGGTGTTTCTACCTTAAGCGTTTATCTGCTAATTCAGGAATTTGTATCGGAATCTGTAACAGTAACATCTTATGAAGACTAATTTAAATAGAGACATCAATTTTTTCGGGAATATCTACTAGCAGTTCAACGATTAGCTAATAATGCAAAGTGCCATCCGGGAGAATTGCACTATTGAGCTGGACGCCCTCCAGAATTGCATTCTCAAAATCAGCATTTCGCAAATCCGCCCCCCGCAAGTCTGTTCCTCGGAGAATGGCATTGCTCAAGTCAGCACTAATGAGATTAGTTTGCCGCAAATCAGCCTTTGTGAGATCAGCGCCCGGTAACTTCGCCATCGTTAACGCAGAACCGGCAAGGTTAGCACTGGTGAGATTGGCTTTAATCAACGCAGCTAAATTCAAATTAGCGCCGCTCAAATTGGCACCGCTGAGATCGCTATTAATCAAGCTGGCACCGCCTAGATTCGCCCCCCCTAAATTGGCACCCCTTAAATCGGCAGCACTGAGATTGGCACCGGCGAGATTAGCACGCCTCAAGTCAGCCGCCCTTAAGTCCACATCTCTCAACTCAGCACCCCTCAAGTCACACTGAGGACATTGTTTAGTTTTTAGCAACTGTTTAACGTGTTCCAGATTGGCGGCTTTGAGTGGTGTTGCTAATCCCAAAAGTGAGAATAAAAGAGCGAACAGCCACGTTAGCGTTAGCGTAGCGAAGCGCCGATCTGCGTTAGTGTGGCATACGCTAAGAGCGATCGCGAGTCTTGTTCCTTTCATAATCTGCCTGCTGGAATTTGCCAAGATTTTATACTGGTGATAGTAGCCTTCGTCCTTGAGGAAAGCACATGGCTCCCAATCCCACCCTCATGCAAGCAGTTGAACACCTGGGCTACCGAGTCACGGTTGGCGATGTGGCAACCCAAGCTGGGTTAAATGTCAACATGGCTCAGGCTGGATTACTAGCTTTAGCATCCGACGCCCGTGGACACTTGCAGGTAGCAGAAACCGGCGAGATCGTCTACCTTTTCCCTAAGAATTTCCGGACAGTTCTCCGCAATAAGTTCTTGCGGCTGCGACTGAAGGAATGGTGGGAAAAAATTTGGAAGGTTTTGTTTTACCTGATCAGGATTTCCTTCGGGATTATCCTGATTGCTTCCATTGTCCTAATCTTTGTAGCGATCGCGGTTATTCTAATCGCCGTCAACAGCAGCCGCGATAGCGATGATTCCGGCGGCGGTCACTCTCACGGCGGCGGCGGTATGGTGTTTATGCCCCACTTCTGGTTTGGTCCTGACATCTGGTGGTTTTTCTATCCAGACTATAGCGATCGCTACCAGCAGCGTCGTGTCTCATCCCCCGAAGGAAAGAGACAGATGAACTTCCTAGAAGCCGTCTTCTCCTTCCTATTTGGCGATGGGAATCCCAATGCCGATTTAGAAGAACGCCGCTGGCAAGAAATCGCCACTGTAATTCGCAATAACCAGGGTGCCGTGACAGCCGAACAAATCGCACCTTATCTCGATGACATTGGCGAAGGCTGGGGCAAAGAATACGAAGATTATATGCTGAGTGTCCTCACCCGTTTTAACGGGCAACCGGAAGTCAGCCCAGATGGAGAAATCGTCTATCACTTCCCAGAATTACAAACTACAGCGCAAGAGCGAAATTCGCAGCCGGTAGGTGCTTATCTCCGAGAGCGTCCTTGGCGCTTTAGCCAAGCCGATAGCGGACAAATTATGCTATCCGCAGGGCTAGGTGCCGTGAATATTATCGGTGCTTTAGTTCTCAATTCCCTGTTGCGGGGTGAGATAGGGATTCAATTAGCCCAATCCGGCGGACTCATCGCCTTCGTACAGTCAATTTACTGGATTTTACTCAGCTACGGCATCGCTTTCCTGTCAATTCCCCTAATTCGCTATTTCTGGATTCAGTGGAGAAATCAGCGAGTTGAAGCCCGAAATCAACAACGACAAGAACGAGCCATCTTGTTGAATCAAGCCAATTCTGCTTTGCACAAGAAAATTGCTTATGCCCAACAATTTGCCGCTAAAACAGTAATCGGTCGCGAGGACTTAGCCTACACGACCGAAACCGAGCTTATAGAACAGGAGATCGAGCAAGCCGATAAGATTGATGCAGAATGGCAGCGTCGCCTAAATAATTAACAATTAAAAATTAAAAATTAAAAATGGGGAAACTTAATTTTTAATTTTTAATTGTAGCGATCGCTCCTGGGTGAGCCAAGCGATGTCACGAGTGTGGCTACCGCCTGCTTTGGGGCGGAAACAGTTGCCCCCTACTGCACTTTCATACTGGCGATCGCGGTGCGCTGGTAATAGTGCCCCAAAATTTGCTGGTAGTTTGTCCCCTGCTGAGCTAAATTGTAAGCCCCCCACTGGCTTAAACCAAGACCGTGTCCAAAACCACGACCGTTGAGCTGAAAACCCGTTCCTGTGGAACTAACGGTGAACAACGTACTCCTAAGGTTCAGCGCTTGACGCAGCTGACTTCCGCTCATCCGCCGCGTGCTACCACTCCCAACCACTTTCATCGTCATAATCCGTCCGCTGGGGGTAGTGCGTTCCGGTACCAGAGATTTAACGTTGCTCACACCTAGAAGCCGACTGAGTTCGTTGCGGGAGAAGCTTTTCTGCCACTGGTAGCCCGGTGTCCCTTGGTCGTAGTCTGGGACGCCGCGCAGGTAAGCCAGGGGTTGCGACCAAACATTTTCCACATTTTCCGTGTGTCCTCCAGAAGCAGAGTGGAAGACAGCGAGAATAATTTGACCGTTGTAGGTCAATACTTGCCCAGCGGTGGCATTCACAGCCATTTGCGTTGACTCAGCTTCGGTTTCCAGACCTTTGTAAACTTGCCAAGTCTGGGTATCGCCGACATCAAAAACACTATTGCCAGCAGTTTGGCGCTTATACAGGGCGTAGGAACGAGCGGCGACAGCTTGCGCCTTCAGGGCTTCCAGAGGCCAATTAGCGCTCATTTCCGAGCCTAAGACGCTGTAAAGATATTGTTCTAAATCAACTTGGTTGACGGCGGTGAGTCCTTTGCCAGTGGGAACCAATCGAGTGCGTCCCCGATACCAGCGATCGCCGATCCAAACATAGCCGCCACCCGTCGGTTCCACCAACAGTTGCGTGCTTTGCTTTCCGCCCAGCGCCACACCACCGCCTGTAGCACGGGCTTCCATGCCATCCATTGCCGCCATTTCTCCCACCACTCGACCAGCACTATCGCGGATTACGGCTTTGGTGGAACTGCCCACGGTAATCTTGCTGACACCTTCTTGAATCGCCACGCGCAGTTCCATCGCTTTAGCGGGAGCAACCAGCATGAGCCACAACAAGAAAGTCAGCCACCATTTAGAAGGATGTAGCCGCCCGGAGGACGCCTTCAAGAAGGGTAAGATGAAGCATGAATTCTGAAGCATGAAGGATTTCTGTTTGCCTAGAAGCTGTTTAGTTATCATTTATTAAAATTTCCTCACACGATGCCAAAGGGAGTGCTAGGTATACTCATCATTAAATTCCAGTTAAATTGAGAGCCAGAATCCTGTCCTTAAACTTCACTGAATTCAAGACCCTTGAGAGCAAATCCGCTTGTAAATTGGCACAACCCGCTGACTTTTCTTAACGTGGATATATTTACCATGTTTGTTGCCGGAGTGCTACTAATCAATCCTGTGAACTTTTATCCTGAGTCTTCAGAGGAACTGCGTGTTCCCCAGATGCTGTGTCAGGATAGTTACGGGAGGCAATTCCTAGACTTTGCGACCGTTTTCTTGCCAAAATGCAAATTACTTTTTTAGGGACAAGTTCCGGTGTACCGACGCGATCGCGCAACGTGTCCAGCGTGGCTTTACGGCTACCTCAACGAGGAGAACTCTGGCTGTTTGACTGTGGCGAAGGTACCCAACACCAGCTATTACGGAGTGACTTGAAAATCGGTCAACTGAACCGTATTTTTATCACCCATATGCACGGAGACCATACATTCGGCTTAATGGGTCTTTTGGCAAGCTGTGGTTTGGCTGGCAATGTTCAACGCATTGACCTCTACGGCCCCCCCGGTCTCAATGAATACCTCCGTGCTTGCAGGCAGTACTCTTCAACCCATTTTTCCTACCCGGTTCAGGTTCACACCGTACAACCGGGAGTGGTCTATGAAGACGAAGAATTTATCGTCACCTGTGGTCCCCTGAAGCATCGAGTCACTGCCTTTGGCTACCGAGTCACTGAAAAAGACCGTCCAGGGCGCTTCGATGTGGAAAAGGCTACAGCACTCTCGATTCCTCCGGGTCGGGTCTACGGGCAACTCAAACGCGGCGAAACTGTGACGCTGCTAGATGGGCGGCAAATTCATGGGGCAGATTTGTGCGGACCGACAGAAATCGGTCGCAAAATTGTTTACTGTACCGACACGGTTTATTGCGACGAGGCGGTGGAACTTTCGCGGGATGCGGATGTGTTAATTCACGAAGCTACCTTTGCCCATCAAGATGCCCAGCTAGCTTTCGATCGCTTGCACTCCACTTCAACGATGGCGGCTCAAGTTGCTCATGCTGCTAGTGTTAAGCATCTGATTATGACCCATTTCAGCCCCCGCTATGCCCCCGGTAATGCAATTGGGCTGGATGACCTGCTCAAGGAAGCGCGTGCCATTTTTCCGAGTACAGAATTGGCTTATGATTTTCTAAATTATGAGGTGCCTCGGCGGCGGCAGGAGGAATTAGGAATTAGGAATTAAAAATTAAACAAGGGAATCGTTAATTTTTAATTGTTCCGAAGCCGGTCGCGTATTTCAACGAGACGATTTTGATTGCTGACAGGCGATCGCGGTAGTGGAACTTCCGTGTTGGGCCAGCCCGTGAGATCGTTACAGGGACACAGCAAAGGCGGCATTCCCGCAGTCCGGACGGGTACGGGCATGGTGCAACGAGAACAGGGCGACATATCCCATGCCGGTGTCAGCAACTGGGCAATCGATTCTTCGGTGCCCTCTAAGTAGCAGTCCCCTGACTCTGGGGAGAGGATTTGCTGCCAGCAGTTTTCAAATTCTTGAGAGTAGCGATCGCCCCGAATCACGGGTTGCAGCAGCAGCGCTTCTTGACCATTACGAATCAAAACTTTTTTGCCTAACTGAAACCAATAAGCAAGATACTCTCTGACTTGGTGTTGAGATGCCATAACAACGCAGTTAACGGTAATACGTATAGGGTAATGAACAACTAGCTTTTTCTCAATTAGCCATGAGTCATTGGCAATTGCCAGTTTGCCTTTAAGTTTTTCTATGCTAGCGCCTATGATAATTTTGGTAAGGGCGTTCCCAGGTGGCTCAGGTTGAGAACGTGACCGGCAGTAACTAAGTAGACTGGGTTAGCGATCGCGCCTACTCGACGCACCAGCCCTCCCAAGCGATCGCGGAACACCCGACCGAGGGGATAGGCGGGAACAACGCCCCACCCCGCTTCCTCTGCCACCAAGATCGCATCACTGACGCTACTTTCCAAACTTTCCAGCAACTCCTGGCACGTCCTCTCCCAAGATTCATCGTCTTGGTCTAAAAAATTAGCCACCCAAGTTCCCAAAGAATCAACCAGGAGACAACTAGAATTCTGAGATGCCCGAATCGTTGCCGCCAGTGTTATCGGCACTTGCAGCGTTGCCCATTCGCTAGGGCGTCGTCGTCGATGTTGTTCAATTCGGGAAAGCCATTCTAGATCGTTGGGGTCAACTTGAGCCGTTGCCACATAGATAACTGGCTTACCCGAACGCATTGCCAGAGTCTCCGCCCACTCACTTTTGCCAGAACGGGCTGGGCCAGTCACTAAGATTAAATGCTTAATAGAAGTCATTCAGATGAGGTCACGAAGAACTTTTTCACCCGTTTCCGGCGAGTTGTGCATTAAAGTTAAATTCAACAGTGGCAAAATTTGTATCTTACCCACCTGTACAGTGTCTGGGTTATTCTAGCGGTCAGACTTCCCAAAATTTTCGTTGTGTCCATTGAGACCGTTAATCCTACCAGACAAATAAACAAATAAAATAGAAACAAAAACCCAGGAAAAGCAACAATCCCAATCTTTTAGAGATTCTAGCGGCAGTTAACAGGTTTGATTTGCAGGAGTGGCGTCAGATAACTATGAAACCAGAATTAAAACGGATTGAGACAACACTGGATCGATTGGCGGATCAAAGTCCTGTCATCGACAACCCGTCCCCTTGGGAAAATCAGCCCGATACGATGGGTTGGGGTTCAGAGGCATCATCAGATGCCAATCGCTCTATTTCGATGACGGTACAGCCTTTCGCTGACCAAAAGCAATCTGGCAAGACGCCAGTCCTGCCAAAATTAAAACCTCCCAGTTTCACCAACCATCGGAACGCTGCCAATCCTGCCTTGGCGATGACTCTGTTGCAAGAAATTGAAGTGATTGTCGGGGGTTGGCAGAAGGAACTCCATCAAATCTTGCGCCAAATTCAAGATATTTATCTAGAAGGGCCGATTGTTGATGGTTGGTTAGAGTCTCATTCCCGCGAACCGGAGGTTGGCGTTGAGGCGCTGCGTCAGGCGGTAGAAAAGGGTCATGCCAAGTCAGTACACCAGCTGATGGACTATGTAGAAGAACTGTGCAATCAACCCGATGAAAAGGTGACTTGTGAATCTCCACGGACTGGATACCGCCTTGTAGGAATGGATGAGAATGGTCAATTTTGGTCGCGTCCCTGTCCACCCGAACAGATTCCGAGTGTGAGTGTAGCGATCGCTCGTTATCAAAAGCTGCGCCTGCTGCTGAATCGCAAAGAGGATCTGGAAACCCGCCTCAGTCAACTGGCGGAAACACTCGTTGTTCTACATAGTCATCTAAGTGAGAATTAAAAATTAAAAATTAAAAATTAGGAATTTCTGCAATTTTTAATTTTTAATTTTGCATTTTTAATTGATCTAGCCCTAACCCCAAATTTATGACAGAGCCTAAAATTTCTGCGATTATATGTACTCACAATCGAGAGCAGTATTTAGGTGCTGCCATTGATAGCTTACTGAATCAAGATTTTCCGGATTTTGAAGTGGTGGTGGTGGATAATGCCTCCAGCGATCGCACATCCGAAATAGTCAAAGCCCGACCGGGTGTAAAGTACGTCTACGAAAGCGTTACAGGTCTATCTGTCGCCCGCAACAGGGGTGCCAAGGAAGCCAAAAGTGAAATTCTCGCCTATCTAGATGATGATGCCGTTGCTAGCCCATCTTGGCTGTCGGCACTCTATGATGCTTATCAAAGCAATGAAAAACTAGCGATCGCCGGTGGCAAAGTCACCTTAATCTGGCCCGATGGCACCACGCCTCCTCAGTGGCTTTCCCCCGGACTATCAGGGTGTCTGGGAGCATACGATTTAGGAGATTCCATCGTCTATATCAAACAAGCCGGTATGACCCCCAGAGGCTTAAATTACTCGCTCAGACGTACCTTTTTAGAGCAAATTGGGGGGTTCGATGTTAATCTGGGTCGAGTCGGCAAAAATTTGTTATCAAATGAAGAATTACACATGACAGAACGGGCACTGAAATTGGGTTGGCAAGTTGCCTATCTGCCTGACGCCTTAGTTGCCCACAATGTCTCTCCCGAACGCCTTGAACAAGCCTGGTTTTTCAGCCGGGGCTGGTGGCAAGGCATCAGTGAATGTTACCGCGAACAAATCGCTGGTAAGGCAGGACCGCGCCAGCTATTGTTGGGAGGCGAACGAATCGTGCGAGGTCTCTACAAATCTGTTAAATATTTTGGCGATCCCGCCCAACGGTTCGACAATCTGGTGTATGCCTACGGTCAGATGGGTTATTTGAGTGCAGCAATTCAAGGGATGTTATCTGCTCCTTTCAAAGTGCAAAGTCCAGAGTCGGAATTAAAGATTAAAAAAGAAAAATCTTAGTTTTTAATTTTTAATTGTTAATTTTTAATTGTTCCTTCATCCTTCATGGTCATGACCTCCACCCCCTCCAAACTTCCCGTTTCGGTTCTGATTCCCGCTAAAAATGAACAAGCAAATCTGGCGGCTTGCCTGGAGAGTGTAGCCAGGGCTGATGAAGTTTTTGTCGTAGATTCCCAAAGTAGCGATCGCTCGATTGAAATTTCCGAAAGTTACGGCGCAAAAGTTGTTCAATTTCACTTCAACGGTCGCTGGCCTAAAAAGAAAAACTGGGCTTTAGACAATCTGCCTTTTGGTAACGAATGGGTACTAATTGTCGATTGTGATGAGCGCATTACCCCCGAACTCTGGGATGAAATTGCAACTGCCATTCAGAATCCAGAATACGAAGGCTACTACCTGAACCGCAAAGTATTTTTCCTCGGTAAATGGATTCAACATGGCGGTAGATATCCCGACTGGAACCTGCGTTTGTTTAAGCACAAAACAGGTCGCTACGAAAACTTGGGGACAGAAGAAATTCGCAACACAGGCGACAACGAAGTTCACGAACACGTCATTTTGCAAGGCAAAGCAGGCTATCTGAAAAACGATATGCTGCACATTGACTTTCGGGACATATTCCACTGGCTGGAACGACATAACCGCTACTCGAACTGGGAAGCCCGCGTTTATTTAAATATCCTGACCGGCAAAGACGAAAGCGGCACGATTGGCGCTAATTTGTTTGGGGATGCGGTACAGCGCAAGCGGTATCTCAAAAAAACTTGGGTGCGCCTCCCCTTCAAACCGTTGATCCGGTTTATTTTGATTTACATTATTCAGCGAGGCTTTTTGGATGGGAAACCTGGATACATCTATGCACGGCTGATGAGTCAATACGAGTATCAAATTGGCGTCAAACTTTATGAATTGATGGAGTTTGGCGGTCAGTTGAACGTAGCGGCTGCCTCCTCCGTGCCTCCCCAACCGGTACCCCAGCCAGATTCATTAAAAGGAAGCGTGTAGGGTGTTGGAACCAGGCGAACAACCGCCAGCGATCGCGTCGGAATCTCTCGTTGATTTACGCCGTTACGACCAATCCTGGTTTGACAGAGGACGACCGGGTTGGTTTGTCTTGCTGTGGTGGTTGGTACAAGCGATCGCCTTCCCCTTAACTCCCCATCCCTTTAGTGGCATCCGCTGCTGGCTTTTGCGCCTGTTTGGAGCAAAAATTGGCACCGGCTTAGTCATCCGACCAACCGCCCGCTTTACTTATCCCTGGAAAATCGAAATCGGAGACTACAGCTGGATTGGGGATGATGTCGTTTTATACAGCCTTGACCGCATTCACATCGGTCAGCACTGCGTCATTTCCCAAAAAAGCTACCTCTGTACCGGCAGTCATGACATCCAAGACCCAGCTTTCAAGCTGATGACAGCCAGTATCACGATTGGCAACGGCGTCTGGATTGCCACAGATTGCTTTATTGCGCCTGGGGTTGAAATCGGAGCGAATTCTGTGATTGGGGCACGTAGCAGCGTTTTCGGCAACATTCCACCCCAGCAGGTTTGCTGGGGCACCCCCTGCCGTCCCCACTACCCCAGAGAAATTAAAAATTAGAAATTAAAAATGGGGGAAAGAATACCTCTTCTTTAATTTTTAAATGCAAGCATTTTTAATTTTTAACTATTCATTCATATTCCGGTAAGTAGCAACGGCTGACGGAGAGATTCGGTTTAAGTAGCGGAAAATCCAATACTTAAATATCGTGTCCAAAATGACAGGAAAGGTGGCAATAAATATAAAGTTAAAATCTCTGCTTTCTGGTAAGCCTAAATGCCTTGCCATTCCTTCCAGAATCACTTCCCAGCCGTGAGGAGAGTGAAACCCTACAAAGATGTCAGTGAACAAGATAATAATAAAAGCTTTAGCACTGTCACTGAGACCATAAACTACGTCATCTATAAAAGCTTTGAAAATTGCAATTTCTTTTCGGCTATTAAGAAGTAACAAGTAAAGAGAGCCAGCTGCAATTAGATCGGCAAAAACATTTTTGATAGCGTTGGCACTTCTTTGACTATATTCCTCCCCAATTTTTAATGCCTTCCCTTTGACTTCTTCTTCCATTTCCTCCTTAGATAGTTGAGGAGCGACACCGATTAAACTTTTAAATTTTAGTAATTCTTCAAATCTTTGTAATTCCTGAAAAGCCTCTTCTTCCAGATCGACATTTAGGAAGATTTCAGTTTTGTTTGGCTCCCGGAAGCGATCGACGAGAGGCCCAACCAAGAAAGTTTTACTTACTTGTTGAGTTAATAGAGGAACTAAAATTAAAACTAAAATAAACCGAATAGAAATAATGGTTTTCGTTTGGGAGGTGCGAAAACTTTGAACAACTTCTTCTTCTGAGTTGGGGTCAAAGTTTCTCTTGAGTCGATCTAGCGTACTCAAGATTGAGCGAGGCACAAAACTGGTTGTATCAGTCATTGTTTCAGCCTCCTCAGCCACTCGTTCGTCTGTAGGAAACAAAGTTGGCTGATTGACTAGATTCTTGGCTTCAATCCGGTCAACATTCCTCAAGTTCACTTCTACAGATTTAGATTTAGGGACGGGGACTAAGGCTGATGAGGAACGATTTTTTCCAGGCTTGTATTTAGATAAAACATCATCAATAAATTTAAGTTTTTCTAAAGTTATGGATTGTTTGTCTTGAAGGTCAAAATCCTCTCTTCTAGAATTTGCCGCTCCGGTCGTTTTTGTTTTTCTTGCTAAATCTGGATTAGAACCAGTCACTATTGAAGCGCTGACCTGAAACTCTGCCAGCCCAAATTTAGCAGTCTTTAAGTGATTTTTAAGTTTTGTTTCAAAATAAGACATGGCATTTTCACGGTATTTTTGGCAATCTGGGGAGATTTTTTTACCGTCAAAATGTTCATCTTCCAAAGCCTTAATCATTAAGGCTGCCTTATATGCCCGATCCAAGGCTCTCTCTGGGGTTTCTGAGAACCACTGGTTGGCATTCTCTAAGTAGGATTGGAGCTGTGTCAAGAAAGATAGTTTCATAATAGAAACCGAGCTATTACACAAGTATCACCCAGCGTTTAGCAATGTTAACGCAATCGCAGACCATCTGGATCGTCGGGCCGACTCGCAGTGGAAAGACAACACGCCTCGTAAATCTGTTTTGCCAGTGGGCTGAAGGGGAATCTCAACCGCGAGGTTCGCGTCGGAAGGCGGGAAGGCGGGCGCAGGCACCGACAATCTTAGTCTTTGCTGCCAATGATGATAATCGGAGCGAATTAGCTGACCGCTTGGTTACGGCGACACAGGGGCGGTATCCCATTCAATCTAAAACACCTCTGGGTTTCTTTCAGGATGAGGCGATCTTATTTTGGCCTTTGTTGATTCAGCGGTTGAATCTCAGGGCACAATTTCCAGTCAGACTGCGCCCGGAAACTGAGCAGGAGTTAGCCACCCGGTTGTGGCGTCCGGAGTTGGATAATGGTAGCCTCCAGTTTTTGGGGGTGAGCGAGTCTCGTTCGGTGCGTCGCGTTCTGGACTTGTTGCAGCTGTGCGCGATCGCAGGAAGACCCATTGAGGAAATTCCCAGTCTTCTCGAACAAGGTTTAGCAGAACAACAAGGGTTTGCCAGGGACGACGATCCGGTGGTGGAGCGTCCCGACTGGGCGAAAATAGGAACTTTGCTGATAGATTGGCGGCAATGGTGTTTGGAACGGGGATTGCTGACGTATGGGATTATTTGCGAACTTTATTGGCGTTATCTGCTGCCAGACGAAGCTTATCAGCAGCACTTGATTCGCCGATATCAGGGAGTACTGGCGGATAATGTGGATGATTATCCAGCGATCGCCTGCGATCTATTCAACTTTCTTTTAGATAAAGGAGCAGCGGGAGCCTTTACTTATAATCCGGATGGGGCAGTGCGACTCGGTTTGAACGCCGACCCAAATTATCTTGCCAGTCTGGAGTGGCGCTGTCAGGTAGAAACTTTGAGCCAGCAACCGAGCAATGTGGCGGCACTTTACGGAAAGCCGGTGGTGGAAGCGGTGAGCGACCCCATGTTTCTGTTGACCTTACCGGAGTCGGTACAGTTGATTCAAACCACTTCCCGCGCTCAGTTGTTGCGAGAAACCGCTTTGGCGATCGCCAAAGCCGTACACAGCGGACAGGTGCAGCCTCAGGACGTGGCAGTGATTGCCCCTGGTTTGGATGCGATCGCTCGCTATACCTTAATCGAAATCCTCTCCAGCCAGGATATCCCCGTCCAAACCTTGAGCGAACAGCGCCCTCTGAGTGCTTCCCCGACGATCCGGGCGCTGCTGACGCTGCTGGCGCTCGTTTATCCAGGCTTGGGGCGGCTGGTAGACCGGGATGCCGTGGCGGAAATGCTGGTGGTACTCACTCAGGAGTCCGGAGTCAGCAGTCCGGAGTCCGGAGGTAGCACAAATTCATCTCCGATCGTTCATCCTTCATCCTTAAGGATTGACCCAGTCAGGGCGGGTTTATTAGCAGATTACTGCTATTCCCCCGATCCAGAGCAACCCCGGTTGCTGCCGGTGACGTATTTTCCCCGCTGGGATCGGCTGGGACACTCAGCCTGTGCTGCTTATGAAGAGATTTTGCAGTGGCTAGAGGTGCAACGAGGTCAGCTGGAACAGCGTCTCATTCCCAACTGCGTCGCCCTGCTTGACCGGGCAATTCAGCAGTTTTTGTGGAAAGGCAGCAATCTCCCCTACGACCAGCTAGCCGCCTTACGCGAACTGATGGAAACCGCCCAACACTACTGGGAAGTCGATGGAAGGCTGAGGCAGAGCGATCGCATTGAAACCCCAGATTACACCACCATTGAGCGGTTTATCTGCTTGTTGCGTCGCGGCACCGTCACTGCTAACCCTTACCCCGTGCGTCCCCTCGGTCGAGACCGTCACGCCGTGACTTTGGCAACGATCTTCCAATATCGGGCGGCTCGTCGGTTCCACCGATGGCAATTTTGGCTCGATGCCGGTTCGCACCTCTGGTCAAAGGGTGGTGCTGCCACTCTCTACGGTGCCCCTTTGTTTCTCAAGGATTGGTCGGGACCGCTAACAGAAGAAGATACCCAAGAAGCAGATGAGCAAAGACTGCGGCGGATTTTGCTGGATTTACTGGGGCGAGTGGGAGAGCGAATTTATCTGTGCCATAGCGAATTGGCTACAAATGGACAGGAGCAAACTGGTCCCTTATTGTCCTTAGTCAATGCCTCGGTTCCTTTGAACCCTGATTATGCACTCAGCTAACAACGCGATCTTGCCGAGGTTTTTAGAGGGAATGGAGAAAAAGGGTGAGTATCCAGATATATGCCCAAGCCATCGGTATCCCGATAAACAATCCCGCGATCGCCCAGCCTCTTTGATGGGCTTTGAATTGTTCAATACTCCGCCATTTTTTACTTTTCCAAGCCCATTCATTGCCCTTAGAACCGAGGGCGAACCCCATCAACCAACCGACACTGGGTACCCAGGCTAAAAGCCCAATCCAAACATGATTGCTCAAAGGCCATAGATAAGGCATCAGAAATGCTCCCCAATTCCAACCTTTGATTTCATCGGGTACTGGTACTGTCTCATCCAATAAACTGCCTTGCCCAGAATTATTGACCAGTGTTGATGGATTTAAAGGTTGGATATCCGTTGATGTGTTTAGATTTCTGCCCGATCGCAGCGCTTCTAGGGCAATTTTTGCACTTTTGAACCGTTTTTCTAGAGCTGGTTCAGTTAATTTTTCAATCCAGCTAACCATACTGGAACTGAGGCTTACTTGATGAGAAAAATGAATTCGTAAATCCCTAGAAGGCAAATCAGCCGGTGCCGTACCTGTCAACAAATGAATTAAAGTTGCTCCCAGCGAATACAAGTCTGAAGCTGGAACAGCCCTTCCACCAAATTGCTCCATCGGGGCATAGCCATAAGTTCCCACAACAGTAAAGGTGGCTCCCTCTGTCGCTGCTTTATCTTGCACCGCGCCAAAATCAACTAAATATATCTTGCCCTCCTCACCCCAAATTAAATTGCTCGGTTTGATGTCTCGATGTAGCACTGAGGGACTAAGTTCGTGTAGATAAATCAGAATATTAAGAATTTCAGAGGCAATCTTACGGACTTCCTTTTCACTGAACTTTTTGCCTTGTGAGAGTAATTCCTTAAGAGAGGCACCGGGGATGTATCCTTGGACTAAGCCGAACCAGAGCGATCGCTCATCGATACAAAAATAATCTCGATACTTGGGAATCCTCGGATGATTCAACTGCTTGAGTACCTGTGCTTCTCTTTCAAACAGTTTGAGATCGTCCCACTGCACCTCGTCGCCAAAGGCAAGAAGTTTGACAACTACCGACTCGCTAGGTTGGGTTTCCAAATCATCTGCCAACCAGGTTTGTCGCCCAGCATTTTGACCCAATCTTTGTTTGAGTTGATAACGCCCCTGTAATATTTGTTCGGCTTGCAGCATTATTAGTTATTTTCCGTAGAAAGCTGAGATGAGGGATTTCGAGACTTAATATTTGCCTTGGCGTATGAATTCGGTTTTTCATATTGTCACAGCGCCTTTATCTACCTTTCTATCTCTCTTGTGTCTGCACCACAGGCTAGTCTGCCTTTGTCATAAATTGGCTCTGCCAATTGGGTAGCACCAACAGCATTAGATTCACACAAAATTGCCATTGTCATCATTTTATTCTTAGCAGCAGATGAGTATTTTACACGTACTATAAACACAGCCCCAATATAGCTTTTGATATTAGAATTCCGGGCTATCCCGTAGTTGAATACAGATCTGCTCCCCAACCCACGAGTTGCATAGTCGTAGTTTACTGTCTGAGTTTTAATGCCAATCCCTAGTTTTTCAACCGAATCAGGAAAGTCATTGTTTTCTAAAAAATAAGCTTGCTGGGCACGCTTCATCGAGCTAATATATTGTTTTGCTTCCGACTGCTGACCTTTAGCGGTCTTGGCGAAAATATTTGGCTTAATAGCAGCAGCAAACATGAGAATAAATAATGGCAGCGATCCTAAGAGCGCTAAACGACCATAACGAACCGAATTGCCCCTTGGCTGAGCCTCTGTTTCGCTATAGGAGCTTTTAAATTCCACTTGTTGCAGAGCTTCAAGTGCCTCGCGTGCCGTGCTGAATCGTTTTTCTGGAGCTGGCTCTATCAGCTTTTCAATCCAACTGCTGAAATTGGGATTGAGGCGAACTTTATCGCTAAATTGAATCCGCATTTGATGCTGCGGTAACTCAGATGGCGGCGTTCCAGTTAATAAGTGAATTAGGGTAGCTCCTAGTGCGTAAAGGTCTGATGCTGGAACTGCACGTCCCCACAGCTGTTCTGGCGGCGCATAGCCATTGGTTCCTACTACAGTAAAGGTGACACCTTCTGCCTTCGCACGGTCTTGAACGGCACCAAAATCAACCAAATAAAACTGCCTATCTTCCCCCAAAATTATGTTGCTAGGTTTGATGTCCCGATGTAAGACAGGTGGACTTAATTCGTGCAGATAAATCAGAATTTCTAGGATGTCCGTGGCAACATAGCGTACCTGCTCTTGTGTAAATTTTTTGCCCTTATCTAATAGCTGACGCAGGGAAGTGCCGGGAATGTAATTTTGCACTAATCCAAACCAGGGTAAACCGTCGCCCGCCTGTTCATCAAGAGAAAAATAATCTCGATAGTTCGGAATTCTGGGATGGTTTAAATTTTTCAAAACTTGAGCTTCGCGCTCAAATAGCTTGAGTTCCTCCCACTGCATTTGAGGGCTGAAAGCAAGCAATTTGACAATTACCGATTGTCTGGGTTCTGCTTCTAAATCTTCTGCCAACCAGGTTTGACGCCCTGCATTTTGTCCTAGTTGTTTTGTGAGCTGATAACGCCCCTGTAAGACCTTTTCTGCTTGCAACATGATAATTTTCCTTGGTTAGTTGAAGGATTGAAGGATTGCTAATACCTAATTGGGGATTGCCCTTGGTCATTAGTTCTTATCTCAGCCAGTCTTGGATCTGTCGAGCTATCCAGTTACGTTCAGGTTCAGTCAAGTTTTGAGCGAAACAGTATTTCAACAGCCAAGTTTCGATAGTGACTCCTCCCAAAGGAATTGCTTCAACATTTTTGATGCTAGAAACTTTTCCCCGATGGCTAAAATATTTCACTCCGAACAATTGCCTTTCAATTACAAAGTTATCCAGATAGAATTCAATGCAATAATCTCCCCAGTAATTCAGCAGAGGCCATTTCAAATCGGCTGGAATTTTCCACAATTCATTGTGTATGCTCATCCATAGCCGACCCAATATCAGGGTTAATAGAATGGGGAAAATCAACAAAAACATTAAATGAATCGATGACAACAGGGACAGGAGCATGAAAAATATTAAGCAAGCCAGCCCTAACAGCAAGAAACCTAGCAAGAATAGAGAGATTGTGGAGGTCGCTACTAGCATCAATTTCCCTGTAAAGGCGATAATGTCTGTAAGTAGCAATATTCCCCGCCCAGGAATTTTAATTTTTAACTGAGTAGAAGACTTCCAAAACTGAACGCGACTGCCAGCAGGCTGACGAATTTGTTGCAGGAGGGCGTTGAGAGAACGATTGGCTTTAAGGTCTTCTAGTGCTTGACGGGCGGTGCGATATCGTTGCTCTAAATCGGGTTCGGCGATCGCTTCAATCCACCGTACAAAATTGGAGTTAAGGCTAACCTTGTCGCTAAAGTGAATCCGTAAATTCTTTTGGGGCAAATCTGCTGGGGCGATGCCGGTTAACAAATGGATCAAAGTTGCCCCCAGCGCATACAAGTCGGATGCCGGAACTGCCTTTCCCCAAAATTGCTCTAGCGGCGCATAGCCAGTGGTTCCCACCACAGTAAAGGTGACTCCCTCAGTCGCGGCAGAATCTTGAACTGCGCCGAAATCCACCAGATAAATTTGTTCGTCTTCTCCCCAAATCAAGTTGCTGGGCTTGATGTCGCGGTGCAGCAACGGCGGACTCAACTCGTGCAGATAGATGAGAATATTCAGCACCTCGGTGGCAATCTGCCGCACCTGGGCTTCGGTAAAGCGTTTGCCCTGTTTCAATAATTCTTGCAGGGAGGCACCGGGAATGTATTCTTGCACCAATCCAAACCAGCACAAACCAGCGCCAACCTGTTTATCGAGGGAAAAATAATCTCGATACTGAGGAATTTTGGGGTAATCGAGATTTTTCAGAACTTGCGCTTCGCGTTCAAATAGCTTAAATTCGTCCCACTGCATCTGGGGGCTGAAGGCTAGCAGTTTGACGATGACTTGTTGTGGTGGTGATGCCTCAATGTCAGTTGCCAGCCAGGTTTGACGCCCAGCATTTTGTCCTAATTGCTCTTGGAGTTGATAACGCCCCTGCAATACCTGCTGTGCTTGCAGCATCTCCCTGTCGATTCCTTAGCGCCTTACCTACTCCAATGTAGCTAGCGATCGCTAAAAGTCCACTATATTTCACTCAATACTTACAAAAGCGATCGCCCCAACCCCTTGTTTACGCAACTTTTAGCGGCTTGGTGGGCAAAGTCATTGGTTCTGGCAGAGGCTTTCCCTGCTCTTGAAACCATTCAATCAGAGACTCAATCACCTCCTGTCCGTGTTTTGCAGCTTCCTCATACGTCTTGCCGTGAGTGTGAAATTGCTGCCAAGGAAATTCGGGCAGGTGTACCAAGTAGCAATTATCCTCATCTGACCACTGGATGACCATACTATAGCGGCTCATTCTTCCTGCGATTCCTCTAGCTTCTCCAAAACGCGATTGACAAGCTTTCTCTAAGTATCGCGGTGCATCATCTCATTCTTCCCTATAGAAATCAGGGAGCGATCGCCTCTTCATCTCACCCAACAAACGAGATCTAGTCGATTAGTTCTCAGCCTCGTTAGCTAACTCTTGAGCAGTTCGATACAGCACCTCATTCATGTGAAACCCCGAAGCCATCAATTCATCCAGCAACGGAGTAACAGCAGCAATCAGTGTATTTTGCCTTGCTTGAATTAATACACCCACCGTGCCAATGTAATTGAGTCCCTGAGCTTGTGCTACTCGTCGCCCTCTTGCTTCATCGATTAATAGCAACTCGGCTTCTAACTCAATAGCCAAAACAATTGCTTCGCTCTCACCCCTATCTAATCGTTCTCTCAGAAGTTGAACAGCAGTTTGATTTCCAATTGTAACAATGTGTATCCATTCAGCCACCTCTAGCTCAATTGCTCCGGGACGGGTTTCCCCAAACAAAACTACCTCATCTCGAACAGCAGTTGGTATGTACAATTCGTTGTACAGCAACCGCAACAAAGCAAAATGACCAATCCGAGCTAAAGCAATCAAAGGTCCAGCATTAGCAACAACAGTCATAAGCGATAGCTACGCTTGCCCCCGGAGGGGATCGCGCTTATAGATACTTTGAGCCATTGCCACTTCTGCCGCTAACTCATCTGGTGACTCTGTAAAGTAAGAAATATTATGCTGTGCGAGTAACTGAATAAACTCCCATTTGGAAATTCCGAGTAACTCAGCCGCTTTGCCTGTCGAGATTCGCTCTTGCCGAAACAACTCTAGAGCAACTAGCTCCAGAATACACCCTTTTAGTTGTGCCTCTGGAATGTCAAGCGCTCCAAGTAAATCTCTTGGTATCTGTAAGTTAACATTGAGGTTACTCATTGGGGTTTAGAGAGTGTTATAAGTCCGCAAAGCATCCTCAGTTTATCAATTTCCATGCTGAAAGCTGAGAATAAATGCCAACTGATTTTAAGCAAAAGGCGATCGCCTTTTTTCATCTGACAAAATAGTAAGGTATAACATGATAAGCATAAATGCTTACTGAGCTAAAATCTTGATTTACCTCCCGCGAACAATAAAGGCTATATACAACAGCTAATAAACTTAGAATCAGTTATATCTATACAACTTTAAAAAGCTATAGCGGTTCTCATCCGAGTGAGGTACAGATAGACCCCTCTCCGCATCGGGGAGGGGAGCAAGACTCTGGTTCCCCCTTCCCTACAAGGGAAGGGGGCTAGGGGGTTAGGTCTAGGCGTACCGCACTCAAGTAAGAACCGCTATATCTAATATTAAGTAGTTAATACAAAAAGATAAAGATATGATGAACGGCGATTAATTGTCTTGACATCCCAGGAAATGTTTTGTTACGTTGGACAAAATTCACCTGAATTTATATTGAGCAGGAAATTAAATGATAGAAGTGCTAAACACAGCAGCTAAGGCTCCAATTCAATTTGTATTGAATTGGTTGACTGCATCCTTTCGGGGAATATTAGAAACACCTGAATATTTAGTAAAAGGTGTGCAGGCACTAATGACTCTAATAGCCACGGCTCTCCTGATTCCTGCGGTTGCTTGGTTTGTTGCATTTAAAGCCACTCAAATAACAGTCAAAATTACTGCTACAGCAATAGATATTACTGCGTCTGCTGTATCAGGCTCATCCTCTTAGTAAAGACTCAAGCATAGGATTAACTTAGTTATAGATAAAGTTAGTCATTCAACCAAGTTAAGAAAGGTGGGCAATGCCCACCTTTTTAGTAGAAGCCCAGCCATTCAAACGTGATCGCCTCTTCATCTCACCCAACAAACGCGATCGCCTCTTCATCTCACCCAACAAACGCGATCGCCTCTTCATCTCACCCAACAAACGCGATCGCCTCTTCATCTCACCCAACAAATGCGATCGCTGATTGGAGGACGACAGCGAAGCAATATATCCCAATAACCGTAGAGACGCGATTAATCGCGTCTCTACAAGAATTTTATTTGTTTACTCTTAGGGCTTACGCCTCATCCAACGCCGCAATACCAGGGAGTTCCTTGCCTTCCAGCAACTCCAGACTTGCGCCACCGCCAGTGGAGATGTGGCTCATTTGTTCGCCCAAGTTTAACTGTTCTACCGCTGCCACCGAGTCGCCACCGCCGATAATGGTGGTAGTCCCGCTCTTAGTGAGATCGGCAAGAGTCCGGGCGATCGCTTCCGTCCCCTTGGCAAATTGCGGGAACTCGAACACTCCCATCGGGCCATTCCAAATCACCGTCTTGCAATCCGCAAGCGATTCCTGAAAGAATTTTACCGAGTCGGGACCAATATCCAAACCCATCCAACCATCGGGAATGGCGTCAATGCTGACTGTTTGAGCGTTAGCATCAGCAGCAAAATTATCTGCAATTACCACATCCGTCGGCAATAACAGTTGAACACCACGCTCTTTCGCCTTAGCTTCCAAAGACTTCGCCAGTTCTAACTTATCTTCTTCCACCAGCGACTTACCGACACTTAGCCCACGAGCCTTGTAGAAGGTAAAAATCATGCCGCCGCCCAGGATCAGCTTATCGCACTTATCCAGCAGCGTTTCGATGACGCCAATCTTGCTGGAAACCTTGGAACCCCCGATAATTGCCGCCAAAGGACGCTGAGGATTTTCAATCGCGCTTTGCAAATATTGCAGTTCCTTCTCAATCAAGTACCCAGCCACCGATGGGCTGAGATACTTGGTCACGCCCTCCGTAGAAGCATGAGCGCGGTGAGCTGTTCCAAACGCATCATTCACATATAAATCGGCAACTGAAGCCAGTTTTTTAGCGAAGTCTGGGTCATTCTTCTCTTCTTCCGGGTAGAAGCGGACATTCTCCAGCAGCAGCACGTCGCCATTTTGCATCGCCCCCACCGAAGCTGCGACATCATCACCGATACAGTCGTCAGTCTTAACAACTTCTTTACCCAGCAATTCAGACAGGCGCTTTGCCACTGGCGTCAGGCGGTATTTGTCATCTACACCTTTGGGACGCCCAAAGTGGCTGGACAGAATCACCTTAGCGCCTTTGGAAGTTAAATCCTCAATTGTAGGCAGAGCTGCCCGAATGCGAGTATCGTCAGTAATGTTGCCATTATCCAGCGGTACATTAAAATCCGCCCGTACCAGTACCCTTTTGCCAGATAAATCGGATGCCGATAAATTTGCTACAGTTTTCTTGGACACAGCGTAAACCTCCTAATTGCGTCTTTTTATACTCTTCACTAGCAACCGCGTGTCACTGGTGTTTGCCCTTTTCCCTCAAAAGCTAGATAGACCAAACCAAATGCAGGAGTAAGGTTATTTCTAGCTCTCTAGCCGTCCACATTTTACAAGAGTTGGGGTTTCTACAGGAGCGTGCCATGTTCAAGACTGTTCTGTTTCCTGTCGATCAAAGTCGAGAAGCGCGCGAAGCGGCTGATGTCGTTGTAAATATTGTGCAAAAGTATGCTAGTAAATTAATTTTGCTTTCGGTGGTAGAAGAACCCAGCCAAGAGCCAGAGGCGTCGCCGCTAATTTCAGATGCGGCGATGACATCGCCAGAAGCTGTCGCCGAACTGCTCAAAACAGCTCAAAATCTGTTTGCCGATCAAGGCATCCAGTCTCAAACGATTGAGCGTCAGGGCAAACCAGCTTTTACCATCTGCGATGTTGCTGACGAAATTGACGCCGATTTAATTGTGATGGGCTGTCGAGGGCTGGGTTTGACTGAAGAAGGCATGACTGACAGCGTCACGAACCGGGTGATTAATTTATCTCCTTGTCCGGTGTTGATTGTTCCTTAGTCAAATTTTAGATTGAGGATTTTAGATTGAATCTAAAATCCTCAATCTAAAATCTAAAATCCTATGACGACTCCTTCGATTCAGTGGTATCCCGGACACATTGCCAAGGCTGAGAAAGCGCTTAAAGAACAGCTCAAGCGTGTGGATGTGGTGTTGGAAGTGCGAGACGCCCGAATTCCCATCTCTACTCACCATCCCCGCGTGCCAGAGTGGATAGGCAGCAAGGCAAGGGTATTGATACTCAACCGCACGGATATGATTTCTCCCGCAGTCCGGCAACTGTGGACAGAGTGGTTTAGGGAGCGGGGGGAAACGCCTTATTTCACAGATGCCCAGCATGGTAAGGGTGTGGCAGCAGTAGCACAGGCGGCGCAGGCAGCGGGTGTAGAGATGAATAAACGAAGAAGCGATCGCGGGATGCTTCCTCGTCCAGTCCGTGCCGTTGCGATTGGGTTTCCCAATGTGGGCAAATCGGCGCTAATTAATCGTTTATTGGGAAAGCGGGTGGTAGAAAGCGCCCGTCGTGCTGGGGTAACGCGCCAGCTGCGCTGGATACGCATTTCCGATCAGATTGAACTTTTAGACGCCCCTGGCGTTTTGCCTTCCAAGTTAGAAAATCAGCCTGCTGCCTTCAAGTTAGCGATTTGTGATGATATTGGTGAGGCGTCTTACGACAATCAACGAGTGGCATCTGCGCTAGTAGATTTGCTCAAAACTCTCAACGCCCCCGATGCCGATTTATTTCTGTTGAAGTCTTTAGAGTCTCGCTACGGAGTAAATCCCACTTCGTTTGCAGGCGACGAATATCTACAAGCTGTGGCAAATGAACGTCATAAAGGCGATGTAGAGCGCACAGCACGACAGCTATTAAATGATTTTCGCACGGGTTTATTAGGTGCGATTCCCCTAGAGTTACCACCAGTCTGAATAGTAAAAGCTCTTGACAATTAAATTTCTTGGAGTAAGAACTTTTGCTATTTAGAAGGACAGGTGTTTTTTGTACGACCTTTCCAAACCCAACCGGAGACTGGAGAGTTAATTTCTATCCAGCCACCTTCTTCTTTTCCGGTGACAGAGACTTTGGTTCCTGCTTTCACAACATCCCCTGTTTTCTTTCGTCCATCCAAAGAGCGTACATTGGATGAACTAAGAACAACAACACAACTGTTTTTTACTGCATTTTTAGCTGGCTCGGTAATTTGATTTTTAGCAGTGTCAGCAGAGGAGGGTATTTGACGACTTGCAAAAATCACCCCGATTGCAATCACAAAGATAGCAGTGCCTGCCCCAATTAGCAGTGGCAAATTTTTGGGGGATTTAAATACAGAATTCAGGCTAGACGGCGAACTAATCGGCGCTTGGGAGGGATTTCCAGGAGCAATTGTCACCGTGTTCTGCGTGGGGGGGACGGTTGGAGGCGTTGCTTCATCTGCGACGCTAGCTGGAGAATCCACCGACTTTCCCGATGAATTGCCTGTAGCAATGGTTACGGTATTGTCCGTAGGGGGCGAGAGCGCCGGGGCGGAAATAGGAGCAGGGGCGTTATTGGGCGAGAGGTGGGGATTGGTGCGTTCTTGGAGCGATCGCAGTGCCTTATTAGCCGACACAGAACCGTCTTTCCAGTAACCGCGCACCTTCTGGCTCAAGACTGCCGCGATCGCTGCCGGGGAATTAGGATTGGTTAACGAGGCGAGCGATCGCAATGCCTCGGTTGCTGACTGGTAGCGGAATTTGAAGTAGTGGCGTACCATCTGGTTCAGGACAGCGGCTAACCCATCGCTAACTTGAGCCAAGTGCCGCCAGAGAATCTCCCCGCTGTCAGGGTCTTCTGCTAATTGCCTGGGATTCAGCCCGGTCAAGGCTTGGATACCAATCATGCCGAGGGCGTAAAGATCGCTGCTGGGGCGGGGTCTGCCTTGTCCCTGTTCGCTTGGCATATAGCCTGGGGTGCCAATCGCAACCGTCTCATTCATCCCTTCTTGAGCGATGACCGATTGCATCTGCACCTGTTTGACGGCACCAAAGTCCACCAAAACTAACTTGTTATCGGAAGTACGGCGAATTAAATTATCCGGCTTGAGATCCCGATGGATCACCCCGTTCCCGTGTACAAATTCCAAAATGGATAAGACTTCACAAAGCAGTTGAATCACCTGACTTTCGCTCCACTGCTGACCTGGTGGCAGTTCCACACCCAGAGGATGTCCGTCAATAAATTCCTGCACTAAGTAGAACTCTTCCTTCTCCTCAAAGTAAGCTAACAGCCGGGGAATTTGGTCATGGTTCCCTAACTTTTCTAGGGTTTCGGCTTCGCTATTAAACAGGCGTCTCGCTGTTTGTAAAAATTCGGGATTGCTAGTGGCGGGTTTGAGGTGTTTAACAACGCAGTTAGGGTTCCCAGGTCGGCGAGTGTCTTGGGCAATGTAAGTATGACCAAATCCACCTTGGCCTAGCGCTTGGATCACCTGGTAGCGCTGGTCTAGTAATATGCCTATCATGGTGTCGCTGCCCTGAGGTAAACCGTTTAACATAATAGAGTTTTCCAAAAAAGAAGCAGTATCTTCCGGATGTTTAATTCAGATATGCACGGATCAAAGGCGGATGTACATCTCTTACCTCACCAGTATGAAAGGGTTACGCCCCCTTTAGGGAATCGCTCTCACCCTCCGCACTCTTGATTGGCTGCGCGTGAAAACCGCACTTTTGCGTGTTCTTCTCTGGTGTCCACTTGTCAATGTTTCGACGGTCGTTTCGCTACAACCTCGACCCGACATCGGGTACCAGCGAATACTATGATACTGTTGTTCAAGGAATGAGGGGTATGACCCCTCATTGTCACCAGATAAGTCTGAACGGCGCGGAGGCATTAAAGCTAAAACTCAAATGATTTGCCCGATTAAGCTACCCTAAGCGTGTAGCTTGGGCAAGGTTGCATAAATGCCTTTGAGAATGCCATAACTTTGGGGGAAGTCAGGGAAAGCAACCACAAGTCCTTGCTTTGCTGAGTTTTTGCACGCTTGTTCGCTTTGCTTCAAAAAGGGATAGGAGTCATGGCTGAACTCAAACTGCGTCTACGAGAGGGAGAGACAGAAAGAACGGTTACGGTGAATCGGGATGACTTTACGATCGGTCGTTTGCCAGAATGCAACTTGCATCTGCCTTTCGAGGGAATTTCCCGCTACCATGCCCGCTTTTTGAAAACGCCTTCTGGGGTGTGGACAGTAGAGGATATGGACAGCAAAAACGGAACGCGATTGAATGAACGCCCTGTCACCTCGCCTCAACAGGTAAATCACGGCGATATTCTTTGGCTGGGGGATATTAGCCTGAGTATTCTTTTGAGAGATCCTCCTCAACCCCATAAAACACAGCTGGTGGAACCCGTGGCGCAAGGAACCACCATCTTTCGCAATGTTCAAGAGCTGCAACAGCAATGGATACAAGCTGAGGGTACGCTAGACGAAGTTAGCAATAAGGAAAAAGCGATCGCTCGTCTCAAAGATTTGGTGAATATCGCCAAGAATTTGAGTGCAGCTGAATCGATCGAAGCAATTTTCTACCAGGTGCAGGAAGTCGTTTTCCGCGAACTTCAAAGTATTGAGCGCTTGGCATTGTTAATCGATGTAGAAGGTTCCGGCGAACTGGAATTGCTGAATGCCGCCGCTAGAGATATTTTGGAACAGCAGAATCTGACGGCGGATGGCGGTTGGATTAGCCGCACCATTTGTCAAAAGGTATTTGCCGAGAAAGTAGCAATTCAAACCGCTGATGCCCAGATGGATAAACGGTTTGAGGGGCAACAGAGCATTTTAGTCAAAGGCATCAAGAGCGCGATCGCCGTCCCGCTTTGGGATGAAAATAAAGTAGTCGGTGTTCTTTATGCCGATGCTCATCTTTCTTCTAGCCATTGGACGAAAGGAGGAGAAGAAGACCTCAGCTTTTTTTCGGCTTTAGCGAATCTGGTGGCATCCGCCGTGCAACGTTGGCTGTTAGCGCGGAAACTTAGAAACGAAGAAACCATTCGGACTCGACTAGAGCGCTATCACTCCCCTGCCGTTGTGCAGCACATTATGAATGTAGGAGGATTAGAAGACGGTCGTCTCACGCCTGCCGAGGTTGATATCAGCATCCTCTTTGCCGATATTGTTGGCTTCACCGCCCTTTCGGAACGGTTGAGTCCTACAGAAATTGCCCAATTGCTCAATGATTTCTTCGAGGAAATGCTACAGGAAGTTTTTGCCGCCGGAGGAACGTTAGATAAGTATATTGGAGATTGCATAATGGCATTTTTTGGCGCTCCGGAATCTCAACCGGATCATGCCGACCGAGCTTTCGCCGCTGCCAAAGGAATGCTGACTCGTCTAGAAAAATTAAATGCCGATCGAGTCTGGCGCGAACCGCTGCAAATCCGGGTTGCCATCAACAGCGGTAGAGCCGTGATTGGAGATGTCGGTAGCTCTCAAAGAGTAGACTATACCGCTTTAGGAGCAACGATTAATCTAGCCTCCCGCATGGAAGGAATCTGTCCCCCCGGTGAATGTGTCGTCAGTGAAGCCACTTATTCTTTGCTGAAGCCCTCCCAAGACTTGCAGACGACAGGAGAACACCATTTCAAAGGAATCGACCGACCTGTAAGAGTTTATCAAACCAAGCGGCATTAAATTGCTGGCTCCCGTCTGGGTTTTGGTGGAGCTAAAGGGTAGATTCCAACTTTTCGGTTAAGACACCAACCCCCAAACCCCTTCCCGACTATGGAATCGAGGAGTTTATCGCTTCTCCCCACCAGTCAAAAAAATTTATTTCTCACCTTCTCCTTGTCGGGGCGGATTAGGGAGAGGTGGCAAGAGGTTGGGGAGAAGGTTAACCGAAAAGTATGGGACTGCAATTTTCCGGCTACCTATGGCAACACAGCGTATCATCTGTCGAAGGATTTCGTCAGAGTTAAGATGGTGGCAGTAATTGCCGGAAAAACGCTTGCTTTGTGGTGCTTTCTTTGACTATTGCTTTGTCCAGGAGTTTTAGCACGCCTTGTTCGCCTTGGTTCAAGGAGGTTTGAAGTCATGGCTGAACTCAAGCTGCGCCTACAAGTTGAGGAAAATGTTGAAAGCACCGTGACGGTGGATAAAGAGGAATTTATCATTGGTCGTTTGCCAGAATGCGATCTGTACTTGCCTTATTTTGAAATTTCCCGCTGTCATGCCCGGTTGTTAAATACACCGGATGGCGTGTGGGTGGTCGAAGATATGCACAGCACAAACGGAACGCGGTTAAATGACCGTCTGCTAGCATCTCCCCAAAGAGTGAATCATGGCGATGTTATTCAGATGGGTCATGTTTTTCTCCATGTTCTTTTAGCCAATTCTCCTCAACAAAAGACTCAACTCAATCCCATAGAGGCAGATCCGATCTCCGAAGGAGTGACTATCCTTCGCAATGCCAAAGAACTGCAACAGCAATGGATACAGGCTGATGACGAGGGTAGCAATAGTGCTAATCCCCACAAAGCGATCGCTCGTCTGAAAGACTTGGTTGATATCGCCAGATGTCTGAATTCTGCTGAATCGATCGAAGCAATTTTCCAGCAGATACAAGAAATTGTTTTCCGCGATCTCAATAGTATCGATCGGTTGGCATTGTTGATCGATGTCAATGGTTCGGGCGAACTAGACTTACTTCAAGCAGCAGCTAGAGATATCTCTCAACAGCAAAATCTAGCAGCAGATGGCAGTTGGATTAGCCGCACCATTTGTCAAAAAGTATTTACTGATAAAGTTGCGATCAAAACCGCTGATGCCCAGATGGATGAAAGGTTTGAAGGCGAACATAGTATTTTAGCGAAAGGCATCAAGAGCGCTCTAGCGGTTCCTCTGTGGGATGAAAATAAGGTAGTCGGCGTTCTTTATGCCGATGCCCATCTTTCTTTTACCCATTGGAATAAAGGAGGAGATGAAGACCTCAGCTTTTTTTCAGCTTTAGCGAATCTGGTGGCGTCGGCGGTGCAACGTTGGCTGTTAGCACAGAAACTCAGAAGCGAAGCCAGCATTCGACACCGATTAGAACGCTATCACTCTCCTTCAGTTGTGCAGCACATTATGAATGTAGGAGGATTAGAAGATGGTCGTCTTACCCCCGCAGAAGGCGAAATCAGTATTCTCTTTGCCGATATTGTTGGCTTTACTGCCCTTTCGGAACGCTTAACTCCGACAGAAATTGCCAATTTGCTCAATAGTTTCTTCGAGGAAATGCTCAAAGAAGTTTTTGCCGCCAGAGGAACGCTAGATAAATTTATTGGAGATTGCATTATGGCATTTTTTGGCGCTCCAGAACCCCAGCCGGATCATGCCGAACGGGCTTTTGCCGCCGCCTGGGGAATGCTAGAGCGTCTAGAGCATCTGAATGCTCGTAAGTTCTTCCAACACCCGCTGCAATTGCGGATAGCTATCAACAGCGGTAAAGCTGTGGTTGGAGATGTGGGCAGCTCTCAGAGAGTAGACTATACCGTATTAGGCGCTACGATTAATCTTGCCTCCCGCATGGAAGGGATTTGTCCCCCTGGTGAATGTGTCGTGAGTGAAGCCACCTATTCTTTGCTGCGTCAGCCAAAAGGCTTGTCTCCGATGGGAGAGTACCGTTTCAAAGGTATTGACCGACCGATACGAATCTATCAGACCAAGCGGCATTGAGACTCCCCACGATGGCATTTAGCCACATTTGAGATGAGATTAAACCTGGAACCCGATTTCTTGCAATCCTTGGCGTAGTCTAGCGGCTTCCTCTGGGTTGTGTTGTTCGTGAAGCGCGATCGCTTTCCCAAACGCTTCTAAACTTTCTAATACGTTACCCATTTTCAAAAGGGCAACTCCCAGATTTTGATACGCCTCTGCATAGTCCGGGTTCCGTTGAATGGCTTGGCGGTAAGCAGCGATCGCATCCGGCAAACGCCCCATTGCCTTTAATGCCATGCCTAGATTGTACTTTCCGACCGCAAAACTAGGGTCAATCTGCAAGGTAGTTTCATAAGCTTTTTGAGCATTGGTGAAATCCCCAGCTGCCATCAACAAGTTGCCCAAATTGTTATAAGCGCCCAGTTTAAGTTTAAGCAGAATTGGCTGTTGAAGTGCGACTTGATAGTGTGTCGCCGCTTGTGCAAGATTATTTAGCTGAGTATAGGCATTGCCCAGATGGTAGTGAAATTCGTATAAAACAGAAGCATCAATCTCTGTTGATTTTAAACCGCGCTCTAAGAGTTCGATTCCCTTACCGATTTCACCCGTTTGTACATAAAGTGCCCCCAATTTACAACAATCATAGGGATCGTTGGGATGGCTTGCCAGATAGCCTTCCATCGCCGCTTGCGCCCTAGAGAATTTGTTTAAAGATGCGATCGCTCCCGGTTGATAGCCATAGTGTAAAATTGCTACATCCGACAGAGAAACTATCTGCCACTGGGGTTCTCGCTGCAACAGTTCGGCAACGCTATCATCCACTAGCGAATGGTAAGGACGAGAAAAGCGCACGTCTGGGTGATTGCGAAATAGACGAGAAACCAGAGAATAAGGCGATTGAGATGCTCCGACTTCTTGCCGAATTAGGTTGACGACGAGGTGGCGATCGCTTTCCATCGCTTGCTTCATCTGCGGTACAATTTCTGGTTTCAGCACCTCATCCGCATCCAGCACCAGCACCCAATCTCCCTGAACGTACTTCAACGACTCATTCCGCGCCGCTGAGAAGTCATTGCACCATTCAAAGTGATAAACCTTCGCCCCAAATTCTCTGGCAATTTCAACGGTTTTGTCACTGGAGCCGGTATCCAGCACCACCATTTCATCTACCACATTCTTGACGCTATTCAAGCATTGTGGTAAGGAGGCTTCCTCATTTTTAACAATCATGCAGAAGCTTAGCTTCATTTGACACCATGAACTGGCTTAAGGGACTCGTGGTAATTTTAGATGCGATCGCACAAAGCTAATTAAACAGTAAAAACAAAGAATTCTTTTTTTGCCTGTCCTTCGGCAGATAGGAATAAAAACTTATATTTTTGATGCATGACAGCATCAGAAATCAAGATACAAGAGATCGGCTCCATGCTAAAAATAGGATTTACTGGTCTGAATCAACCTGCAAAACGGGAGTTTATAATACATTTGTTCTTCCGAAAGAGGATAGGCTTGTATGACCCTTGGTACCTTGAATCACCTGAGCTTGACGGTTAGCGATCGCTCGAAATCGGAACCGTTTTATAACGCAATTTTGGAATTCATGGGCTACCAGCAGGTGGAGAAAAACGATGAGTTCATCATGTGGTGGTCAAAGGATGTCGGGGCAATTTTAATTTCTGCCGCGAATCCAGATTCCCCGAACAAAGTTCACGATCGCTACTCGCCAGGACTACACCATCTTGCCTTTAACGCCGACAGCCGCGAACAGGTAGATAACTTATACAAGCTGATTCTTGAGCTGGGCGCTACAATCCTCGATCCGCCAGCCGAATACAACCAGTATGCACTAGGCTACTACGCTGTCTTCTTTGCCGATCCCGATGGGATCAAACTGGAATTAGTTCATCTGCCCAATCTGCCCTAGGGCACTTTCTTGCTCGCTGGATCTTGCAGTTTCTGAGTGCCCTTTTGCCTTATTTACTGACAGCGAGGATGACGCCCTCCTTGGTCGCAAATTAAGTCAATTTGCTTGGCATCTAAATTCTTGGCTTGGGAAAAATCGACGCCCTTGACACGAGCTAAGGATGCTGAGTTGGGTGCCTCTTGAATGAATTGATCTGACTGGAGCGGTTTTGGGGCGGCAAAGGTTGCCCCCTTCAAATCAGCCCCTGCTAGATTCGCCCCGCGCAGGTCTGTCGCACTCAGGTTTGTGTTTTGTAAATTGGCATTTTGCAGCTGAGCCTGAGCGAGATTAGCACCAACCAGTCTGGTGGCGCTGAGGTCGGCTTTTTGGAGATTGGCGTTCTGAAAATCTGCTTCTGAAAGGTCTGCTCCTTGCCAGTTGGAGTTCATCAGCAGCGCAAAGGTAAACTTAGCCCCGACAGCGCTAACTTGTCCGAGACGGGCACTAGAGAGATTGGACTGGGTAAAGTTGGCATTCGCTAAATCTGCACCCGTCAGGCTGGCATTTTCTAGAACTGCTTGACGCAAATCTGCACCGATTAGCTTGGCACTGCTGAGATTTGCTCCCACGAGTTGAGCATTGGATAAATTAGCCCGATTCAAGGTGGCACGGATCAGGTTGGTGCGATTCAGGGGGACATCGCTCAAAAGAGCGCCAGTGAGGTTCGCTTCTTTGAGGTCGGCTCCATTGAAGTCGGCAATCCAATCGTCAAAGGTGCCCAGACGCCCGTCCTCACCGGCACCCAAGAAGCGGCTATTGCGTAAACTGGCACCTGTGAGGGAGGCTCCTTTGAAGAGAATCCCAGAAAGGTCAGCTTTGTCTAGAACTAAGGTAAATAGAGCTGGCCCTTGGCGTACCTCCGAGAGGTCGGTGCGACTGAGGTCAGCGTTATGGATTTGAGTGGGGTAGATGCTAAGAATTTTAGCGATCGCGCGTTGAGTGCCCACGAGCCGCCTTGCAATTAACTGTCGCTCCACTAATCCACTCCCTTGCAGCAGCGCTGAGTCCTTTTGCAGGGAAAGATTTAAGCGTTGTAAGTATGGTAAAGCTTCCGGACCCGTACTGACCAAGGTTTGCCCAATTGCCTCCATCAAAGCGGGTACCCTTTCTTGACCCAGCAAATCTACTAAGAAGGGAATCGCACGCGAGTCGTCCAACCTTGCCAGCGCCAGGATAGCACTCCGTCGTTCTTCTAATTGGTTGGGGGAAGATTGACTTAACCGCTCGACCAGCGCCAGAAACACCTTGTTATTCTGTTGCTTGGATGAGCGCCAATTTGCCTGACTTTGAATGTATATTTGCGTACCGACAAAGGTTCCCAAGACAGCACTTATGCAAGAAAAGCCGATCGTTATCAGCGTCAGACCGGGGTTTTGGCGCATCCAGTACCAAAGATGCAGCGATCGCTTGGGAGATTGAGAAGTTAGGACGATGGTAGTGACGGTTTCCCGATGTCCGTCATCTGGCTGTGTCCAGCTGCTTTGCACTTCTAGCTTGACTGGATGTCCGTTTCGCAGCAGTCGGTTTGACTGAGAAGAATTCCGCTCCGGATAGGGTACAAAAGCCCTAGCTCCATCGATAACAAAGGTTCCAGCGATTCTATCGTGCAGGGTGCGGCGTTCGGGATTGAATAGGGCGATCGCATTTTCCCCCAGCCACATCAAAGCCGACAATCCCAGCAAAATCCCCAGATCCGGAAAAGCACCGCTGTAGCGCCAAATCAGATAAGCCGTCGAAAGCGGCAATCCCCACCTGCCGACTCCCTCTCGCCAAACAGCGCCAATCAATCCTGGCGGGTCGCCTGATTCTTGCACTACTTGGACGCCTAGCCAGCGCTTGGGCGAGGTTTGTCCGGTTTTTCCCAATTTATACAGTTGCCAGCCTACGACCACGATAGGAGCCACCAGCGCCCCGCACCAAAACAAGTTGGTGAGTGGGGCAACCCGTTGGTTGCTTTCGCGTCTGGGAATTGCCAGCGTTTTAGCGATCGCATCCTCGGTCGTTGCTAGCACTGGGTTGAGGGGAACGGTTTCCGGAGAGACACACGCGCCAGCATTCGTACAGAACTTGGCGGCAAGACCGATGCTATAGGGAACTAAAGCACTCGCAACCACCAGCGAGATTTCCACAATAGTGGCAGCACCCCGTCGGGTACCCAGTGGCAGTCGGTGCATCTGTATCCGCCAAGACGGGCTTTTGCGATTCGAGCCTTTTTTCACGCTTTGGGTAGCCATTCGAGCAGTCCACAAATAGCAGTTCGCTGTTCGCTTTTAGCAGATTTTGTCCGAGCAGGCAACCCTTATTTTGCTGGTAAAGATCCGCATTAGCAATGAACCTGCCCTACGTCCTTAGACGAATATACCCGTTCAGAGTCCATAATCCTCATAGCTACCAAAAAAATCAACACTTTCTAATCGGGGGACTTGGGGGCAATAAACAGTTTGTACGCCAAATACACTAACCCTGCCAAGATGGCGAGACTAATCAGGGATGCAACCAGATACAAAACGCTTCTGAGTAGCCCAAAACCAACCAAAGCTGCGACGGCGACAACAGCAACTTTACCAGCACCAGGAAGTCCTTGAAACCAGTTAGAAATTTTGTTGAACAGAGACTGAATTGATTGAGATTCTTTAGTTTGAACCTGGAGAGGTTGTCCCGGTTCGGTTTCTATCGTTGGCGAGGGAGGGAGGCTCTGATTGATTTGGGCATCTAGTTCTTGGAGTTTACGCTCCCAGTCTTGATTTTCTTGAGGATTCATCTTTTGTTTTTATAGTGGAAAAAAGAAAATGACGGTTGCAAATGACAAACTGACACTCAAGCGTATATTGTCTTGGTGATTTAAACAAAAGCCTGTTTTGGAAACACCTTGACTTAAAGAAGAGCGAATTTTAACGCCCTCTAAGATACGTGACACTTTGAGAAAAGGAACACACTCGAAACACGTTTATTTACTAATGTAGGACACTTATAGTAAGACTTCCTTAAAAAGGCAAGGGGATGACAAAATGAAGATGCTTCGCAAATGGATAGTTATTCCCACAACCTTGGCGTTGATCTTAACAGGCGCTCTTGCGGCTCGTAGTGATGCCCCAGCGTTAGAACTGTCGTCGAAGTTGTCGAACGATCCGGTCGTCCTTAGCGGGACTTCTGGCGGTCAAACAAGTAGTAATTGCGGTTATATCTCCCAGACACCGAATCAAGTTGTTCGGGTAACGGCAGATCGGATCGACTACTTGCGACTGAGTGTCCAAAGCAGTGGTGAGCCTACGCTTCTGGTTGATGGCCCAGGAGGACGGTTCTGCGTGTTGGCAGATAGTGCTTCTGGAGATAAGCCGGAAATTTCAGGAGTTTGGCTTCGGGGGAATTATAACGTTTATGTCGGCGATCGCGCAGGTGGCGCGCATCCTTATACTCTGTCGATTACTGGACAGAATCAATAACTAAGAACTTTTGCCTGGGTTTTAGTCTTCGAGAGAGCGGGCGGATACCTCAACCGCTTCAACGTCAATCGTTCCGGGAGGCGTCAAACGGTTAAAGTGTCCCTGTTCGATTTTCAGCGACTCGCCGCAATTCGGGCACTGGCACTCGGTGCGATTCAAAGCCGTAAATTCATAGCTACAGACGGGACACTGGTCGGCAATAAGGTTGCGTTGCAACCACCAGCGAAAGCCCAGGAAGGCAAGGACTGGTGCGACGAGGATTAAACCTATCAGAATCAGAAAAGACTTCACCAACCAGCCCAGCCCAATCGATCCCAGCAACCAAATGATTAGCAGCAGGGTAAGCCAAGAGCCGACGCCAGAAAGCTTGAATTGAAAGGTATTTGGGCTGTTCTGGTTCACGGCAATCTCCAACAAAAGCAAGGTAGTATGGACTCCTTCCATCGTGACATACTCCTACACTTACCCGAAGGGTAAGTGTAGGCTTCTCACCAACTCCAGCGATTGCTTAGGATATTTAATGAGCTTTATTGACGACACGGGATGCCCCTCCGCGCCGGAACGAATACAAAAAGTATGTTCTACCTATGTACCGCTAGAATTTTACCCACTCACGGTTCAGGACAATCAATGTCTGTTCTTGGGTGGAACCCTATATTCTAGATTTTCCAGGTTCAAGAGACTGACCAGCATTTTCGGCTCGGACAGAGGTGTTAATTATAACACCAACTGGCGATTCCTCATTTATATATTCCCTTGCTGACCGCATTGGTCATAGATAGAATCGTCACCGCCTGCTATTCATCCTGACGCTATATCCTTTGGATATAGCGCGGGGCTTCCGCAAAAACCAAGCTAAATCAGAATCGATTGTGTCTGAGAACAGAGGGAGTTCGGCAATTATTTTCAAGAGTGCCTAATTGCAATTTTCAAAGAAGCAGCTGTTTTAACTGCTGAGCAAGGGCATCTTTCCCAAACAAGGCGAGACTTTGTTCTCGCAACCACTGAGGGTCGCAGCGCCGGTCGTCCCCTTTGAGGATTTCAATACAGGCATTTGCCACGGCTTCGGGATTGCGATGGGGGACGCGCCAGCCTAAACGTCCATCCTGAAGGGGGTCAGCGGAGCCATCATCGTCACCGGATAGCACGGGGATGCCACAAGCCATCGCCTCTAAATAGACAATGCCGAAGCCTTCCTGGGAGGGCATGATGTAAGCATCGGCGACGCGGTAATGGTCTACAAGGTCTTGTGTGGGAACGAACCCGGCAAATACAACCCGGTTGGCAACTCCTAAATCTTTGGCAAGCTGCGCTAGTCGGGGTTGATCGTCGCCGCGACCGATCACCAGATATTTGACCTCTGGGAATAGTTGCGCGATCGCGGGGATGGCTCGAATGGTGACATCTACGCCTTTGTAGATATCGCCCGACCACAGCCGCGCTACGGTCATCAAAACTTTGGCACCGACAAGATTATACCGCTCGATCAATGCTGGTGGCTTCGGGCCTGGAGTAAAGTAATTCCCATTCACCGCACAGGGTAGCATTTGCACTTTCTGGGGGTCTAGGTCATTGATGGCGCAGGCGCGATCGCGGCTATAGCGACTGATTGTCCAAATCCCAGCCGCCTGCTTGAGTGCCCTTCGTTCTCGATTGGCTAAGGGTTCCCAAAACTCTTTTCCGTAAGTTAGCACCGTATAGGGAATCCCCAGCGGCTGACACAGCACCCTCACCAGCGGTGCCAGATTAATATGACCGCAAAAAACATGGTGGGGACGGCGTTGCAACAGACACGCTAGCAGTGAAGTTGCCAGCCTTAACCGTCCCTTTTGGGGATTTTGGCTTTTGAGATAATGAAATTCGAGGTTTTTTCCCTCAAAGGGATTTGGGCATCCAGCGCCATCCCGTAGCAAAAATACCTCACCTTTGGCTTGATTTCCCAATGAGATATAAGACTGCAAAATATCCTTAACGTAGGATTGAATGCCCCCTTCGCATCCAAAAACTTCTAGGAAAATAAATATATGGTTAGCGGCTGGTTTAACGGTCGGCTCTAAATAATCTATATTTTCTCCCACTTCAATATCCCTGAATTTTAGGAGTTTTGTTCTATCTGGGCGATGGATGGCACCTCAGCGCTTTGTAAACGTTCCAAGTCCTTCAACACCATTTTTTCCAAAAGACCCTCGAAGCTGACTTGTGGTTCCCAGTTAAGTTGGCGCTTGGCTTTCTCTGGATTTGCCACCAGATAGAAATGTTCATCCGATCGCAGAAACTTGGGATCGACAACGACATAACGAGTCCAATCTAGCCCCACACATTCAAAAGCAGTCGCCACCAATTCCCGAACGCTGTGCAACTGACCCGTCCCAATCACGTAGTCTTCCGGTTCATCTGCCTGCAACATCCGCCACATAGCTTCCACATGATCGCCAGCATAACCCCAGTCGCGTTTGGCGTCGAGGTTGCCCATTTCCAGGCGATCGCTTAACCCCAATTTAATTGATGCCGCCGCTAAAGACACCTTCCGCGTGACAAAATTTGGAGGTCGTCTCGGTGACTCGTGGTTGTATAAAATACCGCTACAGGCAAACCAACCGTAGCGCTGTCGGTGATGTACCATCGTCCAATGGGCGTGCAACTTTGCCGCTGCATAAGGATTCATCGGGCGAAAAGGTGTATTCTCATCTTGAGGCGACCGATCCACCTGCCCAAACATCTCGGAACTGCTAGCTTGATAAAACCGCGTGTTCAATCCAGCCAGCCGCACTGCCTCTAACAGCCTGGTTGCCGTACCCGTTACCAAGTCCAGCGTTCCCAACGGGTCTTGCCACGAATCTGGGACGAAACTGGGAGCTGCTAAATTATAAATTTCTTGGGGCTGTAGTTGTTCCACCACTGCCAACAGAGCCGCACTATCCCTCATGTCAACCGCACAAACCTCAATTTGGCTGGCGAGGGAACCCAGTTTAGCCAGACTCGATTGGCGGTGCAGCGGTACCAACCCCGCCACCCGATAACCCCGTTCCAAGAGTAAGCGGCTGAGGTAGTAGCCGTCTTGCCCAGTGATTCCTGTAATTAGCGCTGTCTTTGCCATGAGTTAAGTTTAACCACTTAATTTTGCTCTGGGGCTGGAGTTAGGTTCAGGCAGCTGCTGCATCCTATGTTCTTTTATACTTTGCTTTTTCAGAAGCGACCAGATAATGCTTAACGCCCGTAGATGTTTCAAAAGCAGCACAAAGGCACTACTTTTGAAACCCACAGGCGTTAATAGGCGCAATTGATTGTCTTAAAAAAGACCCAGTGTCAAAGATGTGTCAATAGGTAAGGTGGCACCAATACCCAACCAGAGGGTGACGAGGGTTCCAAAGAGGAAAACTGTCGTGGCGACTGGACGACGGAAGGGATTTTGGAATTTGTTGACGTTCTCAATGAAGGGAACGAGAATCAAGCCCAAAGGAATCCCTGCCATGCAGGCGATACCCAGCAGTTTATTGGGTAAAATCCGCAGAATTTGGAAAACAGGCCAGAAGTACCATTCTGGGAGAATTTCCAGGGGGGTGGCAAAGGGGTTTGCCGGTTCGCCAATCATCGCTGGATCAAGCACAGCCAAACCGATACACAGTGCAATCGTCCCCATAATCACTACAGGGAAAATGTAGAGTAGGTCGTTGGGCCAAGCGGGTTCGCCATAGTAGTTATGACCCATGCCTTTGGCAAGTTTTTCACGTAACTGCGGATCGGTTAGATCCGGCTTTTTTTGGGTTCCCATTGTTGTATGTGTTCTCCTATGCGTTTTGAAAGCTTTGAGCTAAGCAAGAGGCAAAGTGGTGAGGGGATGATAGGGGGATGGGTAATGGAGGGAAGAAAAATTACTTTCCCACTTTCTCTCCTCTCCTCATTGGCCGCTCGGCAGGGACAGGAAGACCCCGCCCCGACGATGGCTCCTTTACAATGGGCCAGAGATGCCCTGCTTGCGAATCATCAAGAAGTGTAGCAACATGAAGACGGCAATCAGCCAGGGCAGCACAAAAGTGTGCAGGCTGTAGAAGCGTGTCAGAGTGGCTTGTCCAACGCTGGAACTACCGCGCATCAGCTCGACGATTTGATCGCCGACTAAGGGAATCGCAGCGGGGACGCCGGAGACAATCTTAACGGCCCAGTAACCAATCTGATCCCAAGGGAGTGAATAGCCGGTGACGCCGAAAGAAACGGTGATCACAGCCAGAATGACACCCGTTACCCAGGTCAGCTCGCGGGGCTTTTTGAAACCGCCGGTGAGATAAACCCGAAAGGTGTGCAAAATCATCATCAGCACCATCATGCTGGCGGACCAGCGGTGGATGGAGCGAATCAGCCAACCGAAGTTGACGTCCGTCATCATGTACTGGATGGAGGAAAAAGCCTCGGCGACGGTCGGCTTGTAGTAAAACGTCATGGCAAATCCAGTGGCAAACTGGATTAAAAAGCAAGTTAGGGTAATCCCACCAAGGCAGTAGAAGATATTTACGTGGGGAGGTACATACTTGCTGGTGACGTCCTCGGCAAGCGCCTGAATCTCCAGGCGTTCCTCAAACCAGTTGTAGGCTTTTGAATCAGTTACCTGCTTAGAAAACATGAACCCAGAGTTCCTAAAAATTTATTGCTGTTTTTGACACGAGCCAACCCCATGAGACAGTTTGCCGCTTTTTTAGGGGGCTTGAAGCGGCAAGGAGGATACCAGACACCGCGATAGATAGAAGTCTAGGCGTAGCCTCTACAAAAAATGTAACATAGCCCGAAAGGGGGATTGGAGTGTCATGCACAAACGAGTGTTAAGGGTTGTATTCGTACTAATCATACAAACTATCTTTGCGTTTAGCTGGTGGAGTTCGCCAGCGATCGCTTTAACGGAGGAACAGCAGCTCCTCTCTGAAGCATGGCGAATTGTCAACTATGCTTACGTGGATGACAGTTTCAATCAACAAAACTGGTGGATGGCGCGTCAAAAGGCGATCAAGCAGCCTCTGTCTAATCGCGAGGCGACTTACACGGCAATTCAAAATATGCTCAAAAGTCTGGAAGATCCCTTCACGCGGTTTTTGAAACCCGACCAATACCGAAGTTTACAGGTGAATACTTCCGGAGAGCTTCAAGGGGTGGGACTGCAAATTGCCCTTGATGCCGAGACGGGCGAGTTGCAAGTGGTGGCTCCGATTGACGGTTCGCCAGCCGCGAAGGCGGGAATCCGATCGCGCGATCGGATTCTGGAAATTGATGGCATCCAGAGCGCCCAACTGACCCTCGACGAAGCCGCCGCGCGGATGCGGGGCGCTGCGGGCACAGAGGTGACGCTCGTGGTGCAACGGGAGGGAAAAACGCCTGAAGAACTTAAGCTAGTGCGATCGCGAATTGCCCTCAACCCCGTTTATGCAGTCTTAGATTCCAGCCGTTCTAGCGTCCCGGTGGGTTACATTCGCCTGAGTCAGTTTAGTGCCAACGCCCCATCTGAGCTGGCGAATGCCGTCGCCAAGCTGGAGAAACAAGGGGCACAAGCTTATCTGCTCGATTTGAGAAATAATCCGGGAGGACTGTTGCAGGCAGGCATTGAGATTGCCCGGATGTGGTTGGATGAAGGCACGATTGTCTATACGGTCAACCGACAAGGCATTTTGGGCAGTTTTGAGGCATCTGCACCAGCACTTACCCACGCTCCCCTAGTTGTTTTAGTGAATCAGGGATCGGCAAGTGCCAGCGAGATTCTAGCTGGGGCGCTTCAAGACAATGGTCGCGCCCAATTGGTAGGCGCTCGAACCTTTGGTAAAGGCTTAATTCAATCTTTGTTTGACCTCTCAGATGGGTCAGGATTAGCGGTAACAGTTGCCAAGTACGAAACGCCAAGCCACCACGATATCAACAAGTTAGGCATCACGCCAGATCGGGAAGTGCCTCTGGAGCCAATTACGCTTGACCAAGTGGGTACGGAAGCAGACCAGCAATACAAAACGGCGTTGGAGGTGTTAACCGCTAATGCGGTCGTTGCTGGTGCTAGTTGATTCGGGAGTGAGGAGGGAGGAGTCAGGACTGAGGACTGAGGGCTGAGGGCTGAGGAGGGAGGAGGGAGGAGTCAGGACTGAGGACTGAGGAGGGAGGGCAGAGAGAGGAGAATTCTTACCAGGACTTACGCAAAGCTTATACATATAGCGTTTTTTCGGGTTCAATCCCTCTGTGGTTGCCCTCAGATGTGGTGCTGTTGCGTAAGCCTTGCTTACTTAGGTTTTCAGTCCGTGCTTCGCACCGAACAGAACGCTAAAAGCGCTAACGGATGTCGCCTAACGGCTGGCGTAACGGTGACGTTAACAGCCTTCAGTTTTTTTATTTCAGTTCTGTGTAAGGACAAAGTTTCAAAAAAGGGGAAATTGACTGCAATTTAGATAAAACTTAATAGTGCATTTACCGAAGCTAGTGAAGTAAATTGGGAATCAAGCGATGCTCGGCTTGAGTGGAAATAGATTCTGGAAAAATCTGAGGCTGAGAGGGTTTCAACCGCGATCGCACAGACCCGTGCGGTTGGTTAATTTTTATGGCACGCTTACCACATCTGGTGAGTGTTTTTACCCCTAAATATAGCGATCGCGCTCATGGTTTTCCTGGCAAACGATCTCAGATACTCTATCAGTCGGTCAACAGTTTTGTCTGTTGCCCACTCATTGCTGAAGTTTTTAGCTTCACAACAAGATTCCAGAGTGGTACTCATCGCCGTGAGTAAGTCTGACTTTACTCCGAGCGATCTGTGCCCGGAGAGAGGATCAAAGGGAGAGCGGTGGGGGTATGCATCCCCAGAAGCCGGTGCTTTGGGTTTGCCGGAGCTGCTGACTTCGCACAACTGTTATTTGAATCTGGCAATGGGGGAGCCATCGGCAACCCATTGTGAGAATAAACGCAGATGGTTGCCTTGTTCGTTGAAGCTGCGGAAGTTAACTCGAACCCTGGGGTCAACACCAGAGAGTAAAAGCAAGGTGCCCTCGTTGGTGATTTTGGGACTGGGCGATCGCTTCAATGTGATGTTGCACAGCTACAAAGCCACTGAGAATTCAGCAGCAAACGCCAATACTTACGAGCTGTGTTTTGGATTCGATCCGGCGATTTTGGGCAGCATTTGCGCCGAAATTCCGCGCGGGTTGCACTTAACCCCAGAAATCTCCCCTCTTTTCGAGCGAGCCATTGCCGATTGGTGCCCTCAACCCAATCTCCCAGGCTTGCAGAGCGAATTCACATCAACGCTGGTGAGTGCTATATTAACCAGTCAAATTAGCACTCAGACGCCAGGAAAAGCAGCAGCAGATGCTTGTAGCAGTGCCGGGGCGAGTTTAACCGACAACCGGAAAGACGCCATAATTCTTGCCTCTCCAACCGACATTCGGACTAAACCCGCCTTATCTAGGGAGCCGGGAACCCAGGCGAATCTTGCCCAATCCCCCATTCCCAACGCTCTAATGCCGAGTTGGCAACAGCCAGAAAAGTTACTGCAAGAACTGCTACGCATTAGCTGGTCAAGCCAGGGAGCGCAGGTAATTTTGCAGCGCTCGGCGGTGTTGATTCAAGAGGCTTTTGGGGTTAGTCGGTGTTTAATTGGGTTCTATAGCGCCAAAGATGAGCGTACCCTGTGGAGTGCGATCGCTCACGATTCATCTATCCCCGTTTCGGCGCGGCAAACTCAATATCCTGAATGGGCAAATGTCGAACATTGCCTTCTCAAACACCATCAGGGCAACCCTTGGGCGGCTGAGCGAAACATTGGCTCGACGGCTGCCCAATCTGTCTTTTTGACCTGGTTGCATACACACCCGCAGGAAATCGAGCCGCGAGAGATGGCATCTCTACACGGCGCGTCTGGACTCGTTGGTTTGCTGGTGCTTGAGCAATGGGATGAGAAGCGGGAATGGCAGCCGGGAGAGCGGCAATTACTGCATCTGGCGCTGCAATTGGTAGAGCGAGGACACAACCTGGCAACGCTTTACCAGCAAGCAGAGGAACGGATTACTCATACGGCGCTATTAAATCGACTGGTTGCCCAAATCCGGGCTTCTTTAGAACTGTCCCATATCTTTGAAACGGTGACGCTGGAACTGGGACATCTTTTGGTGGCAGACCGATGTTTGATTTTTCAGTATTTAGAGGAGCAGCGGTGTTGGAAGCCGCTGACTGAATATCGCGCTCATGCTGATATTCTCACAGCTATGAACTTGATCGTTCCCGATCAAAAAAACTATTGTTCCAGATCGCTGCGGAATTTACAGATTGTCCAGGTGAGCGATACGCGCTTGGTGGATGACCCTATGAGTCGCTCTTTAGCGGCAAAATATCCTGGCGCTTGGTTGATGGTGCCGATTCACCGGCAGCAAAAAATTTGGGGCTGCTTAACCTTCGCTCAGGATCAATTTCCCCGCTACTGGCACGAGTCGGAGTTAAGGTTTATCACGACTGTTGCCGACCAACTGGCGATCGCTATCTACCAAGCAACCCTTTACCAACAAATTCAGGAGCAAAACCAAACTCTAGAAGCCTTGGTGCGAGAGCGCACCGCTGAGCTGGAAAGTTTTTTTGACGCTCACCCAGACTACATTTTTGTGGTCGAGCGCGAGAATCTGCGTCTGCGCTTTTGCAATCATGCTTTTGCTCAAAGGATGGGGTTTGACAATCGATATGCCGTTCAGGATCGGTCGATTCTAGAATGCTTCCCGCCTCTGATTGCCAAGTCTTTTGTTAAACAAAATTTGCGGGTTTTTGAATCGGGAGAAACGCTACACGAACAGGAAACGCTGGTTTTCCCAGATGGGATTCACCACTTCGACACTTTCAGAGTGCCGCTGAAGCACTCCAATGGCGAGGTTTATGCTTGCTTGGGGACTTTCCGTGAAATTACGGAGCTAGTGGAGACGAAGCAGGCGCTATCTCTGAGAACCGAGCAGTTGCAAGATGCCTTGACTGCCGCGAATGCAGCTTCTCAGGCGAAAACTGAGTTTCTAGCAACCATGAGTCATGAATTGCGGACACCGCTCACGTCTGTAATTGGAATGTCCTCCGCTTTAATGCAACCGTATTTTGGCGAACTGAGCGGAAAACAGAAAGAATATCTCAAGATTATTCACAATAGCGGACAGCACCTGTTGCATCTGATTAACGATATTCTCGATTTGTCTAAGATTGAATCCGGTAAGGCGTCTTTAACCCTCAGTCAGTTTTCTCTGGGTCAGGTAGGGATTGAAAGTTTGGAACTGCTGCAAGAAAAGGCTCAAGTCCAACAGGTGAAGCTAACGGGGGATTTTGCTGGGTTGCCTCCCGCCGATGAATTTTGGGGGGATAAACGGCGCGTGCGGCAAATCTTGCTGAATTTACTCTCGAATGCGGTAAAGTTCACACCGCCTGGGGGCGAGGTATGGCTGCGGATGCAGTATGAGGGCAACCGGGCGATGATTGAGGTGGCAGACACGGGAATTGGGATTCCGATGGAGAAACAGCATCTTTTGTTTGAGGCGTTTCAACAAATTGATAGCTCTCTGAATCGGCAGCACGAAGGGACTGGGTTGGGATTGGCTTTGACTCGCCAGCTGGTGGAAATGCACGGCGGCACGATTAGCTTCCATTCGGAGGTAGACGCGGGAACGGTATTCGTGGTCTATCTTCTAGCCCAAAATCCCAATTGAGGTGGTAAGGGATGAGCGATCGCCGGGAATGGATGAAATCTACCGACTCCCGACTGCCTTTTCTGGAAACCTTCAAAACAATCGATCGGGATATCCCTTGGGTTTTCTACAATGGAATGGGGTGTTCCATCTAATGTGTCCCGATTGGGTGGAGAGGCACAAATGGTGTCAAGGACAGCGCGTTGAAGTTTTACGTGCCGGATGCGGCTGTTCCTTCGAGGGGTTATCAGTCGGGATGGTGGCGCTGTATTCTGGAGAATCTACTTGCACTTTGCTCATTTAAGCAATTGGCTGGCACGTTAATTGCCAATCTGGAAAATGGCTAATTGCTAGCCAGTTAATTCTCCTGTAGACCAATTCAGATTTAGATCATGGAACTCTGGTTGCTCCTACTGTTATTAGGACTGGTTACTTACTTCATCGTGAAGCGCAGTGTTGCCAACATCACCCGAACCCCAGTCTGGCTTTTGTGGATGGTGATGATGACACCGGCATTCATTTGGAGTGCCTGGATTCTGGTCTACGGTGAAGATAAGCGAATGCCGCCAGTTTTGGAGATTTCCCCGTTTATCATTTGCCCGTTATTGTACTGGCTGCTGATTCAGTGGGGTCGTCGAGATTTTACCCCGCCGCCAAAACCGCAAGAAATGGTGGCGGAAAACCAAGCTCAGAATCCATCTGAGGTACAGCCTGTCTCTGCTGGCGACGCAGGGAGTACCGTTCGTCCGATTGATAAAACGGAAGAAACCAATCTTCGCAATTGCTTTCCCTGGTCTATCTATTACCTCCAGAACATCGATTACCGACCCCAAGCGGTGATTTGTCGCGGCAAGTTGCGAACTAACCCGGAGGTGGCGTACCAGACAATTCGGGAGAATATTGAGAGATTATTTGGCGATCGCTTCTTTGTTGTCTTTCAAGAAGGTTTGAATGGGAGTCCGTTCTTTGCGCTGGTTCCCAATCCCCAAGCTCACCCGCAGGCACAAGAGCAAACCGAACCTTTAAAACGACCGGCTTTAGCCTTAGGGCTGCTGATCGTGACTTTGTTTACCACTACTTTAGTGGGGGTGGAAATTGCAGAAGTTTCTAACGCCGCCCTGCAATCTAACCCGGCTTTGCTGTTAAAAGGACTGCCCTATGCTTTGGCATTGGTGGCTATCTTAGGCATCCACGAACTGGGTCATTACCTGAGTGCCCAATATTACAAAATTCGCACCACGCTGCCTTACTTTATCCCCGTACCTTTTTTCCTGGGCACGTTTGGAGCGTTTATTGGGCGGCGATCGCCCGTACCCAGCCGCAAAGCGTTATTCGATCTGGGCATTGCCAGTTCCGTCGCTGGTTTTTTGGTGACGTTACCGCTGTTGTTTTGGGGATTGGCGCACTCGGATGTGGTTGCTTTGTCGGAGCAGTCGAGTATCTTAAACTTCACTTCTTTGAATCCCCGGTTTTCTCTGTTATTAACTTTGCTGAGTAAATGGGCACTGGGATCTGAACTGACCGCAAACATGGCAATCAAGCTTCACCCAGTGGGAGTGGCGGCTTATATCGGTTTTGTGTGGACGGCGTTTAAGTTGATGCCGGTGGGACATCTGGATGGCGGTCACATTGTCCACGCCATGTTTGGACAACGAACTGGGGCGATGATTGGTCAAATTAGCAGGCTGTTGATGCTGGGATTGTCTCTGATTCAGCCGGATTTGTTTTATTGGGCAATATTCTTATTCTTGATGCCAGTTTCTGATGAACCGGCGCTGAATGATGTGAGCGAACTTGACAACAAGCGCGATTTCTGGGGATTGTTGGCTTTGGCGCTTTTAGTGAGCATTCTATTGCCAGTTCCAGGAAGTCTCGCGCAGTTGTTGAAGGTTTGATCGGGTAAGTAAAAGAACTCAATTAAACCCGATCGTTTTGTAGGTTGGGTTGAGGGACGAAACCCAACATTCTACCCATCCTACAAATAATTAAGTCTGTCTACTTAATTGGTAATTGCCATTAGCCATTAGCCATTAGCAAACAAATAAAAATGATGGAAAAACAGCCGATTCATGTAATAGGTGGTGGTTTAGCGGGGACAGAAGCGGCGTGGCAAATTGCTAATGCGGGTGTGCCGGTGGTGCTGCACGAAATGCGACCGCTGCGGTTTAGCCCCGCCCATCACTCAGAACACTTGGCAGAACTGGTGTGCAGTAATTCTTTTGGGGCGATGTCGAGCGATCGCGCCGCCGGTCTTTTGCATGAAGAATTGCGTCGTCTCGGCTCAATGATTATCAATAAAGCCGACGAACACGCGGTTCCCGCTGGGGGTGCCTTGGCGGTGGATAGGGGCGTATTTAGCCGCGAATTGACAGAAACGCTAGCGAATCATCCCCTGATTGAGTTACGACGCGGTGAATTGCGCCAAATCCCCACAGAAGGGATTGTCGTCCTCACCACTGGCCCTCTCACCAGTCCCGATTTGGCTGAAGATTTGCAGCAGTTCACGGGCATGGAATACATGAGCTTTTTCGATGCCGCCAGCCCGATTGTGGTGGGAGAATCAATTAACCAGGATGTGGCTTTCTTGGCTTCTCGTTACGACAAGGGAGACGCGGCTTATCTCAATTGCCCGATGAATCGGGAGCAATATCTCCACTTTTGGCAGGAACTCTGCAAGGCTGAACAGACGGAACTGAAGGACTTTGAGCGAGAAACGGCTAAGTTTTTTGAAGCTTGTTTGCCGATTGAAGAACTGGCGCAGCGGGGGGAAGATACGATGCGCTATGGTCCGTTGAAGCCGGTGGGATTGTTTGATGCCCGTAAAGGCGATTTCCGCGCCCCAGAAAATCAGTCGCAACGTCCTTATGCGGTGGTGCAGTTGCGCCAAGAAGATAAGGCGGGGCAGTTGTGGAATCTGGTGGGATTTCAGACGAATTTGCGCTGGGGCGAACAAAAGAGGGTGTTTCAGCTGATTCCAGGGCTGGAAAATGCTGAGTTTGTGCGGCTGGGCGTGATGCACCGCAACACGTTTATCAATGCGCCCCAATTGTTAAAGCCTTGTTTGCAATTCCACAAACGCGCTACGTTACTAGCGGCGGGGCAATTGGTGGGAACGGAGGGCTATACGGCAGCGGCGGCGGGTGGCTGGCTGGCGGGGACGAATGCGGCGCGGCTGGCTTTGGGGAAAGATCCGCTAACGCTACCGGGAACGACGATGATGGGGGCGCTGTTTGAATTTATTAGTTCGGCGTCACCAAAGCATTTTCAACCGATGCCGCCTAATTTCGGGATTTTGCCGGAACTACCGACTCGAATTCGCAATAAGCAGGAGCGATATGGAGTTTACCGCGATCGCGCCCTTGCCGATTTAGCGAGTTGGAAAGCCGCGATCGCCTAATCGTTTTTTTTGATTATTTGTATCAAATTATACTTTTCAAAATTGTTTTGAGAGGTATACTTTTATAATGGGAATCTGTGCGCTCAGGTAAATTGGTTCTCAATTAGCCGCACTGCCTCCACAGCACCATTAGGATAATCCACAGGGCGATTGGATACATGATTTTGCAGCATTGCCACAGTAGCGATCGCTTCATGAATCTCTTGCACGCAGTAGGCGCATCGTAAAGCCCTCACATTTTGACGGTCATACAGTCGCTTAAAGGCAAAAGCGACTAACGGGACGCCCACAGCAGCACATTCATAAACCGTGTTATAACCAGCCCCGCCGACAACGATATCAGCCGCCGGTAGGCATTCAATTCCCGGCGAGTGAGACACCCATAACTGCGGCGGACATCCCTCTGGACAAATGGGTGCTAAGACACGCACCGCCGCGTCTGGAAAAGCTTGATTCAGGTGAGTTGATAACTTACCAAAGAAAGATAATTCGGAAGCTTGTCCGGCGGCGCACACAAGGATAATCTTTTCTCTAACCCGCGCCGGTGGGCTTTGTTTGTGTACCCGCAAATTATATTCGCCAGGGCGATCGCAATTCAGACCAAGTAGCGATCGCGCCTTCATTCTATCCGGCAGTTCCTCAGCATTGCGAATTAACCAGGGACTGGTGTAATGCACAATTGGTAAATCTGCTAGCGGCAAATCTTCTCCATCTCCCGGTACAATAACCGCATCAAAGTTTTCTGCAACAAAAGAGCGCAACGCGAAGCGGTGAATATAGACTGGGCTAATATCGCGGTGAATTAAAATTCGGGGAATGTGCTTTAACTGGGGCAAAATATCTGCCAATTCACCACCCAACCCGCGAGGAAAAGTATCGACAATTAAACAGTCGTATTGGGTGTTTAATAAAACATCCCGCACTTGTTCGCAAGTCGCCGCAAAACCAGCGTCAGGTGCAATTACTTGCACATCGCAACTCTCATCGCGCAAGTAAGTTGCATAAGGGCTATTCGTAAGAATTTTAACGCGATGATGACGGGCGGCAATTCGTCCGAGAGATAAGCTACGGGTAAGATGTCCCCAACCACCTCCTAAAGCATAGATCAACCAAGTTGCCATTTTTTGAGTTTTCAACGCAAAGAACGCAAAGGTACGCTAAGGAATCATTTTTTCTTGGCGTACCTCTGCGTTGAAAATTTAACTTGCCCCCATATCTATCTCAAAATCTGCGTCCATTTCCCCTTCCAAACTTATATTGTCTGCTTCGGTGAAATCTACATTGCCGGTTTCAGAGTCATAATAATAGCGATCGCGGTTGTCATAGTAGTTGCTGCCCCAATAACCGCGATTATAATTACCATATCCAGAGTAATAGGAATAGTCGTAGTAATAGGGGTTATTATCCGGGTAACTACAGTAAGGACAGCCGATGTTTGTGGTGCGTCCGCAGCAGCGTTTGAAGAGAAATCCTACCATGCGATCGCATTCTCCACTTGCACCGATTCCCGATGAACTGGTAGCTTCTCTGCTTCTGGGGTTGAGTTGAATTTCGTAGGAACCAATTTGCAAGCGATCGCCATCTATTAGCGTACTACTGGGCAACCTGACGCTGTTAATTAAGGTGCCGGTACTGCTATTTTGATCGACTACGATTAACTCGCCATTCGCTACATCAATTAGAGCATGATATTCAGCTACTTGCTCGTTGGCTAACACAATTCTAGCAACCCGATTGCCATCAATTTCTTGGGGCATTGAGGCAAATTCTCGACCCAAGGCGACAGGCGTCTCTAACACGGGTTCTCGTCGTTCGCCGGTGACTGGATCTATCCAACTCAGTTGAATTTGCAAGGGTTATTTCCCTCCCGAACGATTAACTGCATAAGCTAAAGCGGCTTTTTGTTCTTTGCTTAAAACGTCGAATCCGAAACTAGCGATCGCAATTGGGTTTACCTGCGATTTTGTATAAAAAACTGGTTTTTCGGCTGCATTTATCAGAGAAACTTTCCCATTTTTTACTTTTACTTTATAAAGCGACTGTTTATCCGGTGACTCAATTTCAAAACCATAGTCCCGCGCTTTAATTCTGTAAATTTCTTTATTCGCCCCATCTTCTAACTTGTAATCTCCATCATTCTGTCTTCGCAGAATATACAATTCTTTTGTCTGATCTGCGTTTTCAATCTTCCAGTAGCCGTCTTTTGTTACAACATAGCCTAAAACTTTATCGGTAGGATTCTTAATTTTTACTTTCCCCCCATTATCAACATTAAATCGAGCTAATTCTTTGTCCTTGCCATCAACTAATTTAGCTCCATCCGCCTCTGTTTTCAGGGCAAAATCTTCCGTCCCACCCTCTTGTTTAAATTTGATTTTATCTGTACTGGTAGCCACCGATGACGGGTTATTATTCTGGGCGACTGGGGATATTTGCGGACTAGATGTTGTAGATACTTCCGGTGCCTGCTTAACAGAATTACCGCAAGAACCTAGCAGTATTACTGCTGCCAAAGCTAAGCCCGAAAAAAATGTTCTACTCATTTTATTCATACTTCAAAGTTTCAACCTAAATTACTTCTTTATTTAGCAACAGTTTGCAAGATAAAAATTCTGGATTTTTGCAAACAAACTAAATACTATTTTGTTTTTACTTACTTTGCTTTAGATAGCATCCGAGCTAAATTTAGAACTTGATAAAGGCTGAGAAACATCATCGTGATAGTTTGATACAATTTTTCTTGATCCCAGAACATAGAAGGTGGCATTTTTACGACCAATTTTATCTCCTTATCCGTCACTCTCATCCGTTTTACCTTAGTCATTTGGGGAAGTTTTACTGCATTCACTACTTCATTGTTCAAAACTTTGATTGCTCCGTACCGTCGTGGCGGATAGGTTAAATTTAAACTGATATCTAATCCCTTAGCTTTCGACTTTGTTTTGTATTTTGATTTGCCACTCATAGAACGCTTCCATCCATAAGCGGTCTGATTTAGCTCAGAAGTTGTTACTACAAAACGAGTTTTATCTAAAAATTGTCCTTCCATCTTTAGCCAATCATCTTGGAAAATATCTATCTTAAATCCTGACTTCAAAGGATGCTCAACTGTTTTAATTAGCTTAGATTTTTGATTAGCTGGACTGAGAACTAAATGAACACTGACATTAGCTTCCTTATCCACATCTCGCTCCAGCATTTCCAAAACTTTTTTCGTTAATTCATAGCGATGATTTGGGAGATTCAATCGCCTATATTTACTCCGCCTTATCCCTGCATAAATTGCTACGATTGTACATCCAATACCAGCCAGAAATAATAAGAATATTAAAAGGGTTCCAAATAATTGAAAACTATCTCGCAGTTCTCCTACAAATATCATTAAAATGAAGGCTAGAACAATTGAACTAATCGCCCCAATAACACATTTAGTTGCCAAACTACCAAACTCTGCCTGCTTTGCCTCTGAGGCTCTATCTAGGGTTGCTATTTCACTTAAGTCTTTGACAATATCAGAAATAGTAGCAGTCACAGAATAAGTCAAATCTTTGCGAAACTTTTCTAAATTTATTGGCATTTGTAAAAAAAATTTAATCTCAATGAATAGGGTATTACGTAAGGTAGCGATCGCTTACATCAAATCACGCTCAACCGCTTTGATAGCAGATGCATTCTCAGAAGTGGCAACTATTGTTACAAAAAGTTAGAATTTTATGGCAAAATTGAGTCATGGTCTAATTGATGAACGATTCTAGAATAGCCTACATTTCTTTCGATACCGTACCAGCGCCCAAGGGAGCCGCAATTCATATTGCCGCTTTTACTCAAGCTTTGGCAGATGCTTTTGCTGACATTGAGCTAGTGACAGTTTCCCCGACAGCCTACGCGGCGAATCAGCGGGAATCACCCCATGTTATCCAATCTATGTTACCTGCGCTAGGAGATACGCTCATTAACCGAGTGTTGTATTTCCGTGCCATGCTGGGCAGTTGGTGGCAGAATAAGTGGTTTGAGGCGGTGCATATCCGTTCTATTTATGAAGGTTTTCCCATTGCGCTGAATAAAGAAAAAATATGTAATAACTTAATTTTTGAAGTCAATGGATTGCCATCCATTGAACTCAAGTATCGCTATCCAGCAGTGGCAGATGATCGGGAATTGTTGCATAAATTGAAGACACAAGAACAAATTTGTCTAGAAGCCTCAGATTTAATTTTGACACCTAGTTTCGTCACCAGAAACTATCTCCAAACAAGAGGTGTTCCCGAATCAAAAATCCGCGTCATTCCCAATGGAGTTGATTTAGATGTATTTACATATTGTCCTTCAAAGTTTAGGGATGTAGAGTATCCAAATATTTGTTATCAGGAGGAAACCCCACCCCTACAGATTGGAAATGATTCAAGAAAGGCTCAGCCTCGGTTTCGCCTGTTATATTTCGGTACGTTTTCCGCTTGGCAAGGGGTCAATCTTGCCGTTGAAGCGCTGGCACTTGCTGTCCGCGATTTTCCTACTGAATTGACAGTAATTGGGCAGGCTCGTGACTTTCAGCTTTTAGCCTTAAAACAGCTAGCTTTAAAGTTGGGAGTAGCAGAGTATCTCACTATTTTAGACCCTGTATCGCAAGCGGAACTCGTCCAAAAAATCCATGCTGCTGATGTAATTTTGGCTCCATTGACGCCGAATGACCGAAATCTGGTTCAGGGTTGTTGTCCTTTAAAGATTTTGGAAGGAATGGCGACAGGTACGCCGGTGATTGCTAGCGATTTACCAGTGGTGAGAGAATTGGGTGTGGATGGGGTGCATTTCCTGCTGGTTAAACCGGGTTCCGCGAAGGCAATTAAAGATGCCTTGCTGAGGTTAAAAATAGAACCGGAATTGGCAACAAATTTGGCGAGGAATGCCCGTCAGCAGATCGAGAATGATTACACTTGGAAACACGCGGGTGATGCTTTGGTGGCAGCTTATGAAGAAATTGGTATTAAACGATCGATAACAGTTTGAAGCCGCCGGTTTTCATGTTTTAGAGAAAATTCAGCGAGAATGCGATCGCGCCCTGCCATCCCAATCTGACGCCTAGCACTTGGTTCTAAATCTAAACACTCCAGCACCGCCTCACCCAGTCGATGTAACTGGGAACGAGGCAGCAAAAATCCACTTTTTCCATGCTCAATCACCTCTGGAATCCCACCTGCATCGCTGGCAATACAGCAACAACCACAGGCGATCGCTTCTAGCAACGCATTCGGCATCCCCTCCCACACGGACGGTTGCAGATAGACATCACACAGCCGCAGATGCCCAGCTACCGCCGCAGGACTCTCTAAATGTCCGGTGATAATAATCCGCTTCGCGTCTTCTGGATGCTGAGTCGCATAAAGTTGTAGTGCCGCTTCTTGAGACGCCCGCACTTCCCCGATAATTAATAAACAGGCAGGACGTTGGGCGCGGACTGTTGTTAAGGCATTCAGCAGAAACTGCTGTCCTTTCTTTTCTCGCAATTCCCCGGAAAATCCCAGTACCGCTTCATCAGGGGCAATGCCCAAAGATGCTCTGAGAAGGGATGATTCATGAGTTGCCCCGACAATGGCGGGCGAAAATACCCGCTCGTTGACGCCATTTTTCAAAACCATCACATCATCCCGCTGGGCGAGTAGCTGAATCTTTCGCGCCATATCAGCACTCACCGCCGTAATCAAACGGGCGTTTAACAGCGTCCATTGCAGTCGCGCAAAGTCCCCCGGTGGAAACATGGCTCGATCGATATCATTCCCACGGGCGCTTACGGTGCTGGGAAGTCCATTTGTCGCTGCAAACCAAGTGGCTAAGAAACCACTGGGGAAGACATAGTGCCCCCAAACAGCATCGTACCCACGGCACTGATGCAGCCAGTCGAGGACGTTGAGCGTATGGGGCATCGTCATATCCCAGTGGCGATATAGCCCCACCCGATGGACTTTGAGATGTTTGATGATTTGGAAATTTTGACTTTCGGCGTGCCCGGTTGCCCCGCTAGCAACATCTGAACTCCGGACTTCTCCCGGTTGCAAGTAACGACTCCACGCCACAACGTCTACTTCAATGCCCAACTGGCAGAGGGCGGCAGCGATGCGCCCCGCACTACTCGCTAACCCGCCCATATCTGGGGGAAATCGTTCCGTGAGAAAAAGAAGACGTCTCAAGCGACTCTAAAGTATTGCTGTATCGGCTAGGACTGTCTAAAGTCTCGCGCCCCGCGATCGCTATTCCTTCTCACTCGCGCCGTCAATCGCTACCAGCACCACTGTGATATTGTCTCTGCCCCCCTTATCTTTAGCAGACTCGACAAGGGCGGCGGCTGCATTTTTCAAGGAGGTAGACTTGAGGTGAGTTGCAATCAACTGATCGGAGAGTTCTTCGGTGAGTCCATCGCTACACAGCAGCAGTCTGTCGCCTGCCTGCACATCCAGCGGTTGGATATCAATCAGACGCAAATCTTTACGACCCAGACACTGAGACAATACGTGACGCCACGGGTGCATTTTAGCTTGTTCGGAAGTCAGCTCCCCGGCTTTCATCGCCCGTGCCACCCAAGTATGATCCTCAGTTATTTGCTCTAGAGTTGCCCCTCGCATTCGATAAAGGCGAGAGTCACCCACATGAGCGACCCAAGGCTGCTGTTGGCGAAACATCACCACAACGCCTGTCGTGCCCATATCTGAGCGTTCTGGATGATTAGATTGATCTTGTAGAATCGCCTGATTTGCTTCCAAGAAGGCTTTTTCTAATAACGCTTGGCAAGTCTCGCCGGAATGCCAATGCTCGTTGAGATAGGTGTGGATAGCCTGAGTGGCGATTTGGCTGGCCTCCTGGCCTCCTGCATGGCCTCCCATGCCATCAGCAACTATGAAAAATCGCCCATCAGGGTCGATATGGTAGTCATCTTGGTTGACGGAACGAAGAAGTCCCGCATCAGAGAGGCCCGTGGAGCGAGGAATCATATATTGTCTGCTGGCAACAGCAACTTTACTTTACCCGAATCAAAACATCCGATCAAATCGGTCGAGGCGCATGAGCAAGCGAATGAGGACAAAAGCTAGGGCAGATGCCGCCAGAGCAACCACGACTGCCAGCCCGACATAACCCTGAACGAAGAGGATAGTGGCTGATAGGGTGAAGGCACTGATGAGCAAAGTATAGTTAGTTCCCAACTGAATGCTACTCATTCGCCGGAGAATGCGATCGCTTTCGATAGATCGCACTCGAATTCGCAAGTCCCCCTGCTCTAATTTCTCAATCGTATCCTCAATCCGCCGGGGCAAACTCAAAGCCGTACTGCTAACTTGAGCCGCTTGCCGTCCTAATTCATTAAAGAAGCTACTACTATTACTGCCATTACTATCTGCCATAAGCTGCATTGCAAAGGGTTTTGCAACCTCCATAAAGTTAAATTCCGGGTCTAAGCCTTTTCCAACGCCTTCTAAAGTTGAGAAGGCTCGCATCACAAAGGTAAAAGTCGCCGGAAACCGAAAAGGTTGGTCGTAAGCAATTTCATAAAGGTCTTCACTAATTTGACTCACCGATTGGTTTTCAAACGGCTTATCCATAAAGTGATCCAGCATATACTGAATCGATCGCCGCACGGGTCCCATATCATCAACCACTGCCAGCGCTCCCATTTCGACGAGCGAATTCATCACTCGGTCGCCATCTTTTTGGGCAATGCCAAACAGCGTTTCCATCAGTTGCTCGCGAATGTTGGACTTGATCCGCCCCATCATGCCGAAATCATAGAAAATTAGGGCACCTTCGGGACTGACTGCGATATTGCCAGGGTGAGGGTCGGCGTGGAAGAAGCCATCGTTGAGCAATTGTTGCAGGTAAGCTTTTGCACCCATGTGAGCCAGTTCCTTTCGATCCAGCCCCGCTGCTTCCAGCGCTTCATAGTGACTTATTTTAATCCCCGGAATGTACTCAAGAGTTACAACCCGTGGCGACGTATATCGCCAGTAGACACGCGGCACCTTTACCCAATCATAGGCGCGGAAGTTGCGGCGAAACGTATCGGCGTTGCTGCCTTCATTCAGGTAATCAATTTCTTCCCAAAGAATTCGGCTGCACTCCTCATAGATTCCCAGCCAGTCACGACCTCGACCCCAGTCGGGATGGTTTTGAAAGAAACGGGCAATTCCTCTAAGAATTTGCAAATCAACCGTAAACAGCTGCCGCAGTCCGGGTCGTTGTACCTTGACCACGACTTCTTCGCCGCTGTGGAGAGTTGCTTTATGTACCTGTCCCAAGCTAGCAGCCGCGAGGGGAATCGGGTCAAAAGTGCGGTAAAGTTGCGAAACTTTCTTGCCGAAGTCCTTCTCAATCATCACCTCAGCTTGTTCGTAACTAAAAGCAGGCACCTTGTCTTGCAGCTTAGAAAGTTCCTCCACATACTCCGAGGGGAATAAATCGGCACGGGTGGAGAACAGCTGCCCGACTTTAATAAAAGTTGGCCCTAAGTCTAAGAACGTCTCTCGAATCCAAATGGCTTGCGCTCTGCGTCTGTGGACTTGTTTTTCCTCTGTAACTCCGCCCTGATAGCTCCAAGATTTGTTGTAGCGCCAGAGCTTAAACAATAAGGTTAAAACAAACCCCCAAATATCTAAGAAGCGCCGTTGGTGGGAGTAACTTTCGCGGTTCCACCGATAAGCCTTATCCTTACGGGCTTTATCAGCGGCACGCTGGGCACTCGGCGTGCTAGCCGCGTATCGCTTCAGTTTAGAGTCATTAGGATAGGCTGACACTCGGATTCCTAAGTCGGTTTTTTCAAGTAATTGGCGCAAGAGCAGTTGAGTTTTGAGAGTTTTGGATAACTAACAACTCACAACTGAATTCCCACTCAGCACGCGAACAGAGCGCTGGTACGCTAACAGAATTTATACTGAGCGGCTGCGATAGCGTTGTAATTCGGAGCGAAAGCGAGCGACTTCTGCCCGAAGTTCATCAATCGTCGCTTGCAAATCTGTGGTTTGGTTGCCTTGAGGCACAATGCTGGTAGTGGTTCGCCCCCGCATCACCGTTTCAGCTTGGGCGTCAGAGCGTTCGGTCACTCGTGAGGTGAAGTGCCGCAAAGACTCTCGTTGTTCAGCATCAAATTTGCCGAGTTCCGAGAGAGCATTGGTGACGGCGTTTTCTACCTGTTCATTCAGAGCTTCTGCAACCGCTCTGCCGAGAAAAAATGCATGAACTACAGGATTAGTCATGAAAAAATCTATTTGTGCGTCCGTAACAAATTATAACTTGCTTGCTCTCAATACTACCTACAGCCTAGGTTACAGCTCAGGCTTTGGCAGTGTGCCTGGGGAAGGTGGCACGGGTGCGACAACGGCAGCGGGGGGTGATAGCAGATTAGCGCTGGAAGTGGGATCGGGGGTGTCTGAGATGGGCCAGTCGTCGCGGGGTGGAAAGGATTGTTCGGTGTGCAGGATAGAAGATCCTGGCCCCATTGCTTTGTTCAAGCGAACTGCTAAGCCAAATCCAGCACCCGTACAGGTAGCGATCGCTGCTGTGATCATCAGCCCTCTGGCTAGTGTCAGTTTGGGAAACTTTAAGTTTTGTAAGCTAGGAATGCCCGCTGACGAGCCAAGCTTTGTAGAGACAAGGGTTATCGCCTCTGGAATCTTGAAACTCTCTAACGAGATTTTCAGTTTGGCGAGGGCAATCGGGAAGGTTGCCCGTATCGCTGTTTTGAGTTTTTTCGGGGCAGCACTAACAATAGCAGGCTGAGTTTTTGCGGGGCGGGTTTTGCCCGGTCGCTTCACATCCTGACTGAGATTCCAGTTCACTCCGCTGGCAATCGATGTCTCCGGTTTCTTGTTGCTGGCTGGTTGCCGCTTTTGGGGGGCAGGCTGAGATTTGGGGAGATTCACAGGGGGACGAGCCGTTTGGGTCGCCCTGTGAACCTGTGGAGCCTTGCTAGCTGGCAACAGGGATAGCCAATCTTCTACTTTTTGGGGACGCTTCTCGGCTTTGATTTCCAAGCCACATAAAATTGCCGCGATCGCAGTTGGGCTGAGTTTGGGTTGAATTTGCCTTAAATTTGGGAGTGGGATGCGATCGCGTAGCGGTGCCGGAACCGGCGGTTGACCTGTCAGCAAGCAATACAAACTTGCTGCTAAAGCATACACATCTGTCGCTGGGGTGAGTTTTTTCTGGGAAAGAGATTGTTCGATTGGCGCATATCCGGGATTCAGCAAATTGGCTTGGGTTTGCGTCACTCCCTGCGTAAATTCATCGCCAAAACCAACGTCTATCAGCACTACATCATCAGTTCCTTGACGCCGGATGATGTTTTGGGGTTTGACATCTCGGTGCAGTAAACCTGCCTTGTGGATAACATTTAGGGCACTGCCAATTTGACGAATATAGCCAAGGGCTTGTGCTTCTGGCAACATCTGACCTGCTGGCAGCGATTCAGCCAGGGTCTGCCCCGGTATAAACTCCATGACAATGAAACATCGCCGAGATTCCTCAAACAAGTCGAGAACCCGAACCAGGTGAGGATGCTTGCAGCGGGCAAGGCGACGTGCCTGGGTAAGAAATTGCTGCCCAAACCGCTCAAAATCGGGATGAGTCCGCAGACTGTCGTTGAGGGTTTTGATGACGACCGCTTTCCCCGACTGAGTATGAGTCGCCCGGTAGGTGATCCCAAAGATACCTTGACCCAGTGGGGCGTCGAGGACGTATTTGCCGTTCTTCAGGACTGCTCCAGCCGTTAAGTTCATTAAAGATTTGTTACAGTTTTCCCAACTATGCTACCGTCTTGGTACCGAGTTTTGAGTCCTAGGAAATAGGTAGCGGCGGTTGATTACCCGGCTACCTACTGCTGGTGTCCCCGATCCCGGCTTTCTGTTGTCCGCGCATCTAAAGCAAACGTCCCCGGCTTTGACTTTTAGCCGCTTCAAAGTGGATAATACTCTGCCAAAAATTTTTCAGCATCAGCGCGATCGCGGATTTCTCCATCCAGTGTTGCCGCCAACAGACGATCTAACATGGGCTTGAATTCACGCCCCGGTTTGTAGCCCAGTGCTTTCAAATCATTACCGTTTAATATCGGTTGAATATTCGCCCAGATAGTGAGATACCGCCAAATTAGCCGCCGAATCAGACGCGAATTTTTTACAGCAATCAAAATCAACGTGGGCAACTCGTACCGCTTCAGCAAGACGACTTGACTGGGTCGCTGACATTCTGGCAAAAATTTCACCACCAAAGCGCGATCGCGATCTAGTTGCTCTAATCGTTCGATACTGTCTGTCGGTAATTGAAGATTGATTGCCACTTTCGCGCGATATTCGGGAGCGAGGTAGGCGATTAAAATTTCTAGCCGCATCTGCCAATGATCGAGGGTTTTCTGGGGATCAAACCGGCGCAGACACCGATCTAGTAAACGCACCTGCTTCCATAATTGCTCATTTAACTCTAGCGTGGGATGGAGACACCGCAACGCCCCCAGATCGGCAAGTAATTGCAACGCCGGTTTCCAGTAAGGCGCTTGTAGGATGTATTTGAGTTCTGCTTTCAGCCGTGTTTGTAGCGCCGGGGCTTTGCTATTTTCAGAGAGCGATCGCTCGTAAATTCCACTCTCTAGCGCATAGCGAATATACCCTTCCGTCTGCGGTTCAATCTGAAATCCCAGGCGGACTGCAAACCGCACGGCGCGATAAATGCGCGTGGGATCTTCAATAAAGCTATTAGCATGGAGGACGCGGATTTGGCGCGATCGCAAATCTAGCATTCCGCCAAAGAAATCCAATAATTCACCCGCACGGGGTGGCGTCAGTCGCATCGCCAAGGCGTTAATGGTGAAATCCCGCCGATACAAATCTTGGCGAATCGAACTCGCTTCGACTTCTGGATTCGCGGCTGGGTAAGGATAAAACTCAGTTCGAGCCGTCGCAATATCCACCCAGAGAGAGTCTAGGACTGGGTCATTGTGCCACAGTAGCGCGGCAGTTTGAAATTGACCGTGGACTTCCAGACGGGCATTTGAGTAGGTTTGTTGAAGTGCTTTCGCCAGTTCTACTCCAGCGCCGACATCCGCCGAGCGGTGAAAGCCATCTACCACCAAGTCAATATCTGAAAGCATCAGGGTTTCATGGGCAGCGGCGAGCAGTAAATCCCGCACCCCTCCGCCGACCAGATAGAGATTCCAGCCGCGTTGTTCTGCCTGCTGGGAGGCTCTGGTGAGAAATTCCCACAAGGGGGGAGCAAGGCGATCGCGCAAAATATCGGTCAGGGGTTGATGGGCATTCGTAATTGATAATGGGTAATTGGTAATCGGATTTTCTTTCCCATCACTGACTAATGCTCCATTTCCTCTTCCCTGATGCAACTGCCGCAAGACATCGGTGCGCGTAACCATTCCCACCAGATGTCCATCCTGCAATACCGGCAAGCGCCCGATATCGTAAGTCACCATAATCGATTCAATCTCTGGCAAGGACGTATCCGGGGTAATCGTCTTCAGATTGTTAGTCATGTAGCCTTTTACCGGCGCATGACTAAAGCCATGATGCAACGCCAGATCGATATCCCGCCGGGAAACAATCCCCACCAGTTGGTCTTCGGAATTAACGACCGAAAGACCAGAATGCCCATAACGTAATAAAATTCTCTGGGCTTGCTCAATTGTCGTGTCAGGGCGAATCGTCCGCACTGGCGATGACATCAGTTCCCGTGCTGTCAGCGGCTGGGGAATTTGGTCTTTTAGCTGACTGACTAGCCGATCGAGAGTTGCCTGGGTATCGACGCCACGCAGTGTCACCGACGCCGCCTGGGAATGCCCACCGCCACCCAACGGTTGAAACAATTCATTGAGATTGGTACCTTCAATGCGCGATCGCCCAATGACCGTGAATCGCTCCTCACCTCCATCCCCCACGGGATACGCCACTGCTAGTAATAAAGCATCGCTTTCGCCCAGATCGAGCAGTCGAGTGGCAAGCGTTGACAAACCAGGAACGTAGTCAGAGGTTTTGAGCAGCACCCAAGAAACGTTATAGCCGCACGTTGTCGCTCTTTGCAAGTTGTCCAGCGCTTCTGTCAAGAGTTCCTGCAATTGAGGAGATAAACCCGGCTCAACATAATCGGCAATTAAGCGCAAGCTTGCCCCTTGTTCCATTAACCAAGCCAACGCGATCGCATCTCTTGCCGTCGCCCCTTCATAAGTTAACGATCCCGTATCGACGTGGATTCCCAACGCCATCACGGTTGCCTCAGAAGGCGTCAGATGGATGCCTTCTTGCTGGAGCTGCTCGGCAATCAGAGTGGTGGTTGCTCCTACCGGCTCAACTTGGGTGCGGGTAGCGGGGATATCTCCTTCCCCGTCTGGGTGATGGTCGTAGACGACAACTTCCAATAAATCGGGCAAATCCAGCCATTCAGATGCCTTTCCCACGCGATCGCGCTTTTGAGTATCCACAACTGCAATCGACCGAATCTGCTTCGGGTTCACAGAGCGACGTTCAATCAGCGCATACTCATCTCGGTGCAACGCCAAAAAATCGCGCACCGCTGGATGGCAACCGCCGGTCAGCACGACCCTAGATCCCGGCTGGAGACGGGTTAGCCCCACTGCCGCTCCCAAGGTGTCAAAGTCCGCTGTTGTATGGCACAAAATCAGATTCATCATTATTAGTCCTTAGTCATTAGTCCTTTGCCCACGATCCATAACCAATGACCCATGACGAATGACCAATGAGTGTCGATTTTTGATACGGTACTACTGTATAGAATTGCGGCTGAACTATTTCTAGCCAGCCCGTTGCTGTCTTGGGAGAAGAGAAAATGACAATTTTATTTCAGTTGGTACTAGCTGCTTTAGTCTTTTTATCATTCGTCATGGTCATTGGGGTTCCGCTTGCCTATGCCACTCCTCAGAACTGGGCTCAGTCTAAGCCGCTCCTTCTTTTAGGATCTGGGGTTTGGATTGCTCTGGTACTTCTGACAGGTGCCCTAAACTATTTAGTAGTTTAAGGATAGTCAGACTCAGTCATCGGTCAGGGGTCATTGGTCATCAGTCCACTGCACCCGACTCAGGACTAAAGACAAATGACTGATGACTAAGAACAACTGGCAAAAAGCTTATATCTAAAATCATGGCAGTTTTCGAGGGAACGTTTACTCAGACTCAACCCCTGCGGTTTGCGATCGTCATCGGTCGCTTCAACGATCTGGTGACGACTAAACTATTGGAGGGGTGTCAAGATTGTCTGAAACGCCACGGTATCGATGTCAATCCTCAAGGCACTCAAGTGGACTATGTTTGGGTTCCTGGGAGTTTTGAGGTGCCTTTGGTGGCTCACCAGTTGGCACTCACGCGCCGATATGATGCTGTGATTTGCCTGGGTGCAGTCATTCGGGGTCAAACCCCCCACTTTGATTATGTCGCCTCGGAAGTCTCCAAGGGAATTGCCAACGCTGGGTTTCAAACGGGTGTGCCGATAATTTTTGGCATTCTGACGGTAGATACGATGCAACAAGCCTTGGAAAGAGCTGGCATCAAGAGTAACCACGGCTGGGACTATGCGATGAATGCCCTAGAGATGGCAAGCTTGATGCAGCAGCTCAAAGGGAATACAGGTGCTGCACCCTACGGTAATAATGCGGTTCATACGGTGACAACTCAAGCGCTGCCAGTTTCGCCGAACTTGGCGATTTCTCCAGATTCAGCAGTTGAACGCAACGCATCTGATTCTCTTTGATCGTTGCACTGAATGCAGGGGCGGGGTTTTCCCGCCCAAAGTCGGTAAGCCAGGAAGATTTATTTCTCGTCTTTCATCCCACCCTTTGGGAAGGGCAAAGCCTGACATTCTTCATCCTTTACCTAGCACTTCTCGTCCCAGGTAAGGTTGCAGCGCTTCTGGTATCTTGACGGTGCCATCTGGTTGTTGATAGTTCTCCAGAATTGCTGCCATCGTGCGCCCGATTGCTAATCCGGAACCATTCAACGTGTGGACAAATTGGGTTCCTTTCTTTCCAGCTTCTTTGAAACGAATGCTGCCGCGTCGCGCCTGAAAATCCATAAAGTTGGAGCAGCTAGAAATCTCGCGGTATTTCCCAGCCGAAGGTAGCCATACCTCCAGGTCATAGCACTTTGCTGCCCCAAACCCTAAATCCCCAGTGCATAACTCAATGACGCGATAAGGCAACTTCAAAGCCTGTAAAATTGCCTCGGCATTTTGTACCAGCGATTCATGCTCTGCGGGTGAATTGTTGGGATGGACAAGTTTCACCAACTCGACTTTATTAAACTGGTGCAGTCGAATTAGCCCCCGCGTGTCTCGTCCGTAGCTACCCGCTTCCCGGCGAAAACAGGGAGTATAGGCACAGTGATAGATAGGCAGCTGCGACGCCTCCAAGATTTCATCTCGATAGAGATTCGTCACCGGCACTTCAGCGGTGGGAGCTAGCCACAAGTCATCTTGAGCGCATTTGAAGCTTTCGTCGGCAAATTTGGGCAGCTGGCTTGTGGCGGTGAGAGATTTGCTGTTGATCAGAAAGGGGGGAATGACTTCTACATATCCAGCAGCGATTTGCCGGTCGAGCATGAAGCTAATTAAAGCTCTTTCCAAGGCAGCACCGGCACCGATTAGCGTGACAAAACGACTTTGTGCAACTTTAGCGGAGCGCTCAAAGTTAAGAATTCCCATTTGTTCGCCGATTTCCCAGTGGGGAAGAATTTCGGAGTTTTGAGGCAAGTATTCATCCCCCCAGCGGCGGACTTCTACATTCTCTTCTTCACTTTTACCAATGGGTGTGGACTGACTGGGTAAGTTAGGAAACGATAACAAGAGTGCTTCTAACTCGGCTTTCAGGTTTCTTTCTTGTGGTTCTAGTTCGGCAATCTGGGTTTTGATTTGGTTGCCTTCTTCCCGCAACGCTTGGATTTCTGAGCCGTTGGGATCGCTACCCGATTTAATTTTTTGACCGACTAATTTGCCGATTTCGTTCCCACGAGCTTGGAGTTGACTTCGCTTTGCTTCCAGTTCCCGTTGCTGCTGGTCTAGCTGCAAAATCGGCTGTATGTCATATTGCCCGATCCCGCGACGATTCAGGCGCTCTTGTACACCTTCTGAATTTTCCCGTATCTGCTTGAGGTCTAGCACAGATTTTTTCCAGCTTTTTTTGCCAATAAATCAGAATACACTGCGATCGCGCGATCGGATGATACAGCCGGATGATACAGCCGCTAGTCCGGATGCGCTCTCAGCCTTCTTTGCTTGCTGATGCCGCAATCTTTCGACCCTTCGCCTTTGTTACTGTCGGTTGATGCGACTATATAACCACAAGGAAACCACAATCCCGGCAAAGTGAGCGGTAATTGTATGCGTATTCGCCAGCACCACAAAAATATCTAAGGGTTGAATCAACCGATTAATAAATTGGGGATCGTAGATTGCTACCCCACCTTGAGCTTGAGCCAGCGACTTTGCCAACAGAGTGCCGGTAATCGCTTCTGCGCCCAAAACTGCCAGCAACAATCCCCCTAAACTGACGAGTAATCCAAACCTTAAAACTTTAATCGTATCTGCCTTTTTCGGGCGGAGGTTGGGATTAGAATCTTTTAGCTGTATGCCCAAACGGGTGTAACGCCAAGCTTGATAAACGCTGAAATACAGCACTAAAAGACCGCAAACTGCAAAAAATATACTGCCACTCGTCCCTGGACTAGCAGCGGCAGCGCCACTGGCACGCGGCTGGGCAGCGGGGATGGCAAACAAGAAAATTATGGTTGAAACAACGGCTAGGACTAACTGAACCCAGAAGCCAATCCAGCCAGTTATCCGAAAAGCGCCAGCGATTCGCTGTAGAGCTGAAGGAACGGGAGATGAATCAAACTGTTCTCGCATAAATTGATTTTAAATCGGTTTAATTCCGGATTTATCTATAAACAGAGCGTTTTGTTGAACAAGTAATGCAATCCCAAATTTATACGGTAATCTTCCTAACCACCAGTTTGAGGCAATGGGGCAGCAAAATTCAAATATGTTTAACCTCTGGAGAACTTTTAACCCAAGGTCGCCGTCTTTCTTTCGAGAGCAGGCTTCTGATTTACTTGGCTTTGATGACGACCTGCCATTTCCAGAGCAGCCCTCTCGAAGTGGAAGCAGCATGATGAAATTCCGGCGACCGAATCTCAGGCAGCATTTACTCTGTGTCGCTTATGCAGTTGCTTTGGTGGGGAGTTTGGCAATCTATCAAAGGACGGTGATGCCGAAACCGCTTTCGGTGGCGCAAAAACATTGGGCAGCGATCGCTACCGAAAACCCGGAGCGTACAATCACCCAATACAGTGACAATGCCATTTTAATGCGCTCCTATGGCGCGCTGGATGAAGTCTACCAGGGGAAATCCATCTACCCAGCTTGGCAAGAATTCTTCTCAAAGTACAAAATTCAAGATTTCCAGGTTGTTAAACAACAGCAGCGCGATCGCGCAGTCGCAGCGGTCATCACGATCTATGCCCAGTCCAAGCACGGAACCCCTGTGGTTCTGTCGCTTTCCTACCAAGTGCAATTTGATCGGGATGGCAAAATTATCCGTGAAGTCTGGCAGACCAACCCAGAATTGAGTGTCTAAAATTGATGGTATCGTTCTGTTATTTTGCTATTGACATCACACGCTGCTTTTGATCGTTCGCGGTCTCAGTACAGCAGTGATAGAAGCGTTATTTCGGGTGTGTTTTCTGATTGATAAAGGCATCGTTAGTTTGGGGAAACCGATCCTAATCCAATTTGTTTGGCTGGGAGTTCAGTGAATTATGCAGATGAAATTTGAGGATATTTATCAGTTTTTTCAAGACCCTCCTCCCACTTATCTCAACAAGGAACTAGCGGTGTGTTATGTCCTTTCAGTTTTGATGAGTGGAGAATCCTACGGAACAGAACTCATCGGGCGACTAGAGAGTGAATATCCCACCTATCGGCTTTCTGATACCGTCTTATACAGCGCCTTAAAATTTCTTGAAGACCAAGCCGCTATCACGGGTTATTGGAAAAAAGTGGAAGGGAGAGGAAGACCTCGTCGAATGTATCAAATTCGCCCAGAGTGTCTGGAACAGGCTCAGAACCTGGCTCGTCTTTGGGACGAGTATACAATGAGAGACTCTCAAGCCATCTGAGCCAATCCCAAAGGAAGCTCTCTTGCGATAGGCTATAGGTTATAGGCGATCTTGTATCTATTGGACAAGAGCCTATTTTCCATTGCCCTATCTAGAAATTCGTGAATACGACAATTCTCTTTTCAACATTTCTGCTAACACTGTTGTTAGCAGTAGGTCTATTTTTCTTTATTCGAGCCTCCGCTAAAGACCGAACGCAACAAGTGAAACTGATTGCGGAGCAACCAGAAGAATCGATTTTAATTCAATTGCAGCAGTATTTCGATCGTCGTGCCTACCGGATTGCTGCGGTGGATGCAAAGCAAAATCAAGTTACATTCCAAGGATTTGTCCGCCCCAGCTGGTTTTTGGCAATTTTTCTGAGCTTGTTAGCTTTTTGTGGCTTTCTTTGTTTGGCACTCGTTTTAGCAATACTATTTCCCCAGTTAGCTAGAATTTTTCTAGGTTTGGTTCTCCTTTCACCAGCAGCTGGCGTTTTTTACTGGAAAAAAGCTGGACGCAGCGAACAGGTTTCCCTGAAGGTGGAAGCATTCGCAGGTGTCGAAAAAGAGACAAGAAGTTTAATTACTGTCATCGCCCATCGTGATGAATTGGCTCAATTGCAACACGAACTCCAATTAAAGCCTTGCGAATGACGACTTTCCCGCTAAAAATCCCAAAATATAGTCAGTCTGCGAATCAAAAAAAGTTTTAATTAAAAGGAAAAATTCAAAATTTCTCCTGAAAACAATAGGGGCGGTTCGCAAACCGCCCCTACAACCGAGTTTTCACGTTTAAATGCCTAAAACTTCAGCTGCTACGAACAGCGGCAACGGTAGGCTTTTCCACACTATTGTCGATTATCCTAAGGCTAGGAAACAGAAAATGATTTTCTTCAACGTATTGGGCACCAAATAGCCCCTTTTCCGCCCAAAAGTACCGATCTGTGGTGTGTTCGTTCCGCTTCACGAGCAGCAAAGCGGGCGGAAGGATTCCCTCGGTTTGAATAAACTTTCGCGCGGCGGTGACTGGTTTATCTTCGCCGCTTTCAATACTATACTGAGGGACATGCTCTAAAATTCTACGTCCTTCCTGGCGACGGCGACTTTTCCGCTTGCGTCTTCTAGCCAACCTCCTTACCTCCTCTTTAAATCTGACAGTTGTAATGATAGATACAAAAACCGTCGCAAGTATATCGGTTTGAGTTCAAAATATCAACCGCTTTTTACGGATTGATACAAATATTACAGATATCAGAAATCAAAATAGGACAGCAGCAGAACGGGCAATAGACGCTATATATGCAAGCTTGTCCAAACTAGAGCCTAGATGTAGCGTAGAAAGCGCTATATTCCTTCAGTCTTGACAAAATTTAGCCAGTTTGGAAGCAGTTTTGTAACCAAACTATCATAAGAGATCGCTAAAATTTTTGTAATAAAAAGAAACAAAAATGAGGTCTTTGCACGACCTTTGCCGCTTCAGCGCCATTGCGTGCCAGGAGCGACGAAAGAAAACTCGACCCGATTAATGCAATTCTCCTCGCTGTCAAGTACCCAAGTATAAGCGAATGTGTCTATGTCTACCAGTTCAGAATTCGTAACTTTGTGCCAATCACAAGTAGCACTATTAACTCAAGGACTGGGAGCTGCCTTGAGTGTTGTGTATTTAACGGAAGAACTGGTAGAGGGCGTCCCAACTAAGCTAAGGCCGGTTGTTGCTTACCCACAGACAGCGGTGGAATGGGAAACGGATGAGGCTTCGGCTCTGGGATTTTCCGATCGACCGCTGGCATCAATTCCTCGGTTACTGTCAGCGGCACAGTCTCCGGTTCCTCAGAAGTCCGATGATGTTTCTGAGAAGGGTTCAACGGAATCGGCTGCTGAAGTCGGAAAAGAAGAGACCATTGATGAATTGCGGGCAAACACGGGGACATCGCCCCTCCAGCGATCGCTCTTCGCCTATGCCGCCCTGAGTGGCTCCCCCTTGCAAATTGTGGTGCCTTTGTTGCATGAAGGTGTGGTGATGGGGTTGCTGGTGACGGCTCGTGAAGATAGACCGTGGAACCAGCGAGAACGAACCGCGATTGAACGGATTGCCGATACACTAGCGATCGCCTGTATTCTGGATCGGCGTTCTCAATGGTTTGAGCAGCAACTGAGGACTCATCGGCGTCTTCAGGCTCAACAGCGCGATCTCATGGACGATCTGATACACCAGTTTCGCAATCCCATGACCGCCTTACGGACGTTTGGCAAGTTGCTCCTCAGACGACTGCTACCCGGAGATGCGAACCGCGAAGTTGCCAACAGTATCGTGCGCGAAAGCGATCGCCTGCAAGAGTTGCTTCTACAGTTCGATCGGGCAGTTGATATAAATGAAGGAGAGTTGGTGCCTTCTACCTTGCAAATCGCGGATCGTTCCTACGATGCAGTGCCCGTGCCAATTGCCCCGTCTTGTCCGCTTCCCCCTTCATGTGAAGACTTAGGATATCCCAACTCTCCCGCCGGGTTGCAACCTCAGACGATTCCGACGAGAGCGCTGATGCTGGAATCTTGCTCGGTAGCTGAAGTCTTAGAACCGTTAGTGGTGACATCCAGCGCTCTAGCCCAAGAAAAAAATCTGGATTTATTGGCAGAAATTCCCCCCAATTTGCCACCAGTACAAGCCAATGCGAAAGCGCTGCGCGAGGTGTTGAGCAATCTGATCGACAATGCCTTGAAATATACCCCAGCGGGTGGGCAAGTTTACATTCATGCCGGAAATCGACGACAAACATCTCAAGGGGATTTTCAGGCGATCGCAATTAGCGATACTGGTCCTGGCATTCCCGTGCAAGATAAAGAGCATTTGTTTGAGCGACATTACCGAGGCGTCCAGGCAGAAACTGAGATTCCGGGGAGTGGATTGGGTTTAGCGATCGCGCGAGATTTGGTAGAACAAATGCAGGGCGAAATTGAAGTGATTAGCCCCGCCGAACGCAACTGGCTCGATCGTAGTATCCCGCACACTCAAGGACAGGGAACGACATTTATTGTCTGGTTACCAACTGAAGGCTCAAAGATCGATTAGGAAGTTTGATCCATGTTCCCGTAGGGGCATTTCTTGTGAGTGCCCCTACTCAAAGCTCAAAGGTCGCTCTGGAAGTTTGATCCGCAGTGTGGCACAAATAAACGTCAGAAAAGCCTTTCGCACTAAAAACCCGATTTCTGGGAAGAAATCGGGCGCGAGAAAATGCCTATTTTTTTGTACCTATCTGCTTAAAGGATGAAGCAATCAGCGGTCATCTGAAATTACACACTGCACACTTCATCCGACAAATATTACTGCTCCAGCACTAACTCTTCATTTAACTTCAGATTCAGATCGGTATCTGGGTCAATCGCAATCAGATCGACTTTATCCCGACCTAGGAACAGTCCGATGAGTCCACCAATTCCCAGACCGCCCAAGACTTCTTCGGTAGCGATCGCTTTGTCACCCGTTACAGCGGAAACCGCCGCCGCCGCCGCCGCACCTAATGCGGCATTCTTGAGGATATTAGTGACGCTAGAACCCTTGGTAATGGATTGGGTTTTGGTAATGGTTTGAGAAGTAGCATTGATAGCCACCCGTTGACCGTTTGTGAAAACCAGTTCCTTTGCCACAAACTGAGAGCCTCCCTGAGCCGGTTGCAGTTCACCAACCACTTGACTTCCAGAGGGGATTAGTACCGTTCCATCAGATGTGGTGATATTTGCTGCCACCGTCAGCGTTAGCGGTGCCTTCTCGTCCTTTGTAACCAGAATTCTTTCTTTCTCGTACCTAACTGGGATCGTGGTTCCAGCCGGAATCGCCACAGTCGTGTTCTCTGGTGGTGTGTCCTGAAGAGAGACAATATAGGGCGAGTTGATTGCCGCTACTTGTCCAGAACTCACCAATGCCTGGTATATGAAAGCTGCCACTTCCGCTCTTGTCGCATTCCGAGTTGGATTCAGCGTCTGGAGAGTCGGATAGTTCACCACAATGCTCTTCTCTGTCGCCGCAGCAATGCTATTGCGAGCATAGCTAGAGATAGAAGAAGCATCGTTATACACTTGCAAATCAGTCGCTACGGAACTGCTGGCAGTATAATTCAAGCCATTCGCCAACGAAACTAGAACTTGCTCGCGGGGAATATTTTGTGTGGGTCTGAAGACATTACCAGGATAACCTGACAAAAATCCCATTTCATAAGCTTCGCGGATAGCCGAATATGCCCAGTAAGTCGATGAAAGATCCACAAAATTAACAGCATTGCGGATTTTATTCTTGTTGAAGGCTTTACGAACCATCGCCGCGAATTGGGCACGAGTCACCGGATCGTTGGGTCGGAACGTACCATCGGGGAACCCGGCGATTACATCCCGTTGTGCCAGCTCTTGAATAAAACTAGCAGCCCAGTAGCTTGAGGATACATCACTAAAGTTGATACTTTGAGCAACAGCCGGTGCCGGTGACACAATTGTTTCTACTAGGGGAGCCATCGAACCTGCCGACATTCCCAGCATTAGTAGTAAAGCTGTTCCAGATTTCAAGCGATTTAAGTTAGACATTGAGAACCTTCTCCACTTTTCACATTCCTTTGATTATTTAGACCTAAGATTACCTGATAGGTTCCTAGAAATTTCAATCTCAACAAATTTATTTACTGCCGTGACAGATTATAGAAATATAGACAGTTTCAGAGGAAAGTTCTGGACTCCCCAAGAGGGAAAGACGCAGATTTTGCAAAAATAGTTGCTTGTTGTAGAAAAAATTGGCTTCCAGAGCCTCTGGAAGCCGATAACAATAGATTGGGAATGCAAAAAAAAGGCACGCTATGTGTAGCGTGCCCTAACTTGTGGAATGATTGTGTCGAAATTCTGGTCTTTATCTATTAGTCTCAAAGCTAGTTCTGATGGTCAACCCACCGATGGTAGAGTTTTTGAATAGCTTTGAGGACAGGACTAGGGGCTGACTTCTGGGAGGCACTGTTGGGATCTAGAAGCTGTAATCGAGTCAGGAGTTTAGCTTCCTCGATCGCTACCTCGCCATCGCTATAAATTAAGGCACTGAGGGCTTCGATGAGGTGCTGGTAATCTTCGGTGCTGGGGCGATCGCCTAAATAATCTTGCACCCAATTGTAGACCTCGCTTGGGCTTACAGCTACGAGTTCATACAACAAAGGCTGAATCTCAGGATCGTCAGCAATGCCCTTTTCCTTCGCCACTCGCTGAAGATATTGCCGTTCCTCTGGCTGAATTTTGCCATCAATCCAAGCTGCACCGATGAGAATTTTGACAAGCTGTTTAACACTAGAATTGGCTACCATTGGCTTCTCCCTTATTTCCCCTAACAGATTAATCCATCAACAGATTTCTGCAACCACAACTACCATAGAGGCTTACCCATTTTTCTGCTGTAGCCGCACCATGAAAAATCCATCCATTTGATGCCGGTGAGGCCAGACTTCGATCCATCCAGCGGGGGTAGTATAGGCTGCTGCTGGTGAACTGGGGTTGGGTGGCGAAATCTGCCAATTGGGGTGACTCGCTAAAAAGGCGCGAACAACACCTTCATTCTCCAATGGATGCAGCGTACAAGTTGCATAAACCAAAATGCCATCCGGTTTAACCCAGGTAGCCACTCGATCTAATAGTTCGCCTTGCAGAATTGAAAGTTCCTGAACCGTCTGTAGGGTTTGCCGCCAACGGGCGTCAGCATGACGATGCAAAGTACCCAATCCAGAACAGGGGGCATCAAGTAATACCCTATCAGCTAGATTGATAAACTGGGGTAGGTTGCGGCTGTCCCCCTCCTGAATTTGAATCGAGTGCAAACTTAACCGTTTGGCATTTTCTTGCAGTTTCCGGAGACGAGAAGCAGTCTTGTCACACGCCCAAACAGTTCCCTTGTCTTCCATCAATTGGGCGATGTGCGTTGTCTTTCCCCCCGGTGCTGCACAGGCATCGATGACGACTTCACCCGGTTGGGGATTTAGCAGATAACTCACTAGCTGGGCACTACTATCTTGCACCGTCCACCAACCTTCGCTGAAACCAGGTAAATTTTGAATCGCACCTGTGCCGCCAGTTAGTCTCAAAGCTTGCGGTAGATGGGGCACGCGACTAACTGAGATACCCGCAGCTTGCAGTGCTGCCTCAACTTTCTCTATCTCAGCGCGGAGGGGATTTACCCGCAGGTCAATTGCCGGTGTTTGGTTCATCCATTCACACAGATGTTCCGTTTCTTCTAAACCCAGATGTTCTAGCCATACTTCAATAATCCAGTCGGGATAGCTGTGTAAGATGCCTAATCGTTCAACTGGATTTTTTGGCAGATGTAGAGGGTCAGATTCTAAGTCCTGAACTTCCCCTCCCATGTTTCCCGGCTTCTTGCCTTCCGCTAGACGAATATACTGCCGCAATAGACCATTGACAAAGCCGGAAAGTCCAGAAAATCCGTTTTCTTTCGCTAATTGCACGGTAGTATTAACAGCCGCCGAGACAGGAATTCGGTCTTGATAACGAAGTTGGTATAAGCCTAAATGTAGAATGGCGCGGAGGTCTGGGGGTTGTTGGTGGGCTTTCTTTTTACCTAGATGGTCGATGAGTGCATCGAGCGATCGCTGTCTTCTTACACTCCCATAAACTAACTCTGTCACTAACCGTCGATCGGTAGCACTTAAGTCTGCTTGACGCAGCAGTCGGTCGAGTGCTACGTCAGCAAAAGCGCCTTTACGGTGGACATCCCGAAGTGCCAGAAATGCTATTTGACGAGGATTTTGCATACTATTTAGTATGCGTTAGCAGATGCATTTGGAAGCATTGCTGTCTCACTTTGATTCAGCAGGTTTCTCTCTACGTCTTTATTGAAACAACGACTTTACGTTCCCTTCAACTGTCTGTGTCACTCTCTCGATTGTCCCAGTGACCGCCAGAAGGCTTCAGGAGATTCAGAAAGCCCCTGTCAGCCCTCAAACTCCATTTTTTGCCAGACAGAACGTTTCTACTTTTTCAGGAAACAACTCACAAGAGCTTGTTTCCACTTAATGTCACTCGAAGTATTGACACACAACCGCATCAGTTTTCTGCTGACGGCTTTCTACAATAGAGGACGTAAGAAATTAGTCATTCATCTATCTCTAAAGACAAAATGCACCGCATCCGCAAATCAACTTTATTATCTTTCTGCTTGTTATTGACAGTTGCGGGTATCAGTGCCTGTGGAACTCAAGTCACAGATGCCGCACAATCCTCAGAAACACTCAAATCCGCAATCAGACCATCGACAGAAGCAACCCGTTCCCAATCAAACTTAGAAGAATCTTCTTCAGAACAAACCGCTCAAACCAAACAAGCTCTTCTAAGCAGCTTCGAGCCAGTAAAAGCCACTCCAAAAAATGTCAAAGTCTTTTTTCCTAAAGACCCCCAAAGCGGGCAAGATTTCACTTATGTTGAGCCAGTTTGGCGAACAACAAACAGTCCGAGTATAGCCCAGTTTGCCATTGAGCAATTAATCGCAGGTCCTACAAGTCAGGAAAAAGTTCGTGGTTTGAGCGATCCTATTGAATTCAAAGGCAGTTCCAACTGCGGCAAAGATTTTACGATTTCCATCACTAATGGAATTGCTAAACTGAAATTTTGTAAGTCGGTTGTTTCGGGAGGCATTGGAGATGATGCTCGTCAAAAAAGCTCTATTAATGCCACACTTAAGCAATTTTCAACTATCAACTCAGTTATTATTCTGGATAGGAACGGCAACTGCTTAAGCGATCAAAGTGGCGAGAATTTTTGCCTAAAGAAAGCCGAAAAACTGACAACCCAATCGAGACTATCGATGAACGGCATTGGGTCAGTTAAAATTAACATGACTGTTGCTGAGGCATCAGGCGTTGCTGGGACTCAAATAGTACCATCCCGGCAAAATCCCAATCGCGTTTGTGACTATTACAAGCCAGCAAAGGGGCCTGAGGGTGTTACTTTCATGGTCACGGAAGGTCGGATCGCTACGGTGGAAATTGAAACCAATAAAATTACTACTGTTCATGGTATCAAAGTTGACGATACAGAAAGCACGATTAAGTCTGCTTATCCGGGACAAATTCAGGTAATTCGTCTTCTCAACAGCGAAAAAGGTAAAGCCTGGGTCGTTCAACCAAGCAGCTTTGCTGAAAAAGACTTGCGTCTCGTGTTTGTGTCTACGAATGGCAAGACTGTAAATCGCATGATTGCGGGTAAAGTGCCAGAAGTGAATTATGCAGAAGGCTGTCTTGATGTTCGCCCTGGGTGATAGGGTTGTAGTATAAATTTGCTAACCCAGCTAGTTAAACTGGCTGGGTTTGGCGTTTTGGTGGAAGGTGGGAAAGCGATCGCGCTCCTACATTACCTAGCTGTACGGAAGAAGTGGAACCACGAAGACTAGCTGTACGGAAGAAGTGGAACCGCGAAGACGCAAAGAACACGAAGGAAGAGAAAGAAAGAGCGATCGCTCTTTCTTTCCCTGCTCTGTCCTCAATAATGAAGCAGGTTAAGCGAGTCTATTTCCTATGAGACAGTCTACTTTTTAAAGGTTATCTAGTTGCTTTTTTAGGTCTTCCAATTCGTTATCAACTGCTGAATTAGATTTAGAGGTGGTATTTTGGTTAGCTGGCGGTAGTTGTACTTGGGTTGTAGAATAACCAGTCAGTTGTGCTTTTATCGCCTCCAATTCATCATTAAGGTCGCTGCCAGATTCCAGCATGGCAAATTGCTCGTCTAAATTATAGGAAATCAGTTCTTGCATGGGCTGGAAAAGAAAATCTTTAGTAGCCAGTTCCGTTTTAGACTGGGAACGAACTTCCTGAAGCATATCTCTCACCTCTTCTAAAGCAGTGGAGTTCAGTGTAAGGCTGTTTACAATAGCTGTCTGCTGAATTAGTAATTGAGCTTTCATAGCTTTAAGCTCACCTTCAAGCTTCAGCAATCGAGTTTCGATAGAATAAGGAGTTTGTTGAGTAACCACCTGAGAACGGGTTTCCAATTCCAAAACTTTTTCTTCCATGCGCTCGAAGGCGCTCATCGCACTGCTGGTATTTAAGCGTCCCACAGCGCTTTGAAGCTGTTCCTGAGCTTTGGTAGCTTGTACCTGTGCCTTGAGCCTATCCTGTTTCTGTTTGGCTTCAGAAATTTTACTTTTTAGGACAATTAAATTGCGCTTGAGGGTTTCTACATGAGCTGTTTGCTGATCCAAACTAGTTTTCAGGGTATTGGCAGTGTCAGAATTTACTTTTTTGCGTACTAACGCTTCTCTAGCAAGATTCTCATCGCCTTTTTGCAGAGCCAACTGGGCGCGGTTTTGCCAGTTATCTGCTTCGGTTTGGGCTTGGTTGTATTGTTGCTGAGTCCGTTTTTGCGTCGCAATGGCTCTGGCAACTGCCTGACCCAACTGCACTAAGTCTTCCTGCATATCAATGATGGACTGCTCCAAAATTTTTTCTAGGTTTTCAGCCTTGCTAAGCGCGTCATTTAGATTGGCTCTGGCATTTAGACTAATGCGCTCGAATAATCCCATGAGTGTTTCTTGCCTTTTGAGGAATATGAGAATTCACATAGCTCTGGTGTCAGTTCAGATAACTATCGCAGTGGCATTTGGGTAGTAGAACTTACTCAAAATTAAACTAAGTCAATTATTAATGCTTCGTAATAATTACTGAAGTCTTCATCAACTCTCTCGCTTTTTGTGTAAAAGTAAGCTTTGGGCTATCTTGCTCTGGTAAATGTTTTAGTTAATAAACTGCCCTTAATATGACCTCAGTGCGCCCTCACGATAAAGCCAAAGCCCTCAAACCCTCTAGCCGTCGCCCTGCTAAAGAACTATGTAGCGAGTGCGGGCTGTGCGACACATACTATATTCACTATGTCAAGGAAGCGTGTGCATTTCTTAATCAGCAGATAGCGGAACTAGAAGAACAAACTCACGGAAGAAGCCGCAATCTGGATAATCCCGATGATTGGTACTTTGGGGTTAGTCAAGACATGATGGCGGCGCGGAAAACTGAGCCAATTGAGGGGGCGCAGTGGACGGGAATTGTCAGCACCATTGCCATCGAAATGCTGAATCGCGGCATGGTTGAAGGTGTCGTCTGCGTCCAGAATACTAAGGAAGACAGATTTCAGCCGATGCCGATAATCGCTCGAACTCCAGAGGAGATTCTAGCAGCGCGGGTGAATAAACCAACGCTGTCCCCTAATCTCTCGGTGTTGGAGCAAATTGAGCAATCTGGGATGAAGCGGCTGTTGGTAATTGGCGTTGGTTGCCAAATCCAGGCATTACGCGCAGTCGAGAAGCAACTGGGACTAGAAAAGCTTTACGTTTTGGGTACGCCCTGCGTCGATAATGTTAACCGCGCCGGATTGCAAAAATTCTTAGAAACCACCAGCCGTTCCCCGGATACAGTGGTGCATTACGAGTTTATGCAAGATTTCCGGGTTCACTTCAAGCACGAAGATGGCTCTATGGAAATGGTGCCTTTCTTTGGACTGAAGACAAACCAGTTAAAGGATGTATTTGCTCCTTCTTGCATGAGCTGCTTTGATTATGTCAATTCTCTGGCAGATTTAGTAGTAGGATACATGGGCGCACCTTTTGGCTGGCAGTGGATTGTGGTGCGGAATGACACTGGCAAAGAAATGCTGGATTTGGTGCAAGATCAGATAGACACGCAGCCAGTGATGTCCCAAGGAAACCGCAAAGAAGCGGTACAACAAAGTATCCCTGCCTATGATAAAGGCGTTACTCTCCCGATGTGGGCGGCAAAGCTGATGGGAGTTGTGATTGAAAAAATTGGCCCCAAAGGTTTAGAGTATGCCCGTTTCTCAATTGATTCCCACTTTACCCGCAATTATTTGTATGTGAAGCGCAATCATCCGGAGAAGTTAGAGGCGCACGTACCAGAATATGCCAAGCGGATTGTCGGGCAGTATAAGTTACCAGAATCTTAGAAGGTTTCGCGCAAAGGCGCAAAGACGCTAAGAAAAACTTTGCGACGAGAGCGTCTTTGCGCGAAATAATTCCTACAGCCCATTCACCAGCCGCGTAATACCATCCTTGATCAGTACCTCACCGAAATTTATCAGCAAGCCAAGCCGCTTGTTAGTCAGGCGAAGGTAGGTCAGCAGTTGCTTCTTATGTACCGGAGCCAGTTTTTCCAAGGACTTGAGTTCAATAATTACCTTGTTTTCGACGATCAGATCGGCTCGAAAGCCTTCCTCCAGTTTTACACTCTCGTAAATTACCGGGATAGGCTGCTGCCGAACTACCCGCAGCCCTCGTCTCTCTAACTCATAAGCTAGAACTGCTTCATACACAGATTCAAACAACCCCGGTCCAAGGTGGGTGTGAACTTTGTAGGCAGCATCAACAATCTCTTTAGCGATCTCGTTTTCAGTCATATTATTTAGTTTCGCGCAAAGACACAAAGGCGCAAAGTTTTTCTTAGCGTCTTTGCGCCTTTGCGCGAAATTATCCTAAGCTGGTCCCACGGCTTCAATCGCAGATTCCAGAGCGATCGCTACATGAGTCCAATGGGTTCCCCCTTGACAAAATACAACGTATGGTTCTCGCAGCGGCCCATCGGCTGACAATTCAGAGGTGCTGCCTTCAATAAACGTGCCTCCAGCCATCACTAGCTGACTCTCATATCCCGGCATATCACCGGGTATGGGATCAACATAGGAATCGATGGGCGAGTGCTGTTGAATGGCTCGACAAAAGGCAATCAGCTTCTCACGCGAACCCAATTTGATGGCTTGAATTACGTCGCGGCGGGGTGCCATTGGTAAAGGATTCACTGCATAACCCAGCCGATCGAAAACGTAAGCCGTCAGGTGATTACCTTTCATGGCTTCCCCGACCATTTGCGGTGCGAGGAACAATCCTTGGAACAGCAGGCGATGTTGATCGAAACTGGCACCGCCACTACTGCCAATTCCTGGTGCAGTCAAACGGCAGGCAGCGGCTTCTACTAAGTCTGCCCGACCCGCAATATAGCCGCCAGATGTTACAATAGTACCACCAGGATTTTTAATCAAAGAGCCAGCCATCAGATCGGCACCGACAGCAGTTGGTTCGTGTTCTTCAATAAATTCCCCGTAACAATTATCGACAAAGCAAATCGTGTGGGGATTTTGTTGTTTAACCAGGAAAACAATTTTTTCGATGTCGGTAATGGAAAGACTAGGACGCCAGGAATACCCGCAGGAACGCTGGATTAACACGAGACGGGTGCGATCGCTAACTGCTGTCGCCAGCGCTTGGCAATCAATAATTCCTTCGCCAGTAAGAGCCAATTCTTTGTAACTAACGCCAAAATCAAGTAAGGAGCCTTGGCCTTGCCCTCGCAAACCAATGACTTCTTCTAGTGTGTCATAGGGGGCACCGGCTACTGCCAGCATTTCATCTCCAGGACGAAGAACTCCAAATAAGGCACAAGCGATCGCATGAGTACCGGAAACAAACTGCACTCGAACCGCAGCGGCTTCGGCATCCATTACTTCGGCAAATACCCGATCGAGCGTCTGTCGCCCTAAATCATCGTGACCGTAGCCGGTGACACCAGCGAAATGGTGCGCCCCCACCCGATGGTGACGAAAGGCTTCCAGCACTCGTTTGAGATTTTGCTTGACTGTGGCGTCAATTGCGGAAAAAATCGGAAACAGTACCTTTTCTGCTTCCTGTAGCTGTTGAAAGCTGTTCATCAATACCTGGAGAAAGAGATTTCTTATTTATTTTAGATTTTGGAGCTTTTGCCAATGTAAAAATTTGCATTTCCAGTCAAGGCGGGGCAAACAAGCCGCCCTTACAGACCGAGACCAAAATCCCAAATCCACTTAGCAGATTGGGCTGCACAATTCTTATCAAGGTTACTGCATGACTGTTGCGACCACAACTAAAGCTCAAGAACAGGTGAGACAAGACTCGCCTCTCCGTCCTGATTGGGTCATTATTATCTACATGGCTGCGTTACACATCGCAGCGCTTTTCGCCTTGTTTCCCAGTAACTTCAGCTGGGCTGCAGTTGGTGTCGCTGTCTTTTTCCACTGGGTGACGGGTGGCTTGGGAATTACGCTGGGATTTCATCGTCTGGTAACGCATCGTAGTTTCCAAACGCCTAAGTGGTTAGAATACTTTTTTGTTCTCTGCGGCACCCTTTCCTGCCAAGGAGGCCCGATTAACTGGATAGGCATACACCGCCTCCATCATTTGCACTCGGATCAAAACTTAGATCCCCATGATTCCAATAAAGGCTTTTGGTGGAGTCACATGGGCTGGATGCTTTATAAAAACCCTGCGGATACGGACATCCCTCGCGTTACTAAAGATATTTCTGGCGACCCAGTTTATCAGTTTTTCCAAAACTATTTCATTCCCATTCAGGTTGTCTTAGGTCTAATTCTTTACTTCTTGGGCGGTTGGCCTTTTGTGGTTTGGGGAATTTTTGTTCGAGTCGTAGCAGTGTTTCACTGCACTTGGTTTGTCAACAGTGCAACGCATAAATTTGGCTATCGCACTTACGAATCTGAGGATCGCTCAACCAATTGTTGGTGGGTGGCTTTACTCACCTATGGCGAAGGTTGGCACAACAACCACCACGCTTTTCAATATTCCGCTCGACATGGCCTAAAATGGTGGGAAATTGACCTGACGTGGATGACTATTCAATTCCTTCAGGCGCTCGGTTTAGCCTCGAAGGTAAAACTGGCCGAAGAAAGTAAACAATAAATAGTAAAAAAGCAAAAGAAAGCGGAAACAAAGGATGAAGGATGAAACAGTTTTCTCCTCCATCCTTCTCTCTTTTGCCTTTTTAGTTGTGTCCCTGCACGACGTGCTTCACGGTGGTAAAAGATTCCAAGCCAATTGGTCCTCGGCGATGTCCTTTTTGGTTAGACATTCCCAGAAATAGCGAATCTCCTCCCTTCGGGTTACGCGAAAATCGGGGAGAGGAATTGAGATAGACGGAGGCACTATTAACGCCGAGAGCAAATTGGCGGCTTTCTTGATAGGATTCAGAAACTAGACAGTCGGCGTGACCGCTGCTGTATTGATTAATCCAGGCGATCGCTTCCTCGATACTCTCTACCACTTTGAAAGCCACAATCTTGTCAAGATAGGCTTGACTCCACTCCAATTCCTCAGTCAGTTTCAAATCTGGAAATTGTGTCACCAGATCCTTATCTCCTCTGAGTTGAAACCCTTTTTCCTTGAGGCTGTTCCAAAGCATCGTCAGAGATGAAGGTTTGCCAGCTGGATGAATCAAAACCTTTTCAATCGCATTAACGGGGTCAGGATCGCTCTGATGACTGTCTAAAATTGCGTTCCGAGCCATATCTAAGCTACCCGTAGGCGACCAATAGAGGTAGCAGTTTCCCATCGCCGACTTCAAGACGGGTGCAGTTGAGAGCTGGATCACTTTTTGGACTAAACTGGGGCGACCGTAGGGAATCACCAAATTGATGTATCGGTCTTGGATGACTAAATCCCGGATGGAAGCGCCTTGATCTGATGGTAGTAGCTCCAGACAACCGGGTGGCATACCCGCCTGTTCTAAGGCTGATTGTAAAACTTGGGCAATGACTGTATTAGAGTGGCTGGCTTCGCTTCCACCTCGGAGAATCAGGCTGTTGCCAGTTTTCAGACACATCCCAGCAGCGATCGCTCCTAACTCCGGAAAGGCTTCGTAAATCAAGGCAATTACCCCCAGCGGCATTAGCTGAGAGTAGGTTTGCGAGTGTTCTAGCTGATAAGTCGCGTTCATCACCCGCCGGATCGGATCGGATAACTCAGCTAACCGTTGCAAAATGTGGATAGTGGTTTGCAGCCGCTCCGGTGTCAGCTTCAACCAATCTAAAATCAGCTCATGCGCTGCCATTTCCCGACTAGCTTCCAGATCCAGGGTGTTTGCTTCCAAAATATCGTCTAAGGATCTCTGAAGTGCCTGCGCCATCGCTGCAACAGCACGGCTACGCTCTACTCCCTTGGTGGTTGCCAATTCCAGGGAAGCTTCATAAGCGCGATGAACGGCGGTCATTGGGTCGGGGGTGGGAGTAAAAGCGTTGATTGCCATTGGGCTAACGTCGGTGAGTCAGCCAGATGAAGAGCGCTGGCACCAGTAGCGCCAGCACGCTCACCATCGCACACAGCACAATAATGATACCAGGAGGGGCTGGAGGTGAAATCTGAGCTAAGCAAAGCCCTGCGATCAGTACCACCGCAATAATTCCTAAGGACACGGGTAGGTAGCTGTCCCCAAGACCTGGATGAGCGGTACTCCAGCGATGACCCGTCCACCGCCACGATCGCTTGTAGGGATAGCTTGTAGAAAGTTGTTCGATCGCATACCCACTCTCTTCTACCACAAAGATTTGCTGGCAGCGATCGCAGCCTAACGCTTCTGTCAGCGTAATCGGGATTAAACGCCCTCTACGTCGGCATGGGCACGGGTAATCGTTATTTAAGTCAATCTTCTGATCTTTCTGAGATGGCACAAGCGCTAATTAAACAAAGATATGAAAGTGTTAACTTAAGGATTTTCGGAACCGGGTTCGTCTCTTAGACTTTTTTAGTTTGCACCTAGCAACCGCCTTTCTTGGGACTGGGTACGACTGAATGCCCTTGAAGCCACAGACCATCTAGGCGAATTTTAACACTGTAAACCTTTGCCTAGAAATGCTCCGACTTATAGATAATCAGATGTTGCCTCTCTACCTCTGGAGACCTACGCCTGGAGAAATGGCTACTTTTTATATGATTTTAACTAGAAGAGCGGGTAACGCGATTCGAACGCGCGACATTCACCTTGGCAAGGTGACGCTCTACCACTGAGCTATACCCGCAAAACTTTATCTATATCTAGATTCTCAAAATTCTCAGCATCTGTCAACTATCTTTAATCATTTCATCACCCACGCGATGGGGTTGGAAGTTGGCTAGAGTGTGACAGCTTGGTGAAGCGATTTCTGTGGGGAGGCGAGGAAGGAATTTCCACCCTCTCTTGTGACACTTCCCGGCTCCTCTTCTCTCAACTCACCCAGCTTCCGGACGCAACACCGTAGAATGAAGAAGTATGTAGTTAGTTGAATTAATTATTAATATGCCTGTTTTTGCGGCGATCGCAGTCTTGGCACTTTTGATTGTGGTACATGAGCTGGGTCATTTCATGGCAGCTCGTCTTCAAGGAATTCACGTCAACCGCTTCTCCCTCGGTTTTGGCCCGATTCTCTGGAAGTACCAGGGACCGGAAACCGAATATGCCATCCGAGCTTTTCCCCTAGGCGGATTTGTCGGTTTCCCCGATGATGACCCCGACAGTGATATCCCCCCAGAAGACCCCAATCTACTACGCAACCGACCCATCCTCGACAGAGCCATTGTCATCAGCGCTGGTGTCATCGCCAACTTGCTATTTGCTTACTTACTGCTAGCGACTCAACTGGGTTTAGTGGGCGTTCAGGAATTTAATTATCAGCCTGGTGTCCTGGTTCCCCAAGTCGCCTCAGAGGTAAGTTCTGCTGCACTCAAGGCTGGCATCAAAGCAGGAGACATTATTCTCTTGGCAGACGGTCAACCACTGAAAGCCTCCAAGGAAGCCATCCCCAAGCTTATGGAGGTCATTCAAAACAATCCCAACCAGCCAATCCCGCTGAGCGTTAAACGTCAAGGTCAAATCATTTCCCTGACCGTGACACCGCAACCCGGAAGCGACGGGAAAGGTCGCATCGGTGTCCAGCTAGCTCCTAGCGGCAAAGTAGTCCGTCGGCACCTCAAGAATCCTGTGGAAGTTTTGACCGCTGCGGCTACAAAGTACCAAGAATTCGTAGTTTTAACGGCTCAGGGCTTTGTACAACTGATCAGTAACTTTGGCGAAACAGCCGATCAGGTTGCTGGGCCGGTTAAAATTGTGGAACTTGGTGCCAGTATTGCCAAATCAGACGCGGCGAATCTGTTTCAGTTTGCTGCCTTGATCAGCATTAACCTGGCAATTATCAACATTTTGCCCCTACCGGCTCTAGATGGCGGTCAGCTGGCTTTCTTATTGATTGAAGGTTTGCGGGGTAAACCTTTGCCGACTCAAATCCAAGATGGGATTATGCAAACTGGTTTGATGTTGCTGCTGGGTTTGGGAATTTTCTTGATTGTTCGAGACACTGCTAACCTGGAGTGGGTTCAAAAACTCTTGCAATGAACGCAGTTGTCTGTCGTCCTTAACAAGGGATAACTGACCAGTAAGGGCGCACGACCGTGCGCCCTTACCAATTCGATAATTGACAATTTATGAGCATTACCCGTACATGGTCAGCTAAGCAGCAACGGACTTTGGAGATTCTGATTCGCTTGAAGCGATTGTATCGAGACGCACCCTGTACGCTGAACTACGAGACGCCGGTACAGTTATTGGTCGCAACCATTCTCTCAGCTCAATGTACCGATGAGCGGGTGAATCAAGTAACACCCGCGTTATTTGCTCGGTTTCCCGACGCCCCAGCTTTGGCAACCGCTGATATTGCTGAGTTGGAAACCCTGATTCGTTCAACCGGCTTTTATCGCAACAAGGCTAAAAATATTCAAGGTGCCTGCCGTCTCATTGTGGAGAAATTTAAAGGACAGGTGCCAAAACGAATGGAATTGTTGCTGGAATTACCAGGAGTAGCGCGAAAGACGGCAAATGTAGTTCTCGCTCATGCTTACGGCATCAATCAAGGCGTGACGGTGGATACCCATGTGAAGCGCCTTAGCTATCGATTGGGTTTGACAGAACATACAGACCCAGTGCGGATAGAGCGAGATTTAATGAGACTATTGCCCTTAGAGGATTGGGAAAATTGGTCAATTCGGTTGGTCTATCACGGTCGGGCAATTTGTACAGCCAGGAATCCGGCGTGCCACGCTTGTGTCCTCGCGGATTTGTGTCCTGCTGCCAATTTGTCTGCGTCGGATTCTGTAAATCTTAGCCTCGCCATATCCCCTCAAATTGTGGAAGCTTCTAATTGATGCCATCCGCTAGAATGGAGAATGGTGTCTTTATTGCTGGGAAGAAGTAGGATAATTCATGGCTAAAAAGAGCATGATTGAGCGGGAGAAAAAACGCCAGAAGCTGGTAGATAAGTATGCCGCTAAGCGTGAAACGTTGCAGGAAGAATTTCATAATGCAACGACCCAACAACAGAAGCTGACGATTCATCGGCAGATACAGCAACTGCCGCGCAACAGTGCGCCCACGCGCCTGCGGAATCGCTGCTGGGTGACTGGGCGTCCTAGAGGCGTGTACCGGGATTTTGGTCTGTCTCGCAACGTTATGCGGGAATGGGCACACCAAGGTCTGTTGCCGGGAGTGGTCAAGTCTAGCTGGTAGTCCTTAGTCTTTAGTCTTTAGTCTTTAGTTGATTACGTTTGACCAATGACTATTGACTATTGACTATTGACCGCAACAGCGGTCGATGCCAAGACTGTCTAAGAGCAATTCACTGACCGCATTCGCGATCGCAAACTCGCTATAAAAACTTTTGGAAAAGTCAAACGCCTGCATCTCTGTCAGAATGGCAATCACCAGAGAACCCAGGTCGTTTTCACCTTCCATCCGCTGGCGGACATAAATCTGGGAAGCTCTTTGGGCAATCTCCTGATTGACAGCCTCCGGAATAAACTCTTCATCAAGCCACTTGTGCAATGCACTTTGCAGCCATTTGCCCTCCTGCTGAGGATTTTCGGCTGGTGGTAAGGCGATCGGTGGGATGGGTTGAGACATTTTCACGTATCAGCTTTTCGCTTATCAGCTTTTAAATTTCAGCTGCCGACTCAATGATTCTAAAAGTTGGGGCAGTATTTTAGATATTAAGATGGCTCTATCTCATCAGGACATCTACCCAGCCATTTGTGGCTGTTTAGAGATATACACACGGATAATACGTCATTAACCCGCTTGGGCTGAGTGCATGGAGTTTGATATTCCCACCATTATTCAGGGGTATGCCCAAGGCTACTTCTTGATGGCGGATGACGACAATGGCTTGGGGTGGTATTCCAGTCGTCAGAGGACACTCGTTCCCCTAGATGAGCAGTTTCGCTACCCGAAGTCACTGCGGCGTGTTCTCAACCAAGAACGCTTTACCGTTGCCGTCAATCGGGATTTCCAGGGTGTGGTGGCTGGGTGTGCGGATCGAGAAACAACGTGGATCTCCCCAGAACTACAAGAGATTTATGGGGCACTCTACGAAGAGGGCTGGGCTTATAGCTTCGAGACTTGGCAGGGAGAGGAACTAGCTGGGGGAATTTTAGGAATTGTCATCGGGGGCGCGTTTATTGGGGAATCGATGTTCTACCGGATTCCAGAGGGGTCAAAGGTGGCGATGGTGAAGTTGGTGGAAAGATTGCGCGATCGCAATTTTGTTTTCTTTGACGCCCAAATGATGAATCCCCATTTAGAACGCTTTGGTGCCTACATCGTTAACGATCCACAATATCAAGTCTTGTTACGGAAAGCGTTGCAGCGTCGGTGTTCTTTAGTATAGCCGCAGTTAGCGGGTGAGTCCTACCGAGCAAAACTTTTATCGAATCATGAGCAGGCTAAAACTTGTTAAAGACTTGAAATTCTGGTTGTTAGCGATCGCGGCAGGCTTAATTACGATTCATCTTACTTTGACTTGGAGGAGTGGTAATACTGAACTGCTGAGTACAAGTTTCTTATTTTGGGTTGCTGTTGTGTCCCTGCTTTGCAAGAAACGGGACGCATTAGAGCTGAAAAGCGACAATTTTTCTAGCATTGTTGGGTTAGCACTGATTAGTTTGGTACTTTTTAAAAGTCTTTACCCAGCCTATGGTTTTACCCTTCACGTTACACCTTTGATTTCAATGCTGGGCTTGGGTTTAATTGCCTCTGGTGTTAAAGGATTAAAGCAATATTGGCGGGAATTGCTGCTTCTGGCTTTTTTCGTCTTAAATCAACAATTAATATTGAAATTTTTAAATGTATCTTTATTAACCGCTAAATTCACATCTGTTCTTCTTTGGTTTTTAGGCTTCCCAGTTGTGCAGCAAGGGGAGATTTTAAGTTTGCCAACGGGTTCTGTACAAATTGGAGGAGCTTGTTCTGGTGTAGGTACAATTCTTCAGCTATTGGGATTAACTTTAGTTTTTTTACTAATTTTTCCTACTAAATTGAAGGAAAAGATTTTATTGCCATTAGTCGCCGTCATCGTAGCATTTACGCTAAATGGGATGCGGGTGGCTTTGATGACTGTTTTGGCAGGGTTGTCTAACAAAGAAGCTTTTGAATATTGGCATTTAGGGGATGGTTCGCTGATATTTTCTCTAACTTCTGTATTAATTTTTGGATTAATCTGTCGATTTTGGCTAATAAAAAATATCGGTGAAAATGGGAGTACATAGAATTTTAATTGCACCTGTTTTTGGCTGATTGCAAGATAATCAATCCCTCTAACACCGATTCTATTCAATTCTCTCTAAAAATAAAAACCCTTGTAGGTTGGGTTGAGGTAACGAAACCCAACGATATTTTCGCATAGGTTGGGTTGAGCGCCTAAGCGAAACCCAACCTACAATTATTTTTAAATGTATTTTGTTTGAGTTAGATTTTGATTTAGCGAATTTTCTCAACCCAGTATTTTAGGCTGGATGCGCTAGTAGGTTGGGTTGAGGTAACGAAACCCAACGATATTTTCGCATGGGTTGGGTTTCGCTTAGGCGCTCAACCCAACCTACAATTATTTTTAAATGTATTTTGTTTGAGTTAGTATATCAATTTTAAATGCTAAAAATAGACAGCAAGAATAAAAGTTCCGTATCATTTTAATTGCCCATATCTTTTGCCGATTATAAAATAAGAAATTCCCCAACTCCGTGATGAATTGGGGGGCGAGAAATGTAACAGCAGTATCTTGAAATGGAATTAGTTGCGAGGCGGAGTGCTTTTTAAACCCTTCAACCGCTTCCAGGCAAAGTACATCCCCAGCAAGAGAATAGCCAAGATGTTGCCTAAGATTTGGCTGGGTTCGGGCACTGGATCGGGAGCTGACGATTGGCTGGATGGCTGTGCTGGACTAGATAGCGGCACGCTGTTGGCTGCTGAGGGTGCTGACTGGGATGGCGGCACTTTGCTGACGGTTAGTGGTTTGCTAGCTACTAGCGCTTTGCTAGGGGGCGGTGCTTGGCTGAGTGGGGGCACGTTACCGTTTTGACTAGAAGTTGGTTCGGCGTCCATACCCTCTGGGGTTTCTACCGGCACTTGTACCTGCTGAGTTTTCTTGGGATCGACTCGCACTTCTTCAGTGACAGCGACAAAGGAAGTGTATTGCGACAACAACCGATAAGCTAGCGCGGTATCTGTAACGGCTTTGACAGCAGTTGGATTTTCGCCGCCATACATTTGATTCATCAAATCTTTAATCCGGGCGCGTCCCCAAAGTTGAGCGATCGCGCTATTGCCACCGCCGTCAAATTCAATCGCTAACTTCTTCTCATAGCGTTTGCCACCCGCGACGATCCCAGTAATTCGCAAAGTTCCCTTGGCGCGATCGCCTTTGCGTCCAAACAATACTAATGGCTGATTGGCAAACAAATCTGGTGCCTTTAGCGGATAGATTTCTGGTGCTTTTCCAGTCCCTTCCCAGTCAACTTCGATATTTGTTAGTACGGGATTGTTGATTTGTTGGGAGAATTTTTCGACGACTTTTTGAGCGGGTTCATTAGGGGGAACAACTTCAGAAGTACCCCGTCCTTCCTCTGCCAGACGATCGATCAAGAAGCGGTTCACTGAAGGACCAACACCGAAGCTATAAAGCCGATTTCCAGGCTTCAGCCGCTTTTTAATTTCTGCGATCGCTTGCTGGTCGTTACCGATCAAACCGTCAGTAATCAAGACAATACTCCGCAGGCGTCCTGCTGGTGAGGCGGGGAAATTCAAGACTGTTTGAATTCCATTGAGTAACTCGGTGCCACCGTTAGCATCTAGGCGATTGATATAATTTAGGGCTTTCTCACGGTTTTGCGGCGTATTCGCTAAAGGTGTGGAAGATAGCTGCGTTGTGCTATCGGAAAAGTCAATAACATTAAAGGTATCGCCGGGATTGAGTCCATTGATAAACCGGCGCATCAGTTCCTTCGATTGCTCGATTGGCGGGCCACTTTGAGATCCAGAAGTATCCATGAGAAATACCACATCTTTGGGTACAATCTCATTACTTTGATACTCCACTGCTGGAATTAAATAGGCGGCAAAGTGACCGCCGCGTTCATCCGCCTCAGATAAGACTGTGGACTCGGTTTGGGCACTTGATACCTGATAACGCAGAATCAGGTCTTTATTAGGAATTGCGTTCTCCTTGCTCAATTCAACCCGCATAATGCGACCATCTTGAGTGGTGCGGATTTGATGAGAAGGCGATCGCACTTCTTTCACTGGCACCCCCGCTTCAATTTCCACCGTTACGCCAATATTTTGTCCCGAACGAGTTCCATCTGGTAAAGTCGGCGGATTTATCTGCGAAGCGTCGGTAACTGAGTTTGTATTGCCTTGATTATTCGTTGAAGTTCCTGAAATGTATCGCTGTCCTACCACCATTGGGAAGACAAATTCATAGTTACCTTTTTCAAACTTCAGGCTTTCACTGTAGCGAATTGTCACATCGATTTTTTCGCCTGGTTTGATGTTAGCCAAGGACTGAGTAAAAATATTGTCTCGTTCTTGGTCTAATAATGCAGCAGTTTTGCCTTCTTGTTTAGCTTGTTCGTAAATTTTCTTCGCTTCTTCGCGCTTTTTGATGACGCCTCGGATAATGCGATCGCCTACTTTTATTTCCATGTCATCCACTGCCGCTTCATCGGGAAGTGGAAACTTATAGACAGCTTCTAAGGGATTATTAAAGGGATTTTCAAAGGTCTGCGTTACCTCCACCCGCGACACATTTCCTGTTACTTTCGCCACTACTTCCGTATGTTTCAACGGAAACACTTGCTGCTGTCCGTCTATGATAGCGAATAAGCTGCCTTCCGTCAGAGACGCTTGCTTCTCAATTTGCTGAGTTACCATCTCCGCCACAGGAGATACTAAGTACCGCACTCCCACCAATCCAAACAACAGGAAGGCACCGGCTATCAGCCATTTTTTCTTAGAATTACGTTTAGTAATTGGGAGCGATCGCGCATTCAAATCTTGCAACACTTCATCTGCTGATTGATAGCGCCGCTTCGTACCCGTTTGCAACATTTTGTCGAGAATGCTACCTAACTGATTACTCACTGGCGTCTTCAAGAAATGCCGCCAAACCCAGGTATCTTCACTCGTATCGCTCAGATCGAAAGGAGGAATTTGGGTTAGCAAATGGATACAAGTAACACCCAAACTATACAAATCGCTCGCAAAAACTGCCTTACCTTTTGCTTGTTCGGGAGCCGTATACGCCGCAGAACCAATAACCGTTCCAGTTCTGCCTAACATCGTCTCAGTCGCATACTTTGCTGCGCCAAAATCGACTAACACGAGGTTGCCATCTCGACGGTTGCGAATGATGTTTTCGGGTTTAATATCCCGGTGAATCATCTGCTGACTGTGGACAAATTGCAACACTGGCAGCAAACTTTGCAGGAGTTGCCGAATTTCTACTTCTTTAAATGGTCCTTTTTGTGCTAATTCTTGAGCTAAGTTTTCTCCATCGATAAACTGTTGCACCAGATACTGATGATCGTCTTGCTCAAAAGATGCCAGCAGTTCGGGAATTTGATGATGTTTGCCAACTACCTCTAAGCGAGTTGCTTCTTGACGGAATAACTCTGCTGCTTTTTGGCGATTGTTAGTTCCTTGTTGTTGGAGAAAAAACTGTTTGATCGCACAGCGCGGTTCCGATGGCTGGGACTTATCCACCGCCAGAAAAGTTCTCCCCATACCCCCTTGACCAATCGGTTTAATCGCACGATAGCGATCGCGTAGCAGTAACTGAGATCCGCAACTTTCGCAGATAGAGGCATTTCCAGGATTTTCTGGCTGCTTACAATTAGGATTCAGGCAATAACACCGACGCTGATCGTGAGCTGTGCTTTCTTGAGGCGGAAAGGTTGTCATAGCAGCCATTTTTCAAAACCGTTCACGCCATTCTAGCCATTTCATTTCTAAAATTAGTATGAAGAATTGGCTGAAAACGCGCTCAGGAAATGGTTTTGAGCTTTGTAGGAAGATGAACTTCTCCAAGTAGTACGGCGGAAGTTGCGCCGGTAACTTGGGGAAGATTGCCAGGAATGCCTAGCTGTCGCCAATATGCCAAAACAGCGAAAGCGATCGCTTCTTTGAAATCAGCATTCACACCCGCTTCATCCGTCGTCAACACCGGCACGGGTTCCAAAGTCGCTTGTAGCCGCTGCTTTAAGTAGAGATTGCGGCTGCCACCGCCACACAATAACACCTCCTCAGGCATCTGTGGCAGGAAAGTGCGGTAGCTATGAACAATTGACGCAGCAGTAAGTTCAGTCAGCGTCGCCAGCAGGTCAGCGCTACTCAGCTCATAAGCAGAGGCATCTGCAATACACTGCTGGAGATAGGTGTAGCTAAATAGCTCTCGACCCGTTGATTTGGGCGGTTGCTGCTGGAAGTAGTCCTGCTGGAGCCATCGCTCTACTAAATTGGTGCAGATTGTGCCTGCTGCGGCCCATGCTCCATCTTGATCGTAGCTTTTGGCTCCATTCGTTAAATACTGCACCGCCAGGTCTAGAAGCGCATTTCCCGGCCCGGTGTCCCAGCCTCGGATATCTTCTAGCCAGCTGCCGCGACGCGCTGGTAGGTAAGTGACATTACCAATACCGCCAATATTTTGAACACATCGGTTCTTGTCAGGCTGGCTCAATAAATAGGCATCTATCCCTGAAACCATCGGGGCACCCTGTCCACCGGCAGCAATATCCGCCGCCCGGAAATTACTCACCGTGGGAATGCCCGTCAGGTGGGCAATTAAGGCACCCCGACCTAATTGCAGGCTGTAACCTAAAGGAGTGCTGAGGGCGGAGGACTGAGGACTGAGTGAAGGATGAAGCATAGAATTCTCCTCTTCTCCCCCTTTCCCCTGCTCTTTGGGCGGGCGATGAAAAACTGTCTGTCCGTGAGAGCCAATTAACTCGGCTGGGGGGTTGCCGTTTTGAATGTTTTGGGCGGCTTGAGCGAAGGCGGAAGCGATCGCATCATCTAATTGGGCAAATTCAGCCATTGACAAAGATGCCCCGCCACAGACCTCTAGAATTTGCTTTGAGAGCGCATCTGGATAAGGATAGGTGGCTCCTGCTAGCAGAGTCACTTTTATATCCAAGTCTTTACCAGTAATCTCTACTAAAGCGGCGTCAATGCCATCTACCGACGTGCCGCTAATTAAACCAATTACACGCATCATTTTAGTAATTAAAAATTAATCAGTTGTATTCATTGTTTAGATGAGGTTTGTTCAGATGCAATGATGTGCAAATCGATATTTTTGAGATAGCGCATCAACTGCTGGACAAAAGACCCCTTCCAGAATAACTCCCAACGAGATTTTTGAGAATGCCCAAGCACCACTTGAGTAATGCGATACTCTTGAGCGACAGAAGCGATCGCTTGCGGTACGTCAAGATTAGTTACTCTTAAAAATTCCCCGCCAAATTCCCAAGTCAGCTTCTCGCAAGTTTCAATATATAAACTTTCTTCCTTCGTCAAAAAGCGTTCCGGATGGGACACAAACACCGCATACAGGCGACCCCTCATATAATCAGTAATTCTCGCCCCGCGTCGCAATAATTGCACCGAATTCGGATAAGTCGAAATACACACCAGCACCCGTTCGTGAACTGAGCAAAATCCATCACTGGGTGTAGAAGTAATCGCATCCTCTTCAACGTTATCCGCCACTTTCCGCAGCGCCAACTCTCGCAACGCTACTAAATGACGCCTTTGAAAGAAATTTTGCAGCGCCCGATCTATCTTATCCGGCGCGTAGATTTTCCCCTCCACCAACCTGTCTTCCAAAGTTTCCGGCGTAACGTCAATCACCACCACTTGCGTTGCTTCATCCAACAACCGATCGGGAATGCGTTCTCGCACCACAACGCCAGTAATTCGCGCCACCAGATCGTTGAGACTTTCCAGATGCTGGATATTCACCGTAGAATTGACATCAATTCCTGCATCCAGAATCACCTCAACATCCTGGTAGCGCTTTTCCCGTAGAGAACCGGGGACATTTGTATGCGCCAGTTCATCTACTAACGCCAACTGCGGTTGACGCTCCAAAATGGCATCTGTATCCATTTCCGTCAGAGTCATCCCGCCTCTAATAATTGTTTTGCGGGGTATTATCTCTAGCCCCTTAGCTTTTTGGGCTGTCTCCTTGCGCCCGTGGGTTTCCAGAACCCCGATGACAACATCAATCCCTTCCTGTTTAAGTTGGTGGGCTTCTTCCAGCATCCGGTAAGTTTTACCGACACCGGGAGCCATACCAATGTATATTTTGTGCTTGCCTCGTCTGGCGGGACGAATGTTAGAATTCAGCGTTCCTGAAAACTCACTTTTAGGAATCATAATTGTTGAATGTTAATTATTCATTGCTCATTGCTGATTGTTAATTGTTCATTGCCTTTCACTATGAACTATGAACTATGAATTACTGGCAGATGGTAAATTATCCAGTGCCAAATTCAACTTGAGGACATTCACCCCAGGTTCGCCGAAAATCCCCAAAAATCTACCATCAGTGTATTTGGGAATCAATGCTTGAACTCGATCTGCTGATAAAGAGCGAGCCGCCGCCACCCTTGCGGCTTGGTTATAGGCAGTTTCTACGCTGATATGTGGATCTAAGCTAGAGCCAGACGTGTAAACTAAATCGGCTGTGGGCTGGATACCAGACGCTTTCAATTGTTGGGTTGTTGCTTCTACCCGCTTGAGTAAATCTGGATTGCTAGGAGCAAGGTTGCTAGCACCAGATACACCAGTGATTTGACCTATATTCTTTGGATCGCGTTCTGCGGTTGTAAAGCTACTGTAGTTCGTCGTGCTGGGACGACTTGTGAAATATTCAGGAGAAGAGAAGGGTTGACCAATTAAGGCAGAGCCATAGACTCGTCCTTGATTTTCGATGATGCTACCATTTGCCTGATAGGAAAACAAAACTTGCCCAACTATTATCGTGAACAAGGGATAAATTATTGCTGTTAAAAGCCAGAGAACTAAAGTGACTCGAATTGCTTTAATGGTTTCTCGCATAAAAGACCTAAAAAATGGGAGTTTTGTAGGAGCGGGAAAACCCCGCCCTTGCTTGCAGAGGTTTGAGTTTTATTAAAAATTCAAAATTCAAACCTCAAAATTATTTTTTAGAAGCGTTCCGGTTGGAAAATAACCACAAATAGGTAAATCGACAAGGTTATAGTTACCAGACCGAGCGCCATCAACCAGAAAGTTTGTCCTGAAGAAAGAGTTCCTCCGGTTGCGGCTTGCACAGCTGGCGTTATTAGCAGATTCAAGCACAACAAAATAAATAGTTGCCGCAGCAAAGGTTGCTTGCGCCATTGAGCTTTCAACAAATCAATACTCTGTGCCATTTCCCCCGAAAATATCTCACTCAAATTAAATCTGTTCATAAATCTCCGCGTTCACTCCTTCTTTTTGTGTCCTGGAGCGGTTCGTTTTTAAGCCAAACCCACAGCAGCAATCAAAACATCAATTACTTTAATTGCAATAAACGGCGCAATCACTCCACCCAAGCCATAAATTAGGATATTTCGTTGCAGCAATTGATTAGCCGTGAGCGGTCTGAATTTGACTCCAGTCAGCGCCAAAGGAATCAAAGCGGGAATAATCAAAGCGTTGTAAACCAGAGCTGATAAAACCGCCGATTTGGCACTAGCTAATCCCATAACATTGAGACTGTTAATTCCAGATGAAGCAAATATTGCGGGGATAATAGCGAAGTATTTGGCAATATCATTAGCAAGTGAAAAAGTGGTCAGCGCCCCGCGAGTAATTAACAGTTGTTTGCCGATTGTCACTAAGTCGATTAACTTGGTGGGGTCAGAATCCAAATCCACCATATTCGCAGCTTCTTTCGCCGCCTGAGTGCCAGAGTTCATTGCTACACCCACATTAGCCTGAGCCAAGGCTGGGGCGTCGTTGGTGCCATCGCCAGTCATGGCAACCAATTTACCAGCTGCTTGTTCGCGCTGAATGACGGCGATTTTGTCCTCTGGCGTAGCTTCGGCGATGAAGTCATCGACTCCGGCTTCTTGGGCGATAACGGAAGCGGTGATTCGGTTGTCGCCAGTTAACATAACGGTGCGAATGCCCATCCGCCGCAGTTGGTCAAAGCGATCGCGTATACCTGGTTTGATGATATCTTTCAGGTAAATGATGCCGTAGATGTCGCTACCTTGACAAACTGCTAGAGGTGTGCCACCGAATCGGGAAACTTTTTCGTAGGCTGCATTGAGGTCTGGTGCCAGATTACCATCACGGGAGAGAGCATCCGCCCCGCTTCGCGAACGCACAAATCCCTTGATCGCATCTACCGCACCCTTACGGACTTCACCACCATCGGGCAAATCCGTACCGCTCATGCGCGTTTTGGCAGAAAATTCGATTGCCTCAGCTGCATTGCGGTCAAAATCCACTGTTGACCCTAACTTCTCTGCTAGCCTGACAATTGACTTGCCTTCTGGCGTCTCATCAAATACGCTGGCAGCCAGAGCAACTTTAGCAATATCATCCATCGAATGACCGTTAACTGGGATAAATTCCTCGGCTAAACGGTTTCCTAGGGTAATCGTGCCCGTTTTGTCCAAAATCAGGGTATTGACATCGCCACACGCTTCTACGGCTCGTCCAGATGTCGCTACCACGTTAAACTGGGCGACTCTGTCCATCCCGGCAATCCCAATCGCACTCAGCAAGCCGCCAATCGTGGTTGGAATCAACGCCACTAACAGAGCAATCAGCGTGGCTACGCCCACCGGGTTATTTACGTAGTTGCCGTATGATGGCAGCGTTGCTACGACAATCAGAAACACCTGAGTCAGAACTGCCAGCAATACCGTCAAGGCGATTTCGTTGGGTGTTTTGCTACGTTCTGCGCCTTCCACCAGAGCAATCATCCGGTCTAAAAACCCCTTACCTGGGTCGGATGTTACTCGCAGAGTTAGTTCATCGGAGATAATCTTCGTGCCGCCTGTAACAGAACTCGCAATATCTGAGCCTGGTTCTTTCAACACTGGCGCAGATTCCCCAGTAATTGCCGATTCATCGACGGAGGCGACACCAGCAATCACTTCCCCGTCGGCGGGGATGATATCACCAGCAATAACTTTAATGCGATCGCCTTGCCTTAAATTAGTTGAAGATACCTCCTCAATTGAGCCATCGGGCAATAATTTCCGAGCAGTTGTGTCCGATTTGGTTGCCCGCATCGAGTCGGCTTGTGCCTTACCGCGTCCTTCTGCCACCGCTTCCGCAAAATTGGCAAATAGCAGGGTAAATAGCAAAATTACGGTAATTAGACCATTAAATAGCCGCTGGTTTTCGCCCGGTACTGTGCCAAACAAATTTGGGTCAATTGTTACCAGTGCAGTGATGATGGTGCCAACCCACACTAGAAACATAACTGGATTTTTCAGCATGATTCGTGGGTTGAGCTTGACAAAAGCATCCCGGAAAGCTCGCTGATAAAGCCCTTTAGTATTTACCTTGGGGGTATGTTTGCGCGAAGAACGTGCCCCTCTTGGCTGCTGGGGAGAAGAAATATTGTTAGAAGTCATATTTCAAGATTCCTTAAAGTTTAAACCCAAACAAGGTTCAAAATTTGAACAAAGGTTGTTATAACTTTGCGTACCGAGAGCGTTAAAAATTACCCTCCTTTAGCAATTTGGAAAGCTTCGGCTATAGGACCAAGTGCTAAAACTGGGAAGAAGGTTAGTGCGCCTAAAATCAAGATAATTCCCGCTGTGACGGCGGTAAATAGAAGTGTATCGGTGCGGAGGGTGCCGCTAGTTTCGGGTACTGGTTGTTTGTGAGCCATGCTGTCGGCTAACAGCAGCAGGGCGATAATCGGGATGTAGCGACCGAGTAAGAGGCTGAAACACGTACTCAAGTTCCACCACAGGGTAGCGTCGCCCAATCCTTCAAAGCCAGATCCGTTGTTGGCGGAGGCTGAGGTGTACTCGTAGACGACTTGGGAGATGCCGTGAAAGCCGGGGTTACTGATTCCAGCCAGGGTGTTGGGAAAAGCGAGAGTAATGGCTGAGGGAATCAATACTGCTATCGGGTGGATGAGTAGCACGACGCTGGCAAGAACGATTTCTTTTTTCTCAACTTTTCGCCCCAAAAATTCTGGGGTTCTTCCCACCATCAAGCCTGTCAGAAATACTGTCAAAATTAGGTAGATGAACAAGTAAGCTGTTCCAGTCCCCTGACCACCCCAGACAATCTGAAGGAACATATTAAACAGGGTGGAAAAGCCTCCCGGAGGCATTAGAGAATCGTGCATCCCGTTGACAGCACCGCACATAGTTCCTGTTGTCGTAATTGCCCAAAGTGCTGTCTGTGCCCAACCAAATCTAACTTCTTTGCCTTCTAAGTTGGGAATAGGTTGCTGTCCTCCCAGGAGATTATTAACTAGAGGATTTCCTTGATATTCGGCAATGGCAGTAATACTAATCAAGACAGCATAAATAATAAATACCATCCAAAATAGCAGCCATCCCTGCTTTTTGTTATTGGCAAAGATGCCGTAGGTTATAATCAGCGACGCCGGAATGCAAACCATCGCAATTGTTTCTAGCAGATTGGAGAAGCCATTGGGATTTTCAAATGGATGGGCGGAGTTGATGGCAAAAAATCCACCGCCATTTTCTCCTAGCTGTTTGATACTTTCAAAGTGGGCTACAGGGCCACGGGCAATGATTTGTATTCCATTTTCTAAGGTGGTAGCTACCTGCGGTCTAGCTAAGGTTTCCGGAACGCCCAGAATTATTAACAATAGCGCTCCTAAGATGGACAGAGGCAGCAATATCCGCGTAATGGATTGGATTAAATCAACGTAAAAGTTACCTAGCGATCTGCCAGTTAAGCCGCGAATAAAGGCAATTCCCACTGCTAATCCTGTCGCGGCTGAGGTAAACATTAGATAACCCAGCGCTAACATCTGACTGGCATAACTGAAGGTGGTTTCGCCAGAATAATGCTGCTGGTTTGTGTTGGTCAAAAATGAGATTGTTGTGTGCAGTGCTAAATCCCAACTGGGGGCACTTAATCCGGTAGGATTTAGGGGCAGGAATTGCTGTAGTATGAGAATTAGATAAACTAATATACCCATGACCAAGTTGGTATAAAGCACGGCACGGACATACTGCCAACCCGTCTGATTGTCTTGGTTTCGCACGCCCCCTAGTGCGTAGATAGCTTTTTCTATCGGTATCATTACCGGGTCAAAAAAGGTTTTTTCTCCTTTAAATACACGAGCTATGTAGTCGCCCAAAACCTTACTTGTTACTACCAGAATAGATAAGGTTATGACAATTTGAAAGAAGCCTTGCCACATAAATTAAACCTAATTTAATCTAAGTACAATTTACTTGCAGATAAATTAGACAAATAAATCTTTAACTTGTCTGATTAGCATCCTAATACGTAAGCGACAAATACCACAATTAGATTACATATATAACCTAGATATATATGTATTAATACATCTTCTATATCTGCAAGTATAGATTCAGGTTTGTCGCTAAACTGAGGATATAGTATAGGTCATGTGGTGCCGTTCATCAGTTAAAACTAAATCTGATGAGGAGGTTACGCACCTTGGTGGCTATCAAAGCAAATCTTGTGATAAAAAATCAGCACTCGAATATGGGTTGGCTAATTGCAGGGGCATTTGCTGTCTTGATTATGCTGGAGTTTTCCACACCTCCATCCTATGTATTTGGCTACCTCTATATCGGACCAATTTTACTGACGAATTCGCGCTTGAGTCGCCACGCAACGCTTAAACTCACGCTTTCTGCTGCTAGTCTAACTATCTTAAATTTGTTTTCTCCCACTATTGAACCGATCCAACCGTCAACGGTGGCAAACCGATTGATTGCAGTGATAGCGTTGGCGGTGACTTGCTGGTTGCTGCGTCGCAACCAGCGTTATGAAGAGGCGATGCAGAGACAACAAGCCCAATTGCGATCGCAAACACAACTGGCAAGTCTTCGTGAAGATTTTGCCTCCACTTTGACACACGATCTCAAAACTCCTTTATTAGGCGCGATTGCAACGATTAAATCTTTCCAATTAGGGCACTTCGGTGCTTGTACGTCTCAGCAACAAAAAGTTTTGGCGATGATGGTTCGTTCTCACACTTCGACATTACATCTGGTGGAGACGCTGCTGGATGTATATCGTAACGATACCAAAGGGCTAAAACTGGTGCTTTCGCCCGTGAATTTAGTTACCTTGGCTACTGAAGCGATCGCTACATTGACAGATTTAGCTTCTTCGCGTCGGGTGTACATTACTCTCAGTCATGGTTCAACCGATTTTCGCCGCTTTTTGTGGGTGAATGGAGATGCCTTGCAATTACAGCGAGTCTTTATAAATTTACTCACTAATGGCATTAATCATTCCCCGCGTGGCGGTAAGGTAGAAGTCATACTGGAGTACCATGCTGATTATCAAATTGTGAAAATTCTCGATAATGGGCAGGGCATCACAGAAGAAGAGTTACCCTACCTATTTGAGCGATTTTATCAAGGACATAGCGATCGCGTTGCTACAGGATCTGGACTGGGTTTATATCTGACTCGTCAGATTATTGAAGCGCACGGCGGTACAATTTGGGGAGAAAACCAGAAACCACGCGGGGCAATGTTTGGCTTTCGACTACCCGGTGGGAATTAAAAATTAATCATTAAAAATTTTTATGATTGCAACTTAACTTTTAAGACCTTAAAGATGAAACCTTCGTTGCGGATTTTATTAGTGGAAGATGATGAACTGTTTCGCCTGGGACTGCGGATGCGGTTGCAACAGGAAGGGTTAGAAGTCGTTGGAGAAGCGGTTGATGGCGAAACCGCTGTGGAACTGACGAATTGCTATTTACCAGATGTAGTGTTGTTGGATGTGGGATTGCCTGGTTTGGGAGGCGTTGAAGCGTGTCGCCAAATTAAACAGCGTCATCCCAAAATGCCGATTTTGGTTTTAACTTCTCATTCCCAAAAGCCTTTAATTGAGCGGTTAATTGCTGCTGGCGCTCATGGCTATTGTCTCAAAGGAATCGAAGCTGAACTATTAATTTTAGCACTACGTTCAGTTGCAGCCGGTGCCTCATGGTGGGATCAAACGGGGACAGCAGAAATTCGCGCTGCATTTACAGAAAATCCACACTCAGCACTTGCATCTAAAACCGCTGAACCTTTAGCAACTCCGCTTACCAGTCGGGAATTGGAGATTTTAGCATTAATTGCCGCCGGGAAGACAAATCAGGAAATTGCCGAACTTCTAAATATCGCCTTGGGTACAGTTCGGGTTCACGTCCACGCTATTTTACAAAAGTTGGAGGTACGCGATCGCACTCAAGCCGCCATCTTGGCAATTCAAAAAGGATTAGTAGCCGTAGATTTGTTACTACAAGAATAATTAATCAAGATTCATTTATATTAGCAAGTTCCTATGACCTCAACAGAAACACCATTTCCCATTGGTTTCACCCTTCCCGACCATACCCAATTACCAGAGTCGGATGGCAGCATCGTGCAAAACTTTCAAGAACATCCGCAAAGCATTTTGCTCACCGACTCTATACAGCCACTCTTACAACAAATACATCCCGATGGGCAATACTGCATCGGTCAAGATAGCGGTATCTATTGGCGGATAACTGACCCGCCGCTAAACGGATGCAAAGCTCCCGACTGGTTTTATGTGCCGAATGTCCCGCCGACTTTAAATGGTCAATACCGACGTTCTTATGTAATTTGGCAAGAACTCATAGCACCGCTGATTGTACTAGAATTTGTCTCTGGAGATGGCAGCGAAGAACGAGACCAAACCCCCATGAGTGGCAAGTTTTGGGTTTATGAGCAGGCAATTCGCGTTCCCTTTTATGGCATCTTTGATGCTGGAGTGCTTGTTGATTCTTCTCCTAGACCAGCGTTACTAGAAGTCTATCAGTTGATAGCGGGACGCTATGTAAGAATGCCAGCTAATGAGCGAGGACGCTACCTTATTCCGCCGATGGGAGTTGAGTTAGGAATTTGGCAGGGTCGATACCAAAATACAGAAGTTCCCTGGTTGCGCTGGTGGGATGCTCAGGGGAACCTATTGTTAACTGGATGGGAACGCAATCAGCAGGCTCAATCTCAGATAGAACAGCAACGCGATCGCGCTGAACGCTTAGCAGAAAGGTTAAGAGCAATGGGCGTTAATCCCGATGAGTTAACGTGAGATAAAAAACCGCGATCGGTCGGTATATTAGCAAGTTCCTATGACATCAACAGAAACACCATTTCCCATTGGTTTCACCCTTCCCGACCATACCCAATTACCAGAGTCGGATGGCACATTTGTGAAAAACTTTCAAGAACCGCCCCAAGGCGATCTGCTGACCCACTGTATAGAACCAGTTTTGCAGCAAATTCATCCCGATGGGCAATATTGCATCGGTCGAGATAGCGGTATCTATTGGCGGATAACAGAACCGCCTGAAAGAGGAGCAGAAGCACCAGACTGGTTTTATGTGCCGAATGTCCCGCCGACTTTGAACGGTCAATACCGACGTTCTTATGTCTTGTGGCAAGAATACGTTGCGCCGCTGATGGCGCTGGAGTTTGTCTCAGGCGATGGTTCCCAAGAACGAGACAGAACCCCGATAACTGGCAAGTTTTGGGTTTACGAGCAGGCGATTCGAGTTCCCTTCTATGGCATCTATGAAGTAAATCTGGCACGAGTGGAAGTGTACCAATTAATTAACGGGCGCTATCAGATGATGCAGCCTAACGAGCGCGGACACTATCCCATTGAGCCTTTAGGAGTAGAGTTGGGAATTTGGCAAGGTCGATATACAAATATGGAATTTCCCTGGTTGCGCTGGTGGGATGCTCAGGGAAACTTGCTGCTAGACGGTACTGAGATAGCACAGCTTGCAGAAGAACGCGCTGAACGCTTGGCAGAACGATTGAGGGCAATGGGTGTTAATCCGGATGAATTAGCTTAAGATCGGAAACCGGGTTTCTGGTTTGGATATCACATCAAATTCAGCGGGTCAACATCTATTGTCAAGCTGACTGAGGACGGGCAGAGGAGGCGCAACTCGTTGAAATCCGGTAATTCTGGCAGCGAATCAGGCGCAAACTTGAGCATAATCTGCCATCGATATCGATTCGCCACCCGTAAGATACTCGCCGGTGCTGGCCCTAATATCTCATACATCGGGCTGGTGGGATGGGCATCTGAACTGCTATCCCCCTGGAGTGTATTTGAAGCCAGCCCCGCTGCTAGCATTTCGGCAGTTTCCTGAACTTCAGCGGCATCGGTGCTGCTTAGCCGCAACAAAATGAGACGTCCGTAGGGAGGATAATTCAGCGCCTCTCGTTGTTCTAACTCTGTCTCGATGAAAGATTGATACTGGTGACGCCGTACTGCTTGAATGACTGCGTGTTCTGGGGTGTAAGTTTGAATAATTACTTGACCGGGGTCATTGCCTCGACCAGCACGACCTGCAACTTGTGTCAAGGTTTGAAATGCTCTTTCTGAGGCTCGGTAGTCGGGTAGATGCAGCAACCCATCAGCGGCGACAACTCCCACCAGTGTCACCTGGGATATATCTAGCCCTTTGGTGAGCATTTGAGTCCCAATTAACAAGTCGGCTTCTCCGTTGGTAAAGCGCGTCAGCAGCGTGCGATGAGCGCCTTTGGTGCGGGTGGTGTCGCTATCGAACCGGATATAGCGCAACTGAGGGAACTGCTGCGCTAATTCCTGGGCGACTCGCTGGGTGCCACTGCCGAAAAATTTTAGGTAGGGGGAACCGCATTCGGGGCAGGATTGAGGATGCGATCGCACAAAATTACAGTAATGACACCTCAATAATTCAGCGGCTTCTTCATGAGTGTGGTGATACGCCAGCGAAACATCGCAGTGAGGACACTCAATCACATACCCACAGCTGCGGCAAGAAACAAAGGTACTATGTCCCCGCCGATGGATAAATAAAATTCCCTGTTTCCCCTCATCTTGTAGCTGCTGCAAGCCTTCCTGAAGCGACCGGCTAAAAATCGAGCGATTCCCTTGCTGCAACTCTTGGCGCATATCCACCACTTCTACCGGCGGTAGAGGGCGCGATTGGATGCGTTCAGGCAATGAGAGGTAATGGGTAAGAGAGTTTTCAGTTGAAGAGGTTAACTCCTGACTCGTAATATTCACCCAGGTTTCTAGGGAAGGGGTGGCGGAACCTAAGACGAGGGGGCAGTTTTCCAACTCGGCACGCCAAGTCGCAACCGTGCGGGCGTGATAAGTGGGTGCGGGTTGGTCTTGCTTGAAGCTGGAGTCGTGTTCCTCATCTAACACTATCAGCCCCAGGCGTGGCAGTGGGGCAAAGATGGCTGAGCGGGTGCCAATGACGACTTGGGCTGCACCCGCCAGCATTTGCCGCCAGGTGTCGTAGCGTTCGCCATCGGAAAGGGCGCTGTGATAGACGCAGACTTTGTTGCCAAAACGGGCGCGGAATCGGTCGGTGAGTTGGGGTGTAAGACCAATTTCCGGGACGAGGACGAGGGCAGATTGTCCCCGTTCTAAGATCGGGGCGATCGCTTGTAAATATACCTCTGTCTTCCCGGAACCCGTGACTCCGTGCAACAGCACCCTCGCAAAACTAGATAAAGATGCGATCGCTTCTAACGCCTCAGATTGAGCAGGTGTTAATGCTTTCGGTTGATCCCCAGCCAAGATCGGTTCTGCGGAAGTTCGCAACATCTCCCGTTCTTGAATGACCACACAGCCTTTTTGCTCCAGCGTCTTGATGGTGGATGAACTGGCATTGCAGATTTGCAGCAACTCAGTCAACAACAAATCGCCGCCGCGCCGCCGCAGCACTTCCAAAATTTCCCGTTGGCGCTGCGTCAAGTCGAGGGGAAAAACATCGGCAACCAGCGTCACGGCTTTCTGTAACTTCGGTCGCTGGGTTCTGGGCGGTTCCAGGTAACTTTCGACTAATTTAACCCGCAATAACTCCCGGATTGCTCGATACGCTCCTCTAACTTGACGCTGGAGGTAGACGAAGCTGTAGTCTCCAGAGGGTTGAGCTTGCAGAAGTTCCAAAATCTGACAGGCAGATGGACTCAAGTAATTGGCACTTCCCGCTTGTCCGGCTTGTCCCCCCCTCTCCCCTTCTCCTGGGGCAAGACGGATGCGACGCTGCGATCGCCCTAACAATCCCGGCGGTAGCGCTACTCGAATCACCTGAATCAGCTGGGTGTAGTAATATTCTGCGACTTGGTTCAGCAGTTGCCAGTAAGTCGGCGGGAAAAACCCAGCACTCACCACATCCTCCACATCCCGGATTTTGGCTGGGTTCAAATCTGGCGGCGGTGCATCGCAAATCCGGATAGCGATCGCTCCCAAAACTTGCGCCCCAAACGGCACGCTCAAAATATCCCCCGGCTGCACTTGCAACTGGGCGGGCAACCGATAGGTATACAACCGCTTCTGCGCTTCTGCTTCTGGACAATCCACCAGCACTTCTATCCATCGATTCTGTCCAGAATCAGACTGGTCGTAGGATGCTCTACTTTCCAGCACAATGCCCGAACGCCCGACATTGGGATTTGACGACATATTCCCCCTCTCCCTTGGCAGCCAGATGCTACAGCCAGCTCTCCAGACCGCCATGCTTGTCGCTTACTGTAGACCAGTTAATTTTAGCTGGCTGTAGACTCTTGAGGGACTTGAAATTCAACAACGTCTGAGGTCGTAACGACTAGGATAAAAGTAGGATACAAATGTCCCGCCTGGATGCTTGTATGTGAGTATACTTGCTATCCTCTATCTATCGTGCAGAGCGCGGATGCCTATTTTCTCCCTATCGATAGAGAGGAAAGCTATCAAGTATATGAGATCCTGTGTGAATAGCATAGGAAATTTAAAAAAGTTTAAACTTTCCTGAATTAGGAGTCAGAAAGATGCAAACAATTCCCAGGTTTGGCATGGATTTGAATTTAATTTAATTGAAAATTATCTACGACCTCAAAGCTGATGGCAAGCTTCTGATAGACTAGGGCATCACCTTCATGTTCCCTGATTTTTTCTTAAGACGCATACCAAATCTAAAGCGCTTCTAGATTCTGTAATCGAGAAATGTAATCAGGGAAACAATCAAAAAGCTATTTTCTGGTAGCCTTAAAAAGCTATTTGTAACTTGAAAGGTTGGAAAAAAATTTTGAGTGTTACAAAGCTGGGAACCGATCTGGCATAGCCACGAGCGGATAAATGAAGCTCAAAATTAGCAAAGAATCCAGACAGTAAAAATAAAGTTGACCCTTGAGTCTATGCTCGTAGAGCCTGTCTTCAGTCCGTCATGGATATGTACAAAGAGAGCATCCGTTCCCATCAACTCGCTTTATCCAATACCGACTCAGACCTTGCTATGAATATTGCTGACCTGAACCGAAGCGACGTGGAATCTACATCCGATCGGGATTTTGTAGATATTACCGACCAGCAAATGGAAGAAACCACTGAAATAGAAATCGTCAGTGTTGAAGATGAAATTTCAGAGGAAATCGATAAATTAGCCGATGCCCGCCCCTCTGAATACCGCAAAACCATCTCCGACGATACTGTAGGAGCGTTTTTTAAGGAGATGGCACGCTATCCACTTCTGAAACCAGATGAAGAAGTGGAATTAGCCCATCGCGTCCAATATTTAGTCAAAATAGAAGCGCTCCAAGAAAAATTACAAAAAGAGTTGGAACGCGATCCCACAAAAGCAGAACTGGCAGCAGCAGATGGGATCTCGGAACGGCAGATGGAACATCTGCTGTATCGTGGACGGGTAGCGAAACGGAAGATGATTCGCTCGAACCTGCGATTGGTTGTTTCTATTGCTAAACGATATTTGAACCGAGGTGTTCAATTCCTCGATTTAATTCAGGAAGGGGCGCTGGGATTAAACCGCGCTACGGAAAAGTTTGATCCCGACAAAGGTTACAAGTTTTCTACCTATGCCTATTGGTGGATTCGGCAAGCAATCACGCGGACAATCGCCAACGATGCCAGAACGATTCGATTGCCGATTCACATTGTCGAGAAGTTAAACAAGCTCAAAAAAGCGCAGCGAGAACTCAAGCAAGAACTGCACCGCAATCCGACAGAAGAGGAACTGGCGCAATCTTTAGATATTGAGGCTTCGCAGTTGCGTCAGTTGTTGCAACTTAGAAGGCGATCGCTTTCTCTCAACCATCGCATCGGGAAGGGAGAAGAGACGGAACTGATGGATCTGTTGGAAGATGGCGATAATCAATCTCCCGAAGAGCAGATGAGCGAAGCCATGATGCGCCAGGAAATCTGGGAAGTGTTGGGCGACGTTCTTACCGATCGGGAAAAAGATGTCATATCTCTGCGGTATGGTTTAACCAGCAGCGAACCCTACACGTTAGAAGAAGTGGGCTGTTTATTTAATTTGTCCCGCGAACGAGTGCGTCAAATTCAAAGTAAAGCGATGCGGAAACTGCGGCGTCCCCAGGTTGCCAAACGCTTGAAAGGATGGCTCACGTAAAAGTTGTTCGTTATCAGTGATTAGTTATTAGTTTTATGATTGACCAATGACCACTGACTGATGACTAATGACTACTGAATTGATTTTACGTCCAGCGGAGCCTGGGGATGCGTCGGTGCTGTTTGGGCTAATTAAAGCACTGGCGGAGTATGAGAAACTCTCTGACGCTGTCACTGGCAATGCTGACGCCCTAAAAGACCATCTCTTCGGTTCTAAGCCTTATGTCGAGGCAATTCTAGCAGAATATGCGGGGCAAGCCGTGGGGTTTGCCCTGTTTTTCCATAACTATTCCACCTTTCTGACGAAGCCGGGAATTTATCTGGAAGACTTGTTTGTACTCCCGGAATATCGGCGTCAGGGGATCGGGAAGGCGCTTCTCACCCACCTAGCTCAGTTGGCTTTATCTCGCGGCTGTGGACGCTTGGAGTGGAGCGTTTTAGATTGGAATGAACCGGCGATCGCATTCTACAAGTGCATGGGTGCTGACGTTTTGCCCGACTGGCGGATTTGCCGCGTTACGGGCGATTCTCTCGTGAGTATGGCTGCAACCCTTAACCCCTTCTGCCAGTGACGTAGGCAGCCGTTAGAGGGTGCTGGGGAGATTCAAAAATCTGGGCAACTGAACCGGATTCGATCAATTGTCCAGCGCCATCCTGAACCCAAAACAGCGCCACATCATCCGCAATCCGCTTTGCCTGTGCCAGATTGTGAGTGACGACGAGGACTGTATATTTGCCGCGCAGATTGACGATCAAATCCTCTACGACTTCACCAGAAAGCGGATCGAGGGCACTGCAAGGCTCATCCATTAGGAGAACATCGGGAATGAGTGCGATCGCTCTGGCAAGACACAACCGTTGTTGTTGACCGCCAGAAAGGGCAAGGGCAGGAGATTTCAGCCTGTCCTTCACCTCATCCCACAAGCCGACATCCCGCAAAGCATCTTCGACAATTTCATCGATTTTTTCTCGATTCCTAACTCCGTGTTCTCTAAGCGGAAATTCAAGATTTCTGATAATGGAAAGTGGGAAGGGGTTGGGTTTTTGAAATAGCATTCCTACCCGGCGGCGCAATGAAATTACATCGATTTCTTGCACATCTCGATCCCCCAGCAGAATCCGCCCTGATAACCGACAGTTGTTCGTTAAATCGGTAAGGCGGTTCAGACAAGAGAGAAAGCTTGTTTTACCACAACCGGAAGGGCCAATTAGAGCTGCGATTTCACCTGATTTAATCGCGAGTGTGACATCTTTAAATGCGGGTTTATTCGCGTAAGAAAGGCTTAAATTCTCGGTTTTTATTTCCGGTGGATTACTGGGAAGTGAGGCTAAATTTTGCTCTTGGATATGAATTTCGCTTGTAGAGTGTTTCATGAAGAATTTGAACCGCAAAGACGCGAAGTATGCAAAGGAAGAACGCGAGGTAAGATTGGTTTACGCTACCCAAATTCGGGATTGCCGAAAACGCTCTGCTAGCCAAGATATTGCAGCATTAATGAGTAATAGAAAGCTGACTAATACGAGAGCAGAGGCATAGGCGTTTGGTTCGCCACCAGAGACGTTCATGGCGAGATCGTAAATGTGAACCGAGAGCGATCGCCCGGAATCCCACAGTGACTCTGGCATCCGATCGACATAACCGCTGGTAAAGATTAAAGCAGCAGTTTCAGCGATCGCTCTTCCCAAACCCAACAGCAACCCCACGACTAATCCAGGCATTGCGGCTGGTAGCAGTAACTCCCATAATGTTGCTGTACGCGAGAGTCCCAGCGCCGCCGCCGAACGTCGATAGTCATCCGGTACGCCTCGGAAACCCTCCTGGGTTGAGCGAATCACAATCGGCAGCACCATACACGCCAGCGTCAACCCACCAGAAAGAATCGAAAAGCCCATTCCCAAGGTTTTACAGAAAAAAGCATTGCCGAAAAGACCGAAAACAATTGAAGGGACGCCTGCTAAAACATCCAAGCTAAGGCGCACCAACCGCCCCAAAATACTCTCATTTGAGGTAAATTCAGCCAGCAATATTGCAGTCCCTACTCCTAAAGGAATTGAAACTGCCATGCAAACTCCTACAATCAGCGCTGTCGAGACTAAAATGGGTGCAATTCCTCCATCTCGACCAGCATTGTGGGGCGTTGTTGTCAGAAACTCCCAGTTAATTTGACCGATACCAGAAACAAAAATCTCGCTCAATAGCCATAACAGCGAAGCTGTTATTAAAGCGACAGATGCCCAGACAACTACAATTGAAATTAACTCATAAACAGGTAAAGATTTTAAACCCAAAAGATGGGTTCCTTCTTTTGATTCTCGCCTTTTTACTGGTGATTTTACCAAGGGTTTAGTCATAGATGTGTAATACCGTCCAGGTAAGAATAATTGTAGGTTGGGTTGAGGAACGAAACCCAACATTGATAAGCCTTTGTTGGGTTTCGTTCCTCAACCCAACCTACATTGAATCCTATTAATAAAAATCTCCCTGATTAATCGTTTCGGCAACAACGACTAAAACCACAATCATTGCCATCAATATCAACCCGCTGACAAACAAGGCGGCGCGGTGATTTCCCACGGCATAAGCCATCTCTAGAGCAATATTTGCCGTCAACGTCCGCACTGGCTCAAATACACCCTTTGGTACCTGCACGACGTTACCGCAAACCATTAGCACCGCCATTGTTTCACCGATCGCCCGTCCCGTCTCCAAGATGATCCCCGTTAATAGCCCTGATTTTGCTGCCGGAAAAACCACACCACGCACCATTGCCCAGCGTCCCAATCCCAGCGCCGCTGCACCCTGCAGGTAATCTGCGGGCACGTTGGCAAAGGTGGCATCTGCGACGAGGGCAATGGTGGGAAGAATCATCAGAGTTAGGATAAGAATCCCAGCGAATAAACTCGGTCCCGGCGGGTGAATCCGCCCGATAATTGGCACCAGCACGACTAAACCCCAAAAACCATAAACGACTGAGGGAATCCCTGCTAAAAGCTCAATTAAGCGTCGGTAAATTTTGGCTAGAATCGGGGGTGCGTAATAGTGACAAAAAACTGCTGAAAGAATGCCCAATGGTGTTGCGACTAGCACAGAACCCGCCGTCACAAACAGCGACCCCCACAGCATCGGCATTAGGTTAAATTCTTCGCTAGCTGGATGCCAGGAGGGGTCGTTAAAGAAGCGCGTCAGCCCAATATTTTGCAAGATCGGCAAGGTTTCCCAGATCAGGAATAGCAGAATTAAAAGAGCGATCGCGCCAGAAACAATCGCCATTCCCCGCAATATCCAGACGAGTATGACTTCATTTCGCGACTGGGACAAAATATTGCTCCTTCACAATGTCTTGCACATCTTGAGAACCGGCAAAATCAATAAAGTCTTTTTGCAATCCAGTAGGTGTGGTTTTTGTTACTAAATTGAGAGGACGAGAAATCGGAAATGTGCCGTTGCTGACGTTGGCGATGGAGGCGTCTACTCCTTCTATTGGCAGCAGTTTGATCGGAGTATTGTGAGTGGCACCATATTCGCCAGAACCAATGGAGACATAAGCGATCGCGTTGGGATTCCCTGCTACGGTTTTGATCCCTTGTTCGTTATCGCCAATCACCACATCGGCGCGAATGTCAGTTGTCTTTAATTTGAAGTGGTCGGCAAACAGTTCCAGGGTGGATCGACCCTCAGCTTTATTGACCACCGTAATCGGCGCATCTTTCCCCCCGACTTGTTTCCAGTTATTGATTTTGTCGGTGTAGATATCGACAATTTGCTTGTCGGTCAGATTTTTAACTGGATTGTCTTGATTGAGAATGACCGAGACGCCATCGTTAGCAATGGTAAAAGCTTGCAAATCCTTCTCGCTGTCTTTGAGACTTCGCGAAACCATCCCAATATCCGCCACCCCCTGACGGGCATCTGCTACTCCCCGCGAAGATCCGCCCGTTTGCACGTCAATCCGGACTCCCGGATGTTGAGTTTCATAGCGCTTGGCAATCTCAGCCGCCAGAGGCGCTACCGTACTCGATCCCGTCAAAACCAGCTTGCCTTGTAACTTATCAGACGACTGGGTTGCCGCTTCTTGGGGCTTCCCGCAAGATTGCAGCCAAAAGCAGGTCGCCAACGCCATAGAAAGCGGCACCAGCAGTCTTAGGTTTTTCATCTGTTATAAATTGAGGTTTTTTTATTGATTGGAATCAAAGGAAAGGAAACAACATCCCAAATCAATCGCCCGACCAGCATTTGCCCTACCGATTGCAGGAGCTAGCTGATAAAGCACCGCCTTGCCATCTCGCGTCGCCGTCACAAAACCCTCTTCCCGCAAAACTTTTAGATGATGCGATAGCAAACTCTGTTGCAATCCCAGCACGGCATTCATCTCGCCAACGTGCTTGGGACCGCTGATGAGCAGTTCTAAAACCTGAAGCCGCGTTGAATCTGCCAAAGTTTTCAGTTTTTGGGCACAAAAGGACTGCGATGAGACTTTTTGGGTACTCATAGATTCACCTGTGCGAAGTTGGGAACCAACCCAGGCTTGCCCTGGATCGAGATTGATATCAACTTATATTTATATCAATAACTGTTTATTAATTACAAATTAACCTATTCTTAACCAATGCTGAGATAACGCAGTTGCTCCCAAGATGTCGGGAAAATTCAGATTTTTCACCTGAAAAACAGAACCTCCTTTCCTTGCAAGGAAAGGAGGTTTCCGAGTGTAAGCCGTTCTAGCAGCTTTGTACTAACTGGCTGTTCAGGGGAATTTCTATCGAGAACTCAGTACCCTGACCGGGTTGAGACATACATTTAAAGAAACCGCCGTGTTTTTCTACCACAATCTGGTAGCTAATGGAAAGTCCCAGACCCGTGCCTTTCCCAACCGGCTTGGTGGTGAAAAAGGGATCGAAAACTTGGCACTGCACGTCTGCACTCATGCCAGGGCCATTGTCACTAATCTGAATGACAACGCGGGGGATACCATCTGGGTTGTCCTGCATCACAAAAGTGCGAATCGTAATCTGACTGGGTAAGTTTTTAATTTCCTCAAGCGATCGCAATTCATCGCGTTGCTCTAGAGCGTCAATGGCGTTGCTGATGACGTTCATAAAAACTTGATTTAGCTGACCGGCGTAGCACTCGATAGGCGGCAAGTCTCCATAATCTTTCACCACGTCGATATCGGCATGGTCTGGCTTTGCTTTCAGTCGCTGTTGCAAGATTAACAGAGTGCTGTCGATGCCACTGTGGAGATCGACAGGCTTCCTCTCAGCCTCGTCCAGTCGGGAGAAATTGCGTAAAGACAGAACGATCTGGCGGATGCGGTCAGCTCCAACCTTCATCGATGACAACATCTGGGGTAGATCCGAAGTCAGGAACTCTATGTCAATCGCCTCTGCTCGCTCCACAATTTCCGCATGGGGATTCGGGTAATGCCGTTGGTAGAGTTCCATGAGTCTGAGCATATCTTGGGTATACTCATCAACGTGGCTGATATTGCCGTAGATAAAATTAACCGGATTATTAATTTCGTGAGCGACACCGGCAACCAGTTGACCCAAACTCGACATTTTTTCGGTTTGAATTAGCTGGGTTTGGGTTTTCTGTAACTCTTGGAGGGCGCTAGAGAGTTGTTCTGCTTGCTGCTGGGTTTGAGCGAGTAATTCCGCTTGCTGTTGGTAGAGTTCGGCTTGCTGAATCGCGATCGCCGCTTGATCGGCGAGTTGTTGCAGCAGATCGACTTCCTCCGCCTTCCAAACTCTTGGCGCATGACACGCATGGGCAACCAGTAGCCCCCACAGTTGCTCCCCTCTGCGAATCGGGACGACTAAATTGGCTTTTACCTGAATATGTTCCAAGAATTCGAGATGACAAGCTTGCAAAGAAGCTTGATGCACGTCGCTAATTGCCCGAACCCGTCCGCCCTGGTATAAGATTGCGTACTCTATAGGAAAGCAGTTCTCGTCATATACCTGCCCCAGAATTGATTTCGTTTTGCAAGTGACCTCTTCGACAACCACCTCGCCTTGCCAGCGTCGGGTGAACTGGTAAATTATCACTCGATCTGTATTTAACAGGTTCCGGACTTCGCGCACGATGGTTTGCAGGATGGTTTTTAGCTCCAAAGTGCTGCGGATTTGGTCGATGACTTGCTTAAGAACGCTAGCCCACTCCAAGGATTGTTGTAACTTGACTGTACGCTCTTGGACTTGACAATCGAGGTTGACATTCAGACGCTGCACCTTTTGGTACAGTCCATACTGCTCAATCGCCATTGAGAAGCGATCGCCCAAAGCATCAGCGAGTTCAATCTCTTCCGGAGTCCACTGGCGAGGTTGACCTCTTTTTAGCTGTCGCCAAAGTTCAAAGGATTTACGGGGGTGGACTTGTCGCGTATCGGGGTCAAAATGCCCAGCCCATAACGTTTCTGTGTCAATTTCATCTCGAAAAATGGTCAAGTATCCCACCAACTGTTGACGGTGTTGGAGGGGTACAATCAACACGCCTTGAATCAGAGTAGATTGAAATACGGTTCCTAGCGGTTGCAAATATGTTTGTTTATACAAATCAGCGATCGCCACAATGCCACTGCTACCGCTAGCATCTGCTGTAACGAGGTTTAAATTGGTCCCACTTAACCATTCTTGCCAGAGAGGATGCTGCTCAATTAGAACGGATGAGGCAGGATTTGCTGCTACCACTCCCGGTTCTACTAGCGTCAATTGATTGCCACAGGTGTATACCACCGCTGACAAGCCAGTGGTTTCTGGGGTTATGTACAGTCTGCCACCGGAACCTTGCAAAGCGGTAACGGTTTCCTCAAGGGCTGATTGCAGCTCAATGGTATGTAGTGAATGCAGCAGGGTAGAGACACGGTTAAGAGTGACTTCTCGTTGAGTTTTTTCGCGGGTTTGGGTGAGTAAAGTTGATTGGGCGATCGCCATCGACACTTGATCCGCTACCATCTGGACAATTTCCAGTTCCCGTTCTGAAATTACTTGCGGTTGCGAATAGTGAGCGACTAAAAGCCCCCACAAGCGATCGCCATGCAGAATCGGCACCACCAGCGAAGACTCCACGCCCATTGATTTGAGATATGCCACATGGCAAGGGTCTACAGGGCGATAGTGGATCTTTCTGGTTTCTAGGGATTCTCCGGTTTCTGGAGAATCCAGTAGCGATAAACCAATAAGTCCGGAAGCAACATTCACAATCGAACGCAGACGCACTTTCCGATAGAGTTCGCGTGCTTGGGGAGGAATGTCATCCGCTGGAAAGTTCAAACCTTTTAAAGACGGAAGGCGATTTTTATGAATAAATTCGGCAATCACTTCTCCACTTTCATCAGCATGAAACCGATATACCATGACTCGGTCTGCTTCTAGTAACGAACTGACTTCTGCCACCGTTGCGATTAAAATTTCTTGAAATTCTAGGGATTGACGAATCCGGTTAGTGATTCGGTGCAGCAATCCTTCCCGATCTAATTCTGGCTGTAAAACTTGCGTATTTCTACTGAAAGTCATTTCTTTATCCACGACGCTTATAATATTTGTGGCTTTTTCCGCACTGTATCTATTTTCGGTGTGCTGACTAACTTCAGTCATACGTGAAAATATGGAACTTTTAAAAAAATGCTGTAGATTTGGGGATTTTTTATAAAATGAGTTGCTATAAATCCTATCCAGCAGCTAAAGTTTCTAGCTTTCTTTCCCGTCCACTGGGTAAACGCATCTTGAGCCTGGTGATTTCCCCTAAATAGCCTAGGGTTGAGGATTACGGAGTCAACGGCGTCGTGGTAGATTCGGTCAGTCCGGAAATTCCCCAGCGCGATCGCGCGTTGCGCCGACCTGTCGGTTCGCTCTTAAGAAGGTCAGTTAATTTAAACTCTAATTGGAATCTTGATGGCAAACTCAGCCCCTTGACCGGCTGCTGAAATACACTCCAATTGTCCCCCGTGTTTTTCCACTACAATTTGGTAGCTAATCGCTAAACCCAGCCCAGTTCCTTTGCCAACGTTTTTCGTCGTAAAGAAGGGATCGAAGAGTCTTGGCTGAACCTCAGATGGAATCCCCAAGCCATTGTCAATTATTCGGATTTCTACTTGATTTTTCCCTGCAACTTTGGTGCAAATCCAGATAGTAGTGGGGTTACATTTAATTTCATCGGTCGAGCGTTTACGATTAAATTCATCGAGAGAATCAATTGCATTTGTAAGTAAATTCATAAACACTTGATTCAGTTGTCCGGCATAGCATTCTACTAAAGGCAAATTGCCATACTCTTTAATAACCTGAATTTCAGGATGTCCCGGCTTATCTTTTAGTTGATTTTGTAAAATTACCAGCGTATTCTCAAGACCCTCATGAATATCAACGGCTTTCATTTCCGCCTCATCCAAACGAGAGAAGTTTCTCAGAGATAGAACAATTTGACGAATCCGTTCGGCTCCAACTTTCATAGAAGATAGAATTTTATGAAAATCTAGGAGCAGGAATTCGAGTTCAATTTCTTCGATATAGGCTTGAATTTCCGGATCAGGATTGGGGTAGTGTTGCTGGTACAAATTTAGGAGTTTGAGCAAATCTTCTAGGTATTCATTGGCAGGAGAGACGTTGCCATAAATGAAGTTGACTGGATTATTAATTTCATGAGCAACTCCAGCCACCAGTTGACCCAAACTAGACATTTTTTCAGTTTGAATTAATTGAGTTTGAGTTTGTTTCAACTCAGATAGAGTTTGTTGCAACTCTTGAGCTTTGTCTCGGTATTGAGCTTCAGCCTTTTGAATCTCTTCAAACAACCGGGCATTTTCTAAAGCAGTGGCGATTTGTCCCGCCAGGGTGTTGAACGTCTCCAGATCAGTTTGACTGAAGCGATCGCTTTCATTGTCTTGAATGTCCAGCACTCCTAGTAGCGCCCCACGGGCGATCAAGGGCACCGCTGCGGAAGAACCGATTGGGATGGGTTTCAAGCCTGCTGCTAGCCCTGCATTGTCCTGATTATCCACCCAGATCGTTTGCTGATTTCGGGCAGCAAGGGCGACCAAGCTGCGATCGTCAAGAGACAGACAAGCACTTTCATCATGCCCAAGCATATCCTGGTTGCCAGAGTCAGCCCGTCGGATGAGTTGATTCGTGGTTTGATCCAACAGATAAATTTGCACGTAGTGTAAGCCAAAGCGATTCTGCATGAGGGCGATCGCTTCGCGCAACAGCCGTTCCGGATCTACGATCGCTTTCGACAGTTCGCTGACGGCAACCGTAACGTGTTGACTGACTTCCAGTTCGCGGGTACGCTCTTCTAAGCCTTGAAGCAATTTACCGACTTGTTCTGCCATCGCATTGAAACTCAAAGCTAGCACCCCAATTTCATCCTGTGATTTGATAGAAGTACGAGCATCAAGGTTGCCAGCAGTGAATTGAGTCACTGTCCCAGCTAGATTAATCAGCGGCTTAGCCAGAAGTTGTCCGATCGTGATAGCCGCGATAATGACTACACCGGCAATGATCGCAGCCAGTAATAGCGTGGCGCGGATTTGGGCTTCGATAGGCGCTAGAAATACTGCTTTCGGCTGCACAAACACTACAAACCACGGCTGCGTCTTTAACTTGGTGACAGCGGCTGCATTTAGATCGTTGTTTGTAGAGGATAAAGCGGTTGTAAAGTAAGGGGATGTGGCAGCGTTATCTAGACCTTGCTCAAAAGCAGGGAAATTTGTCGATAAGTCTGCCGTTGTACCCTTTGGCAACCGTCCTTTTACTTGCAGAGCTTTCACTTTAGCCGGTGGGAGTGGTGTTACCGATTTAAAATTTAACTCAGGTGCGTTGCCGTCAGCTAAACGGATATGATTTTCGTCCAGCAAAATCGCAAAAGATGCGCTTCTTCTCACTAGGTTGGTATTTTGGCTAACCAATCGCTGGACAACAGCAGCCTTATAACAGATATGCAACACACCGATAATATTTCCAGCGGCATTCCGTACCGGGCTACTGAAAAACACACTCACCTCACGAGTAGTTGGGGAAAACTGGATGGGCGAGACATAGGGTAAGCCAGTTTTGAGCGGTTGCTGAAAGTAATCCTGGTCAGATTTATCTTTACCAATATCTGGTGTATACGTATCAATTACATCTCGCCCCTGGCGATCGAGCAGCGCGTATGATGAGATATTCAAAGTATCTTTACGGCTGAGCGAACGTAAAGCGCCCTCGACTTCTGCGGCAATATTTTGTCTCTGATTAGCAGGTAAACTTAAGTACTTCGCGAATACTGGCAACTGAGCTTCAACCCGGACAGCATCCAGATTGGAGGAGATAAAGGCATCTAGACTCAGGGCAGTTTGAGAGGCGGCTGTTAAGAGGGTTTGATTGGCATTGTTCGTCAGTGTCTTTTGGGTGGAGCGCTGATTCAAGAATGCCAGTAATAGCAAAGGGAGAAGCGCTACACCCAAGAAAGAAAAGATCAGTTTATTGCGTAGGGTATAAAGTTGAAAATGTTTCACGCTCACTTTACCTTTTGTAACTGCTGTACAAAGGATGGATCGAGCAGTTTTTGAATATTTAGCGCCGCGTTTAGCCCTCCGGTGCGAGTATAGAAGTCGGCGTACAATTTGGCTGTATAGTACAAAGAATCCTCTGTGTTGCCAGGAGTAAAGGCTTTTAAATTGTCTTGCAAGGTGTATAACTGGACTCCATCGGTGGAAACTTCTTCAGGTTTGAGGTTTAGTGTTTTGGCAATCAGTGCATTACTTTCCTCTGGATGAGCCTTCCAGTAATCTTGGGCTTGGAACCAAGCTCGGATAAATGCCTGTATTTGAAGAGGGCGATCGCGTACTACCGAAGTGCGAAAAGCGATGACATTCGGAAGCAATCCAGGTGTTTGCTTAGTGCTAAGTAGCACCTGCGCCCCGGCTTTTACCGCTTGCCCTGTGTATGGCTCCCAAGTATTTCCAGCTTGAATGTCACCACTTTGTAAACCCGCTGGAACCGATTCCGGTTCTACATTGACGAGAGTCACGTCATTAGTGGTGAGGTGATTTTTGTGCAGCAAGGTGCTGATAAATAATTCTCCAAAATCACCTAACTTAGTGCCGATTCGCTTGCCTTTTAAGTCATTCATGCTTTTAATATCGCGTTGCACCACCAAAACGTCCGCACCCGCTGATTGATCTGTCACTTGGGTAATCTGTACGTCTGGATTTTTCCCAATAATGTTGATGATGCTACCCAATGAGGTAGCGATCCCGTCGGCTCTATCAGCACTAAAGGCAGATATTGATTCTACGTAGTTTTCTATATAGATGGGTTCAACTTTCACCCCTTGAGCCGTGAAGAAACCTTTTTCGTGAGCGATCGCTATCGGAAAATTCCCAGGCCACAAATTGTAAATAACTCTCAGGGTCGGAAGCTCGCTTCGAGAAGTCACCTTGGGCGTGCTATTACAAGCGGTGATGAGTACAATGCTTAACAAGAAAAAAGATAGAAAGCGGAAAAATCGAGATTTCATACAAACCTATTGATTTTGTGACTGAATGCGGTCATGTTAGCTAAGTGTCAACTTCCCGATTGCAACTGCTGCACAAAAGACGGAACAATCAGTTTTTGAATATCCGGTGCAACGCTTAGCCCTCCGGTGCGAATATAGAAGTCAGCGTACAATTTGGCAGTATAGTACAACGACTGGGTTGTGGAACCGGGAGTAAACGCTTTTAAGTTGTCTTTTAAGGTGTACAACTTGACACCCTCATTGGAAACTTCTTCAGGTTTGATAGAAAGCGTTTTAGCAATCAGTGCTTTACTTTCTTCGGGATTTGCCTGCCAATAGTCTTGAGCTTGGAACCAAGCGCGAATAAAAGCTTGAATATCTTTTGGGCGATCGCGTACTACTGAGGTGCGAAACACAATTACCGTTGAAATTAAACCGGGTGTGTCCTTACTGGTGAATAATACTCGCCCTCCAGATTTGGTTACTTCAGATAGGTACGGTTCCCAAGTATGTCCCGCTTGAATATCACCGCTCTTAAAACCTGCTGGAACCGCTTCTCCTTCTACGTTGACTAGGGTCACATTATCGGTAGTCAAACCATGTTTCTGGAGCATTTCGATAACAAACAATTCTCCATCGCCTAACCTGACTCCGAGGCGCTTGCCCTTCAAGTCAGCGACATTTTTAATATCCGGGCGAACTACAATTGAGTCAGAACCAGCCGATTCATCAGTTGCCATCGCAATCTGCACATCTGGGTTTTTCTCAATCATGCTCATCAAGCTACCCATTGTGATGGCGACTCCATCATATTTTCCAGCACTGAATTCAGATACCGATTCTAGATAGTTTTGGATATAGACGGGTTTGACTTTCACCCCTTGAGCTGAGAAGAATTCTTTTTCAGATGCGATCGCTATCGGAAACAGTCCAGGCCACAGATTGTAACCGACGATCAGGGGCTGAGTCTCTTTTTGGGAAGTTACGGTTGTCGTGCTATTGCAGGCTGCGATTAGCACAATGCTGAGCAAAAAAAGAGACACCAAGCGGAAAAGTCGAGATTTCATAGAAACTTTTTTTGTGACTAAACTGGGATTATGCTGCCTTTTATCGTTGAACCGATCGACAGCTTTACGAACGTTCGGTCTCAACTCCTGCGCTTCTATTGGCTCAAAGCCTTGTCATCCCTTGGTTTTTGTCTCGCTAACTCAGGAATTCAGCGATCGCCTACAAGGATGACCTGCAATAATTAGAGTTTGCATCAGTACCCTTGTTAGAGTTCCCGATTTTTTGCAGGATGTAACGGGAGGTGTTCTATCTCTTTCGTGGAGGTAGGCTGTGGGGAGCAAAGTGGGTCGATTCCTTAGCCCCACAGAGCCAAAAAATGTAAAATACCTTGGCGTTGCCATTGGATTTGAAGGATGTGACAACGCGACTTGGTATAAGTATTAAATCAGCACCAATCAACAGATTGCTCTTTCAAGAGTGCGAACTGACTTTTTGGAGTGCTTCGCGATCGCAGCGAGAGAGGTAAGCGTTTTTTGTCGAGTTGCAAGCAGTCTATGCATTTAAAATTCAGGGAGAATGCCCGATGACCATTTGGGTAAACGAACAGATCGATCCGTCTGGAATGATCCATGCCTGTATTGCCTGTTGTGATGAAGGGCAGGCAAAAGATTGTCATGAGTCCTACGAGAAGAATTTAACCGATTTCCAAAAACAGGCAGGTTGGATTGCCAGATTGCGAACGGTTGATTCTTGGGATGAGGTGCCAGTGAATTCCCTGAAGCTGGATTAATATTAAATCAGTTTAGGTAGAAAGTGCGTTCGCGTAGCGGATGCTTCTAAACTGATTTACTTGCACTTTCACCCACCGTTCTTTTTACCGATGAGTCGCCGGATCTCCCAAAGTAATAGGTCGAAAACAATAACTGAATGTTATTAGGTATGCTTGGGCGGACGCAGCTTCCGAGAATTAATGGGAATCAGGATTTGGCTGAGGATTCGCAGTTGTTCTGCCGTACCCATGCAAATGAGCAAATCTCCCGCCAGTAATTGAGTTTCTCCCGTGGGACCACCGATGAGGCTGCCATCAGCGCGACGAATGGCGAGAACTAAAGCGCCGGATTGCGATCGCAACCGTGCTTCTCTAAGCGTTTGTCCCACAACAGGACAAGTTTGGGGATCGATCAGGAACTCTTCCATATAAAAAGCTCGATCGGTTCCCGTGAGGATACCATCCACAAAGTCCATCACTTGGGGTCTAAGCGCTGCTGCTGCCATGCGCCTGCCGCCGGTAATATAGGGAGAAACCACGGCATCAGCACCGGCACGTTGCATTTTTTGCACCGCTTCTTCTGTACTAGCACGGGCGATCGCTCGAATGGTGGGATTGAGCGTTTTCGCCGAAATCACCGTATAGAGATTTTCCGCATCCGAAGGCAGCGCCGCCACCAAACAAATCGCCCGTTCAATCGCTACCCTGTGGAGAGTGTCATCCAGAGTCGCATCGCCTTGCACCGCGATATAACCCAACTGTAGCGCCTCCTCTACCGGCTCCACCTGAGAGTCTATCGTCACAAACGGAATGCCTTCAGCCTGAAATTCCAGGGCAACCTGACGCCCCGTGCGCCCAAATCCACAAAGGATATAGTGTTCATTTAAAGAATTTACCAAACGCCGCCGCTGCCTCAGTCGTCCTCCCTCTTGAAAGTAGCCTTGAATTAGGGCTTCTGTAAACCGATTGACGATGTAGCCGATGCTGACTACACCCATCAAAATTAGGGTGATGGTAAACAAGCGACCGCGATTACCCAGCGGATTAGTTTCTCCATATCCCACTGTTGCTAGCGTGATCACAGTCATATAGGCAGCATCTGACCACGACCAACCCTCCACCAGCTTGTACCATAAAGTGCCGAACAGGGCGACACCAAAAAGTGCGATCGCACCGCCAATCAACTCTTTGCGAAGGCGTCGATATTTTTGTTCAAGGGTTGAGTACACCAGTCTTTGTCACCACTGCTGCGCGTTGAACGTATTCCCCTTGTAAAGATAACCGCGCCTGACCCAAGAACGCCAAAAAGAGGTTTGAGTTTTGAATTAACAAACCCTCCCTATTGCCTATTTATGTTTTCTCTTGCGTTTATAGTTCCCGTTAAACAGAACTTTTTGAAAATTCCCTTTAAGATTGCCAGATAAGGATAAAAAATTTCAGGAGTAAGCAGTGAGTTTAGAAACTCTGGTTGAAAATCCCTCAATTCCGGCAGAGTCAGGCGTGTCTGTTCCGTATGACCCAGAAAACTTTGACGCCTCGGTGATGAGTACCTACGGGCGCTATCCTCTAGCTTTAGAACGGGGTGCGGGTTGCCGCCTTTGGGATAGCGAGGGGCGCGAATATCTGGACTTTGTTGCCGGAATTGCCACTTGTACCCTCGGACACGCCCACCCAGCAATGGTAGAAACCGTAACTCGCCAAATCCAGACGCTGCACCATGTTTCTAACTTGTATTACATCCCGGTGCAGGGGGAATTAGCAAAATGGCTGATCGACCATTCCTGCGCGGATCGGGCGTTTTTCTGCAATTCCGGTGCTGAGGCGAACGAAGGGGCAATTAAACTGGCTCGGAAATACGCCCACACGGTCAAAGGGATTGAGTATCCGATTATTTTGACTGCTCACGCCAGTTTCCACGGGCGCACGTTGGCGACGATTACTGCCACGGGTCAACCGAAGTATCAGAAGAACTTTGACCCGTTGATGCCCGGTTTTTATTATGTGCCTTACAACGATATTCAGGCAGTCAAGAATGCGATCGCTCAACTAGATGAAGGCGATCGCGCTGTTGCCGCAATTATGCTAGAAGCCTTGCAGGGAGAAGGTGGCGTTCGTCCGGGAGAGGTGGAATACTTCCAGCAGGTGCGCCAACTGTGCGATGAAACTGGCATTTTGCTGATTTTAGATGAAGTGCAAGTCGGGATGGGTCGCAGCGGCAAGTTTTGGGGATATGAGAATTTGGGGATTGAGCCGGATATCTTCACTTCTGCCAAGGGATTAGGCGGCGGCATTCCCATTGGTGCAACTTTGTGCAAGAAACATTGTGATGTTTTTGGGCCGGGAGATCATGCTAGCACCTATGGCGGCAATCCCTTTGCCTGTGCTGCTGCGTTAACGGTCTGTCAGACTCTAGAACGGGATAATATTCTGCAAAATGTACAAGATCGGGGCGAACAATTACGAGCTGGATTGAGAGCGATCGCATCTAAATACCCCGACCAAATTAGTGAAGTGCGCGGCTGGGGTTTAATCGACGGCATGGAGTTGAAGGCAGATATTGAATTAACTTCAGCTTCGGTCGTTAAAGCGGCGATTGCCGACGGCTTATTGCTGGTTCCTGCAGGTCCCAAGGTGATTCGATTTGTGCCACCGCTGATTGTCTCTGCCGAAGAGGTAGACCAAGCCTTACAAGCCGTTGAACGGGCAATGGCAACCGTGACCGCGTAGGGAATCGGAAAGTTATGAGTTATGAGTTTTGAATTAAGAATGCTCGCCTCAAACTCATAACTCTTTTAAGCCGCCTCTAGGGGAGCCATTGTCAACCCAGCGCGGCTGAGTTGCTCGTGGTATAGTTCTGCCTGCTCTTGGGGACCCACCCAAACAATCGCTTGACCTTCAAAGTGGATTTGATAGGTGTGTTCCCAAGCGCGATCGCTCGTCATCTCAGGGATATACTTCACCAAACAATCGTGAACGTGTTCAAACGTATTAAAATCATCGTCCAACACGATCACTTTGTAATTAGGATATAACTTGCGGACAACTTGACTAGATCGTTCAGGAGCTTGAATCGGTGTAGCGGCGGTCGGGAAAGTTATACCGGAGGCGATCGCGCCAACAGCGGCTGAAAGTCTCCTAGTCATAAGGCAGATTGCGAAAAGACCTTAACAAAATTCATTTACAAGTATTTTGCTCTATTTTAACAATCCTTAATCCCCGAAAGTAACTGGTCGAGTCAGAATAATCGGGAGCATCCCGTGAAATTGGAAATATACTCCCACAGGCTAGAAGCCTAGGGCTAGAAGAACGAAGCCTGACGAGAGCAGGCTAATAAATAGCCTGCTCTCGTCAGGCTTTGTTTGTTTAGCCGCGACATTAGTCGTCGGACATTAGTCGTCGGACATTTTTACTAGAAACGCCCTACCAGGAATTGTTCAAAGCGTTGTACAAATCCAACCGCCAGCTGTACCAGAGGCCATCCTACCAAACAAATCAACGCCGAATTGCGAGTGCTAATATCTAACCCTTGGCGTACTGCTACAATCACAGCCAGCAAACTCCAAACGGCTAGCACCCGTTCAATTGGTTGTCCTAGCAAAGGAATCAGCGTTAAGAAGTTCAGCACTTGCGGAGCATAAGCAAAGCCAATCGGAATCATCAAATCCCCATAGCTAACGTGATTTGGTTTTCGCCACTGCCCGATCTTCCAAATGGTGAGAGTCCAGAAATAATAGCCTCCCACAATGCTAATCCCATCAATCAGAAGCGCCAGCAGCATCACGGGAAGCGTTGCTAGATTAATTAACAAAATGACTGCACTACCCAAAACATGGGACAGTGCTGCTAAAATCACAATAGTTTGGGCAATCCGATACGTTTTAGGCGTATTCCGAGCATTTTCATAAAAATTTCCATCCAAAGCAAGTGCATTCCAAAGGGTCGTGCCCAAACTTACTTTTGATTCCTCGCTGCTCACGTTGAATCCTTACTACTCACGATTGATGACAACTTTGATAGAATACTGTGTCAGGTAGCCAATCACCAAAAAATTTCACTTCCTGACTAAAATTAACTGACTTAAGACAGTAACAGTAGGCAACTAGACATTCTTGAATGCTGCGATTGATTTGGCGGATACTTGTATGGCTTCGGGGGGAAACCTTGAAGCTGTTGCTCCTAGCGGTAGTTATACTCTTAATCTGGGGCATTACCTCGCCAGTAGGGACTCTAGTCTGGTGGCTGGAACAAGGGGCAGAAACTTTAGGTTTGAAGAAAAACCAAATCTTGATCTTGCCACCTAACAATGACTCAAATCTTGTCTCCGAATCCTCCCAAATCAATTGTTACATTGTCTTTCTGACAGGAGTGGGAGATTTTTCTGCCAATGAATTAACGCCTGGAGAAGAAGTCTTTCTAGACGGTATAGTTGAGGATCATCCTAACTGCGTAGCGGTAGGAGATGTTTTCCCCTACTCAGCGGAAAACAAGGGTTTAGGAGGACAGCGATTACTTGCTCCTGTATGGCTCTTTGCGAATCAAACAGATGGTTGGTTAGGAGTAGCCAGCGTGCTGATCAAAATCCGCAATCTCTGGCGATTTGCTATTTCCGCTGACCCTCGCTATGGCCCCATTTATAGTCAGGGGATTGCCAATGCCATCATTGAGCGGATGAATGATCGGCAGCCCATTTCCCGCAATGAAAGTCAACCGCTTAACATTATTCTCGTCGGAACGAGTGGCGGTGTACAAGTTGCCTTGGGTGCGGCTCCCTATCTTAACCAATGGCTAGGCACAAAAATCAGTATCGTCTCTGTTGGTGGGGTTTTTAATGGCAGGATGGGCTTTCAGGCGATCGCTCGTTTCTATCACTTGCGAGGGCGTCGAGACTGGGTTGAGGATCTAGGCGGTATTGTCTTCCCCTCGCGGTGGCTGTGGAACGTGAGTTCCCAATTTAACCAAGCTCGTTTGCAAGGGCATTATACAGCCCGTATCAGCGGCCCCCACACTCACGATGGCCCTGAAGGCTATTTTGGTCTAGAAGTTGCTAAGCCGAAGAACATCACTTATGTAGAGTTAACCCTCCAAGAGGTTAATCAACTTCCTATTTGGTCGCTAGAGAAGCCAGAAAAATAAGTAGGCGGATGCGATTAAATTGAAGATGTTCGTAGGGAATGGAAAACACAAGTAAACCCAACACCTGCATGGGTTACGCTATCGCTAACCACTACTACAAATAATTAATCCCGCCTACTTAGTCATAGCTAATGGCTAAGCTAGAAAATAGCCATTAGCTATTAGCAAATATTACTTCCAATCTTCCCAATTTTGGTTGAAAATTGAGGTATCTGGAAAGGCAGTCGGATTGCTATTCTTATCCAATCGACGTTTCAGCGCTTCTAGTTGTGGTTCGGCGCGTGGCAGTTCATCCACTAGCTGATAAGGCGCGATCGCATTTTCTAGGGCAAAAGCGGCTGTCGTTCCAGCAGCTGCCCCCGCCGACCATTCAAAAGAATGCACTCGATAGGCGGCGGCGGCAATGTGACTGGTAGCAATACTTTTACCTGCCACTAGCATATTGTTGATTTTTTGGGGAATCAGCGCTCTGAGAGGGATTTGGAACGGATAAGCTTGACCTGCACCCCGTCGTTCACCTTCCCGTTCGGTGTTTCCTGGAGTTTCTGGAGGGCTTTGGGTCATGCAAGGATGGAAGTCAATCGCATAGTGACCGATGCCTACAGCGTCGGGATAGATGGTGGAACGAGTGCGTCGCATGACTTGTTCCGGCGGCTTGGTGCCGCTAAGTACAGACGCTACTTCCAGTCCTGCAAGCGCTGCCTGTAATCTCCGATAGGTATCGGGTGACAATGTTTGACGGTAGTAGTCGTCTTTGTAGTTACGGCGAGAAATATCAATTTCCCATAAGGTAAATCCTTGGGGATAAGCCAAGGTGGGGCGTCCAATAATTCGCCGTCCTTCCCGCATATAAGGATACTTGGATAACCCATGCACTGTTCCCATCGGAGAATCTAGCCCACTCACGTAGCGGTTATTGGGTTTCGCCTGCTTAACTCCTGGGCCGAGTTGAGAGTCGGTAGTTCCAGCAACCAGCCAGTAGAAATATCCTAGAGCGTTTTCCTCTCCTTTTCGGAGGGTTTGTGTCCGCAATCCTCCCATCCATTCTCCAGGCTGTAGCTGTCCGGCGGCTTGCAACTGGTCGCGGGTATAAATTAGGTTATCTTCGGCGGTTCCTGGGCGGTAGTCGTTGCCCCACGTCCAGTTTTGCATGGAGATGTCGCCGGGAGTGGGTGCTGTATAGGTGGCACCCCCGAATTTGACCTGTTCGCCAGCTTTCGGACTCCAAATCCGCCGGTAGGTGAATACTAGCCCAAAGTCCGCCAGTCGCTTTAATTCATAGCTGTAGTAGGGTTCATATTGAGAATAGAAGGGCGGCGGGGTATGGGTTTGCGGCTGTTTGGTTGCCTCCATTGCAAAGGTGTAGGTAAAGCCTTGGGTGCAGTAGCGATCGCCCGTTGCACTCGAAGAAGAAGGTTCCAGGTAAGAACGCGGATCGATACCTAGCCGGTAGGGAACGTCAGCCAGGGCAATCAGTTCGCCGGTTTCTGATGCGTCAACGACGTACCAATTTGGGGCATTTCCGGATGCTGGCTTTTTCGCTGGCTGCGGTACAAAGCGCACAATGGTTTTTTCAAACTGAGGCGAGTTCTCGTAGCGATAAGAATCCTCAATTGTTTGGGATAGCGGTAAGGTGTTGAGAGGGGATGCGCCTTTCGTTGGGCGATGCTGGATAGCGATCGCACCTTGAATCAAATTCCCCGCTTGGTCGAGATTTAGTTCTTTGATTACTGTCGAGGGAAACCATTTCAGCTTGCCTCTGCCTCTTTTGGCAGCATCTTGCAATTGGTCAAACAGCAGTTTGTGAGCATCGCGGGGAAGAAAGCAGGATTCACTTACCCAACAATCGCCGGGGTTGAGTTCTCCATATTTACGATTAATTCGCTGTCGCAAGTCCAGGTAGCCGCGAGAATATAACAGCTTTTGCCGTTGGGTGGGGCGTTCATCCAGTGCGGAAGTTCCCTGTGCGGAAATTTGTCCTCCTACCCAGTCAGTAATTTCGGTGAGGCAAACGGTTCGCCCCGCCAATAAGCCTTCGTAGGCAGTCGCCGCACCGGAGAGTCCACCTCCAACGACCAAAATTTCACACTGGACTGTTTGATCGGGGTTTCTAGGGGGTGCTGCAAAAGCAAGTGGAGTGAATGCTTCTAGCAATGTTAAGCCTAGAGTCAGGCTAAGGAGCGATCGCTTCATGTTTAGGCGTTTGTTCAGCTTCTACGTATATCTAGCTAGCTCTCAGACGCTACCACTCTCAATTTGTTCATTGCAAGCTTTTCTGGCGGCACTCAGAGCAAGCGATCGCTCTAGCGTATCCCGAAAAGGCGATAAATATCTCTCTGCTCGAATCCCTCTGTTGAATTAGATGGCGATTCAAGCCAGCAGTTGCACTTTTCATTTAGCTAGCAGTGCGGCTAATTCCCGCTATTAGTAGTGCTTCGGATTTTGATTGCAGTAGCTCTGCGAATAAATTCTAATTTTCTGTGAAATCAGTGAATCAACCTCTATCTAATGAGATGTTTTTTGTTCTCAAAATACCTTACTTTAGCCTAGTTTTTAATTTCGTTCTCCTGTATAAATCCGAACAAGAATAGCTTATCTTCAATTTTTTATGAATGATAAATCTTTATCAAAATTAAGTTACGATTTAGAGCAAGCTAGAAATTACATCTGATAGATACCGCGCTATAATGTCTTTTTTGGAATTTCCCGTAAAGCTACAAAGTAATCTTTAGCGGCAAGTAGAAATTTTTAAGAGTAAATTGATACGATTAGCTCTCAGGGTAAGCAAACATATCTAAAGAGAGAGGTAGTTTATGAAAGGGTGAGCAGTATTAAGAGTAGATGTATAGCTGCTCAGATGTAGATGATGGCTGAGTAGAAAAAAAAAATTTAGTGCATCAAGCCTTTGCTGAATTTGTTAGCTCTTTTTTGGCTAACGAACCTACTGAAAGCCCTAGCAAACAAGAGCATTTTCTGGAGATTCAACCATGATGAAACGAACAACAGCAACTGCTGCCCTTATAGCAGTCGGATTATTTACGTCTCTGGGCTTCTCAGCCGTAGCTCAGCCCACCCGCCCAACGCCATCAAACCGACCGGCAACGCCGTCACGCAGTAGCCAGCTGAGTGCCCTAGACAGGCAGTTTGTTATGGACGCCGCCCACGGGGGAATGGCAGAAGTACAACTTGGAAAACTGGCTTTGAAGCGGTCAACAGACCCGAATGTAAAGCAGTTCGCGCAGCAGATGATTCAGGAACATACACGGGCGAACCAAGAACTGATGCAGTTAGCTGTCCAGAAAGGAGTCACTCCTCCAACCACTCCGGGACCAAAGTATGAAGCAGCAATGATGCGGCTGATGCAGATGTCTGGAAAGAGCTTCGACCAAGCCTATATGATGGAGGGCGGGCTGAACGGTCACTTGGAAAGTGCGGCAGTGTACCAGCGTCAAGTTGGGCTGGGACAAGATGCCGATCTGAAAGCGTTTGCTGGCAAAATCTTGCCAAGGGTGCAGGGTCATTTAGAAATGGCTGCGTCGATGACAGGTGCCAGCGTGGCTGACAGAAACAATGCTATGCCTGGAATGTCTGGTATGCAGATGAACCGGGGTATGCAGATGAACCGGGGGATGCAGATGAAGCCGGATATGCAGATGACCCCGGATATGCAGATGAAGCCGGATATGCAGATGACCCCGGATATGCAGATGAACCGGGGTATGCAGATGAACCCGGATATGCAGATGAAGCCGGATATGCAGATGAACCGTGGGACGCAGATGAAGCCGGATATGCAGATGAACCGTGGAACGCAGATGAACCAGTAGCATCGGGCAATACTAAAGAGCGATCGCATTTTCCTCTCTTGAGAGTGCGATCGCTCTTTTTTGGGCGTTTATTTTGGCTGTTTGATAAAAAAATTGCCAAAGTGTTCATTCTTAGGCAGAATGGGCGACAACTCCTTTTGGAGGATGCCACGATTGAAGAAATTCGTCAGATTTTAGATGGTTGAATATTGGTAGCAAGACCGATGGAAAACATTGGTAAACTAATTTTCGGTACTGGTATTGTTTTAGTTATTGTTGGTCTTTGCGTTTGGCTGTTTGCAGACAAATTAGCATGGTTTGGTAATTTACCAGGCGATATTAAGATTGATCGCCCTGGTTTCAGCCTGTATGTCCCGATTACAACGATGATATCGATCAGTCTTGGATTGAGTGGTGTGATGTGGCTGATTAGCTTAATTACCAGATTATTTCAACAATGAATAATACTGTTCTCGCGCAGGTAAAATGCCTGAATTAAGAAGAAATGGCAGATATTCAATTTGAAGTTCAAGGACAAGATGCAGTTGCCGCAACAGAAGAATTACTCTCAATTTCAGGAGTTTCCGGGAATTACGAAACTGAGGGCGAAGCTGAAAGAGAAGGCACTTTAGCAACAATTGGTGTAATTGTGGGGATTGTCGGCGGCGCGATCGCGATTGCCGAGCAAATTCGCAAGTGGTATCAGCAATATAAACAGGGTAAATCTGGCAAGAAAATCGACAAGGTGCTGCTGATATCCCGCAGTGGCAAGCGGTTGTTGTTGGAAAATGCCACAATCGAGCAGATTAAGGAAATTCTAGACGAGTGACGCCACGCTTATGCAAACGCTCCACCTCGACCTCAAGCTAGTTGTAGATAATTATGTGGAGCTGCGTTACTTTTTTGACAATCCCAATGATTATCAGCGGCGATCGCTTCCTCTGTCAGATATCGCAGACCTGATTCAGCTAGCGGAACAAGATTATTATGTTCGCTTGGCGGTGGATTATGCTGTCACTGGGCGAAAACTATATAACTGGTTGGATGGAAGCGATCGCTTTCTGCAACGGTTGCTGGATCGGCATCGAGGTGAGGGAATTGTTTTAGCGATCGCGGCGACGGAAAAACTCGCCCATCTGCCGTGGGAAGTGCTGCACGATGGCAACAGCTTTTTGGTTGAGAGACTGCCTGCGGTGGTTCCGGTGCGGTGGGTATCATCGGATGCGGTGAAGAAGTTGTCCCTTGAGGCGGAACCGGAAAATCGGGCGCTGCAAGTTTTATTTATGGCAACCTCTCCGCTAGGGGTGGAACCCGTGCTGGATTTTGAGGCGGAGGAAGGGCGAATTCTAGAAGCGACAGCGAGGCAACCTTTAGCGCTGACGGTGGAAGAAAGCGGCTGTTTGTCTGAGTTGGGCTATTTAGCTAACGATTACGGTAAGGGGTATTTTGACGTATTGCACCTGACGGGTCATGCTACCTTTGCCGATGGGCAACCTCGCTTCATTACAGAGACAGAAACGGGGGAAGCTTACCTTGCCAGCGCTGCCGATATCGCCAAAGAGCTGCAATTTCGACTACCTAAGCTTATTTTCCTATCGGGTTGTCGCACGGGGCAAGCAGGGAAGTCGGGGGCTGTGCCTTCGATGGCAGAAGAGTTGCTGAAGTCGGGTGCTAAAGCGGTTTTGGGTTGGGGACAGACGGTTTTAGACCCTGATGCTACGGAAGCAGCAGCAGCGTTGTATCAAGAATTGGCGGCGGGAAAGCGACTAACCGAGGCAGTCGCCTGTACCTACCAAGTATTAATTAAGAATAAAGCGCGGGATTGGCATTTGTTGCGGCTGTACGTCGCTGGAACTTTACCAGGGGAGTTAGTCACGCCCTTGAGAACTCGCGGGCGTAAACTAGCACCACCACCGACTGTTGCTACCCAGTTTTTAGATCCTGCCGGAAAGGTAAAAGTCCCGACTCGTGAAAGTTTTGTGGGTCGTCGCCGTCAGTTGCAAAACTGTTTGAGGGCGCTTACTCAGTCGCCTGATGAGGTGGGGGTGTTGATTCATGGCATGGGCGGTTTGGGCAAAAGTAGCCTTGCCGCACGACTGTGTGACCGACTCCCAAATTTTGCGCGAGTGGTATGGGTAGGGCGCATAGATGAGCCTAGTTTGGTGAGTCGTTTGGCGGAAAAGTTAGAGGATAAGGAACTGCGGCAGGCGCTACAAGACCCCGATGAGGCGTTGAAATTCCGGCTGCGGCGGGTGTTTCGGCAAGATCCCCCCAACCCCCCTTCAAAAGGGGGGCAAGAGTTGCTGCCTTTTTTGCTGGTGCTGGATGACTTTGAAGTGAATCTAGAACCCCGTGATGGTGGGTATGTGCTGCAACCGGAAGCAGCAAGTGTTTTGGAGGCATTAGTCTGGGCAATTCGAGAGACTAATGCCCTCCACCGCTTAATCCTCACCTGCCGTTACGATTTTGATTCGGTTCAGTTGCAGTATTTCTATAAGCAACCGTTGGAGGCACTGCGAGGGGCGGATTTGCAAAAAAAGTGCGATCGCCTCACTGCCTTTAGTTCTGAATCTCAGGTAGATGAGACGTTGAAATTGCAAGCGCGAAGGTTAGCGGATGGCAATCCCCGCTTATTGGAGTGGTTGGATAAGATTCTGCAAGCACCCCGCCCCCTAGCCCCCTCCCCGCAAGCAGGGAGGGGGGACAATGAAAGTGTTGATGCGGCTGCGATTCTCAATCGTCTGGAAGCCGATCCGATAGAGTTGCGGGAGCAAGTTTTGGCAGCAGCGCTGCTGGAACAGATAGACGAACCGATGCGGCAGATGTTGTCGCGGGGGTTGGTTTTTGAGTTGCCAGTACCGAGGGAGGCTATAGCCGCAGTTTGTGAAACTATCCCTAATCTCGAACAGCATATCAATCGGGCGGTGGCGTTGGGACTATTGGAAGTTAGCTCTGATTCTTCGCTACGAGTGCCGCGCATTTTGCCGCTGAAGCTGCCAGAAGATGCAGAAGCTTTGCACAAGCAGGCGGCTAAGGTGCTGTATCGTCTGTGGTGGCTAGAGACAGAAAACCCAATAGAAGAACGAGAACGGGAAATTCATCGCTTAGCCTTTTCAGGGAAAGAAGCAAAAATAGCTTCAGATATGGCAGCAGTTCTCACAGTTCGTTGGTTTAATCAGAGTCGGTTTCGGGAAGCGCAAGATTTGTGCAAATCTACCTTGGAGCTGGATGAAAATTACCGCGTCTTGCATCGATTAGCACGGTCTGAGAAAGAATTAGGTGAAATTAATTTAGCACGGGAACACTATCAACAAGCTCTAGATTCTTGCCCGGAAGATGACGAACCAGAAAAAGCCGCTATTATTCACAATCTAGCTGAGATTTACGCCAATACTGGGGAAATTGAGCAAGCGATCGCTTACTATCAGCAGTCTTTAGAAATATTTGAGCGCATTGGTAATCTCCAAGGGAAAGCGGCGACGTTGCACTGTCTAGCTAATATCTACGCCGATACTGGGGAAATTGAGCAAGCGATCGCTTACTATCAGCAGTCGTTAGAAATATTTGAGCGCATTGGTGATGTCCAAGGGAAAGCGGCGACGTTGCACTGTCTAGCTATTATCTACGCCAATACTGGGGATATTGAGCAAGCGATCGCTTACTATCAGCAGTCCTTAGAAATAGAAGAGCGCATTGGTGATGTCAAAGGGAAAGCGGCGACGCTGCACTGTCTAGCTATTATCTACGCCAATACTGGGGAAGTTGAGCAAGCGATCGCTTACTATCAGCAGTCCTTAGAAATATTTGAGCGCATTGGTAATCTCCAAGGGAAAGCGGCGACGTTGCACCAACTAGCAAGTATCTACGCCAATACTGGGGATATTGAGCAAGCGATCGCTTACTATCAGCAGTCCTTAGAAATAGAAGAGCGCATTGGTAATCTCCAAGGGAAAGCGGCGACGTTGGCAATGCTGGGGCTGTTATTAGCAACGGGGAAAGGAAAATTTGACACAGCACTGGATTATTTACAGCAATCCCTAGAGATATTGCAGCGTCTCCAATCACCCGACGCCGCGACAGTGAGGCAAGCGATCGCCAGAGTGCAAAAGCTAGCAGACGCCTAAAGAATTTTTTGAGTTGTGAGTCAGCGCTTCAGATTCCCGACTTCGTAAGAGTTGTCGGGAATCTCGCCTTCACGAATCATTTAGGATTGCTATAGTAAATCTGGATCTACACCGAGCGATCGCTATTCTTTGCGACTACACTAAGCGAAAAATAAACGGGTAGCGGTAGGGTTGACTAGGATCGGCAAGAACCTTAATCAGGGCAATAATTGGCATTACAAAACTGGCAATGCCCAATGCAACCAGCAGCGGTATACCAATGACAACAAAAATTAGCGCTGCATAAATAGCTGCATAGATATAAAGGTTGATGTGGAAATTGAGGGACTCTTTAGCATTTTCTTTGACAACTGGATCGTCGGTGATGAACAAAATTGCAATCGGTATGCCGATAGACACAAGCGTGGAACTAAAAAAGATTGCTCCATGACACAGCCCAGATAATAGCTTCCGCCGATCTAAATCATCCATATTATTGCTCCCTCATCTAGCCTGATATTTTGGCTCACTCCTTGATGGTACATCCTAGAAACTTGGGGTTGCCATCATATTCCACGCTGATTATCTCGCCAGAAGATATTGAAGAACCAAGCGATCGCTCCCAACACCAATAAAACTGGTGTTAACCAATCGCCCCAACGCACATATAAAGTCTGAGTTTGTCGCCGGTAAATTGTTGCTACGTGTAGCTGGTAAGTATTCATTTTAGATATCCATAAGGTTCTCCCGTGGGGATCTATAACACCAGAAAATCCAGTATTTGTAGCGCGGACAGTCCAGCGATCGCTTTCAATTGCCCGCATCAAATCTTGAGCGTGATGCTGAGCCATCATTGATGAGGTGTAATGGGCATCATTAGATGCTGTGAGGATAAATTCCCCACCCGCAGCCGCCTGACGCCGGAAAAGTTCGGGAAAGGCGGAATCATAGCAAATACCCACAATGGCACGACCAAAAGGTGTATCAAATATTTGATTTGTTTTGCCAGGAATTAGGTGAGCATCGAGAGGAGAAAGTTTGTCAATTAGTTTTCCTAAAACTTTTTCAAAGGGAATAAATTCTCCTAAAGGCACTAGCTTGGTTTTGTCGTAGCGGCTAAAAGTTTCACCAGTACCAGTAATCGTATAAAGACTATTTGTATAATCATTTCCCTCTTCCCCAAAGGTTCCTATCCAAGCAACTACACCTTTATCCAAAATTGCTTGTAAAAAAGAATCTCGAATCCAACTTGGTTGCGTCCATTGGACGGGTAATGCTGTTTCTGGTATTAAAACAGCATCAACTCCTTCGTCGGCTAAAGTTGTGTAGCCACTGGTATAGCCTTCTATGGCGCGACGCCAGCCAATGGGATCGAATTTGAGTTTATTGGGAATATTGCCTTGAATAATTCCTACTTTTAAGGCGGTTTGTGGAGGTTGAATCAAGGGACGGCTATACAGTCCAAATCCGATCAGATGTAACGCTACTAATAACCCAGCCGCAATGCCTAAATAACCTGGATGGAGAACGAACCGCGTTAGCACTTTAGGCGCAAAAGACGCAGAGGAAAGAGTGGAAAAATCTGTTATGTGTCTTGTATTTTGCTTGCGGTTAATCCATGCCTCGGCAATTAAGCCATTAACAGCTACAATTGCTGCGGTTACTGTGTTAGGGCCAGAGATTTGACCAAGGTGCAAAATGGCTAGGTTGTGAGGACTTTGGGTGTAAGCAAGGGAAGTCCACCATAGCGCTCCAGAACCCCAAAGGCTTTCAAGTCCGCACCACAAAGCAACGCCAATCAAAAGACGAAGAAAGGATGAAGAAGTTTTGCTTTCTGGCTTGCAGAGAAAAGCCATACCAGTTGCCCAAATTGCAACTAATATGGCTCCCCAAAGAGTGATGAAAGTCCAACAGAAGAAAGCGATCGCTAAACTTGCCACCCAGGGAACCCCCAACCACGTCATCGGGTGAATTCCGGTAATCCAAGATAAAGCGACGCCGTGATAGCCAATCCCCCAAAGTAAAGGGAAAAGATAAAAGTAAAAGGGCAAGAGAAAGAATTTTTTATCTTTTTGTTTATTCTGCCCTTTTACTGCTAACTTTTTACTTTCTTCAACGACTAACACCCACAAAGGAGCTAAGGCAATCCAAGCTAGATACCATGCTCCCACTGGTGCTGTAGTTAGCCCCATCAAGATGCCACCAACAAGAGAAATTAAAAAGGCAAAATTAAAAATTAAAAGCTTTTTCATTTTTAATTTTTAATTTTTAATTTTTAATTCTCTACTACTTCATCCTCATCACCCGTTGAGGGGGGAACGAGAGCAACAGCCGCGATCGCATCATCTTCATCCAGCCGTTGCACCCGAACTCCAGTTGCCATCCGGGATTGCAGGGAAATCGCATCGGTTGCTTGACGGATGATAATGCCTCGGTTCGTCACCATCATTAGCTCATCGCCTTCATTGATCACCCGCAATGCGGCTAGTCGATCCTTCGGCTTCCGGAACTTCGTGGCGACTAACCCCATCCCGGCGCGATTTTGCAGGCGGAATTGGGAAACCGGGATTCGCTTACCGTATCCACCCATTGTAATCGCCAACACCCACGGCCCTTGACCATTGGTGATGGGAGCGTCTTCACCTGATGCTTCCGATGCTTCCGATGCTTCCGACTCCTCACTCTCGACGATGCTCGCAACGACTTGACTTGGCAAGATATCCATGCTAATCAGTTCATCCGCATTGCGGAGAGCCATTGCCCGAACTCCTCGCGTGGCGCGACCGAGGGGACGCAGTTGCTCGTGATTGGTTCTAAAGTGAATTGCCATTCCTTGCCGCGATCCGATGATGATGCTATCATCGGCTCTCGCTCTTCGCACCCAGCGCAGTTGGTCGCCTTCTTCCAAAGAAATGGCAATCAAGCCATTTGCCCGAATATTGCCGAAAGCAGACAGTTCTGACTTTTTGATGTAACCACCCTTCGTCAGCATCACCAGATATTCATCGCTGGTAAACTCCGTAACCGGCACGATGGAGGTGATTTTCTCGTCTCGCGGGATGGGCAGCATTTGCACAATCGGGATACCCCGCGCTGTGCGAGACGAGGCTGGGATTTGGTACGCCTTGAGGCAGTAAACGACACCGCGATCGCTAAAAAATAGAACGCTATCGTGGTCGCAGCAGGTGAGGAAATGCTCAACGCCATCATCCTCTTTCATGCCAGTGCCTTTCTTCCCTCTCGTATTGCGGCTTTGCGCCTCGAAGGTGTTGACTGGCATCCGTTTGATATAACCCTGCTCTGTTAGCAGAATTAACGCTTTTTCGTTGGCAATTAAATCGGTGTCATCGATCTCACCTTCCGCGTGTTCGATCGTGGTTCGTCGCGGTGTTGCGAAGGTGGTTTTGATTTGCGACACCTCATTTTCAATGATTTCCAGAATGCGACTTTTGTTCGCCAGAATATCCTGCAAATCGGCAATTTGCACTTGTAACTCTTCGTGTTCCAAGCGAATCTTTTCTGCTTCCAGTGCTGTCAGGCGTCGCAACTGCATCTGCAAAATTGCATCTGCTTGCGACTCAGACAACCCGTAAGTCTCCATCATTTCAGCCTTAGCGGTTGGGGTGTCTGCGGCTCTGCGGATTAGCTCAATCATCGCATCCAGGTGCAACAGGGCAATCAGCAACCCTTGTAGCATATGGTCTCGCTCTTGTGCTTTCCGCAATTCGTAGCGGGTGCGACGGGTGATGCACTCAATCCGGAAATCTAGGAAAACGCTGAGGAATTTCTTGAGACTGAGCAACTGGGGTTCCCCATTTACCAGCGCCAGCATATTCGCCCCAAAGTTTGCTTGGATGGGCGTTTGTTTGTAGAGGTTATTGAGGACAACGCGGGGATAAGCTTCTCGCCGGAGTTCTACGACAATCCGCATTCCATCGCGATCGCTTTCATCCCGAATATCGGCAATTCCCTCCAACCTCTTCTCATTCACCATTTCGGCAATTTTCTCAATCAGCGCCGCCTTATTTGTTTGGTAAGGTAACTGAGTGATAATGATTGCTTCCCGGTCAGGACGCCCCCGATGTTCAATGGTTTCTATCTGGGCGACGCCCCGCATTGTAATCGAACCGCGTCCAGTCGTATAGGCTTCCTTAATCCCAGAAACTCCCAGAATTTGCCCACCTGTGGGAAAGTCTGGGCCAGGGATATACTGCATCAACTCGATGTCGGTAATCTCTGGATTGTGGATCAAGGCGACCAATCCAGAGATTAACTCTCCTAGATTGTGCGGGGGAATGTTCGTTGCCATCCCCACCGCAATCCCAGAAGAACCATTGAGCAACATCTGGGGAATGCGTGCGGGTAATACCAGCGGTTCTTGCTGGGAACCATCGAAGTTATCCCCAAAGTCTACGGTTTCCGATTCAATATCCTGTAGGAGGGCAACCCCTGTGAGGGCTTGCAAGCGGCATTCGGTGTATCGCATTGCCGCTGGTGGATCGTTGTCCACCGAGCCAAAGTTGCCGTGTCCGTTAATCAGCGGGTCGCGCATGGAAAAATCCTGCGCCATCCGCACTAGGGCGTCGTATACCGCTGTATCACCGTGAGGATGGTATTTACCCAGCACTTCCCCCACCACACGGGCACACTTGCGGAAAGGTCGATCGTGGGTAAGACCCAGCTCATTCATGGCGTAGAGAATCCGCCGGTGTACAGGTTTCAGACCATCCCTAGCGTCTGGGAGTGCCCTACCGACAATCACGCTCATCGCGTATTCTAGGTAAGACCGGGACATCTCGCTCCCTAAATCCGTGGGGATAATCCGCTCCGGGGAAGTGGTCATACTGTGAGAAAGCTCCAAAAGTATAGAAAAATGGCAGATAATATGCAAAAGCTTGCAATAACTTCCGCCTTAATTCCAAAGAATGACAAATTCTATTAAAATTTTATCACATTTTGAGCTTTCTTGGTCATTAGTTAAGGCTTAATTGTTAATGGCTAATCGTTCGTGGCTAATAATGGGTTTTGCCATTCGCCACGAACAATCTTCAATCTTTCAACTGACTGTGGTTACTCGGCTCTTCGCTTCTTGGTTCGTCTTGAGTTGAGCTGTAATCAGAGGTACTTTGGGAGCGAGAAAAAAGCCAATCAAACTGGCAAACAAGACGGGCGTTAACGGACTGATGTTAGTTAATTTCGTCAAGAGTAAAGTCGTACTTACAGGCGTTCGCGTTACCGCTGCATTGAAAGCCGCCATGACGCAAATCATGGTAAGGGCAGGATTCAGTCGCCCTGACTCCACAATCGGGCGTAAAAATTATACTTTCTTAATCATAAATTGAATCATAAGATACAAATTATTGATGTTAGTCATGCAGAAGTTATCTACGCCGATCGGTTTCTGCTGCATGATACAGGCGAAGTGTGAGGGCACGGACAACGCAGACGGCATTTGGAAATTTAAGCCTCAAGACAGTGTATGCCTCCCCATAGAGGAGTTTAAGCTGAGTCACATACAGTTAAACCTATTTGGGCAAATATAGATGAGCGGTGAACAAGTTTCTCAAGATGAAGAGATGAACGAACAAGAACAAGCAGTTGACCCAGAAGTGAAAGAAGCGATCGCCAAGATCAAACAGCCTCCGTCAATCAATGAGACTCTGATGAACCTAGAACCAGAGGAACTGAAGAATAACCCAGCGGTGTCACCTCAAATGTACAACGAAGGTGAAGATTTGAGGGATGATTTGAAGCGCGATTAAGCAAGGTGCAGACAATGCCAGAAAGCATTGATGCTGCCTGTTATCGATCCTGCTGCTGCCAACCTTTCTCGGACTATGTTGCCTGTAATCTACTCAGATGAGTTTCTCGATCACGACACGGGTCGATTTCATCCAGAACGACCAGCACGCCTGACTGCAATTGTAGACGCTTTAAAGGCTGCGCCTTGGGCATCTCAAATTGAATGGCAGCTACCAACGCCGATAGAGAAACGAGCGATCGCGCCTATCCTACAACAAGTCCACACTCAACAACACATTGAGAAAGTCCGGCGGATTGCCGAGAATGGTGGCGGATATTTGGATGGTGGCGATACCCTCGTTTCCCCTCGGAGTTACGATGTGGCAATGCTTGCAGCCAGCGCGTGGCTGGATGGGGTGGATCGCGTCCTCGCCACCAATAACCCAGCTTTTGTGCTGGCACGTCCCCCCGGACACCATGCGGAACGCAATTATGGGATGGGGTTTTGTTTATTTTCCAATGCAGCGATCGCCGCCTACTACGCCCTCGAACAACCCAGCATCAATCGCGTTGCCATCCTCGACTGGGATGTTCATCACGGCAACGGCACCCAAAATATTGTAGAAACCCACCCCCAAATTGCCTACTGTTCCTTGCACCAATCTCCTTGCTATCCCGGCACCGGAGAAGCCTCCGAACGTGGCAACCACAACAATGTGCTGAATCTACCCATGTTTCCCGGCAGTACGGTAACTGATTACCAACCGCTTTTTGAGCAGAAGATCGTACCCTTTTTAACCAATTTTCATCCAGATTTGTTGATAGTCAGTGCCGGTTATGACGCGAATGCAGATGACCCATTAGCTAGTATTAACTTGCAACCGCAAGATTATGGATTATTTACCGATTATTGTCTGCAAGTGACTCGTCGCATTGTTTTTGGTCTTGAGGGCGGTTATGACCTCTCAGCATTAGCTAAATCTGTTCTATCGACGATTGAGCGATGTTTAGTATAGGCTTTTTGCGCTCAGTTTTTGCAGCAGATTTTGACAGAATAAAACAGGACGGAGGAGTGAGGATTGAGGACTGAGGATTGAGGACTGAGGATTGAGGATTGAGGACTGAGTAATTAATAGTTTAAAGCACCATTATTTACATTTTCGTAGGTTGGGTTGACATAGGGAAACCCAACACCTGTAAGGGTTACGCTATCGCTAACCACTACTACTAGCTTGGCAAGGCTAAAATAGTGGAATAGATTGTAGGTTGGGTTGAGGCACGAAACCCAACAGTAGCAAGAGTTTTGTTGGGTTTCACTATCGTACCACTACGCGGAAGCAAGCTACAACCATTCCCTACATTTTTAGCCTTGGCACGCCACTACAAATAATTAATCCCGCCTACTTATTTAGTTATGGAGAAGGAGAAAGAATTGTTTCTCTTGTGGCGCAGCCCGAAGAAATCGCATCATTACTTCCAGCGCCGACTTTAGCGTTAAGGGGTATACTCAGTCCGTGCTTCGCACCGCAACGCTTAACAGCACTTTTACCTCAGTCAGTCAAGCGTTGCGCTGACTCAAAACTCTTTAGCTTTTTCCAGTCCAAGCAATGGGAGGACTAGGATAGGATGCCGAGTAAAAAGAACTAGGACGAGTTTTAGTTTCTTCGTCTAGGACTTTCACAACTTTGTTGTAAATTTCTTCTGCCTGTTGCAGGGAATCACCAATACTGGTTAATCCCAGCTTGCCGAACTCGGAAAGACAACCCATGAGATGGAAAACGGTGCCGGTTTCTGTACTGGTATCAAAGTGCAGCCGCTGGTGGGCAATAATATCCATCAAATCATTTGGCAACAGCCCCACATAGCGTTCTTTTTGGAGGTTGTCGGTAGCAACATAGTATTTTGGGCGACCTTGTTGGCTGTAGAACAAACCTGTGGAAGTGTCATAGCGACCGTTAGTTAAAAACTTGAGGGTCATAAAAGGATGGGTAGTACCGCCCTTTCGCAGATTGATTTCAATCGCTTGGATGTCCCACTCACCGCCAGATTTTTCGGGGTGATGGCAGGCGATAAAATCCACACCAAAGCGTTCTAAAGCTCCTTTTTTTGCCAGGTTTCGCCCCACACGCAATCCTAAGTCCTGCAAGCGCAGTCGGTAAGTTTCATCCGCTGGGAAGTTGCAACCTAGATAAATCTGACCATCTGGACCACCGAGAATTTGGTCGTGAGTGGAGAGAATTTCTACCTCTCCATTGGGGTCGATGCGACCTTGAACGCTGGGCGATCGCTTGTGGTCTCCTTCAATAAAAGCTTCTACAATTGCCCCTAACTCTGGGATACGGCTGGAAAAATTTTCCCAAGTTTCTGCTTTGGCTTGAAAGCTTAAAGAGGAAAAGCGATCGCTTATCGCGGCTACCCTTTCTGCATGAGAGGCTTCTCCTGGCGCTACATTTTTGATCGGTCTTAGATCCAGTAGCGCATTCCCCTCGCCGGAAAATCCTTCATTGAGTTTGACAACCATTCGCTTCAACTGCGGTTGGCGTTCCCACAATTCTGCTGCTGCTACGCCCAAATCTTCGGCATTCCAGATACTGTCGCTGCCATCGGGATGAGGAACCCCGCACTCTGCAAAGATTTTCCGGCTGCCGCTTTTGGTTCCCCAGGTGAGTAAATCGGGATCTAGCGCCAGAAGCGGAATGCCTATCTGTACTGCCAAATCTCGCTCTAGGAATGTGGAATTGTAACAGATCATGTAAGATTTTTCGGGACGCAAGGCTTGTCGCATCCGCTCCATCAAGCGAGGGCGCTCTAAAATCTTTTGAGTGAGAGGTTTGGCTGAGGAATCGTAGGTAGAAAATAGTAGCAAGCGATCGCGGGCATGAGAAAACGGAATTCCCGGCAACAGCTGCAAGTAGTAATCAATCACAATCGGCGGTAACGGCTGCGAAGTTACATAAATCAGCCGCGTGCGCGGGTGTCGCAGGCGAATCAAAGAAAAGAGCAGCCGCTCCTCATAATTGAGAAAGCCCTGAATTTTGAGCAGTTCCCGCTGATCGAGGCTGACAGAAGGAATCACTAAAATATCGTAGTCATCGCTGTCGAACAAATCGACTCCCTGCCAGCGATCGCGCAGTTGGTCTTGAAGCAGTCGAAACTGCTCCGCCTGCTTAGAGGAATTATTTACACCTGGCATTACCATAAACCCCGCCTTGCTCCCAACGCTGCCCCTATCAGCGATTTTACCCAGATAGAGGGGAAAATATGGGCTTTACGACACAAAACTGTAATTCTACTTGACTGATGGCAGCCAGTTGGAAACGAACAAACAGATTTCCCCAAGCTTCAACCTGGCTAGCTATATTCAATGCACTCAGACGCAGAGGTTTACACACCAAATAGCAGAGTTAACGCTTCCCCTTGGCGTAACGAGAGCGCTATCCTTTGCGCCCCTTTGCGTTAAAAAACCTCCTCACTAAACCCGTGGACTTAGGGATATTGATGAAATTTAAAGTTTAAATCCCATCTACTTGGGAACCGCCGCCGTTAGCACCTCATGTCCTGACTCAGTAACTAACACATCATCCTCAATACGGATGCCAATGCCACGCCACCTGTCATCAATTGCCGGTTGCCCCTCGGCTGGTTCTACATCCAGTCCAATATATAGACCCGGTTCCACTGTTAGCACATGACCGGGTTGCAAACTCTGCCAGACTTCTTCCCCGTGCTTATAAACACCGGCATCGTGGACATCTAAACCCAGCCAATGTCCGGTGCGGTGCATATAAAAGGGTTTGTATTTCTCCTCTTTGATAATTTCTTCAATGTCACCCGCGAGGAGTCCCAAATCCATTAAACCTTCGACCAAAACGCGCACTGCCGTGTCGTGACATAAGTTGTAGGGATTTCCGGGTTGAACTTGCGCGATCGCCTGTAACTGCGCTTCCAATACCAGGTCGTAAAGCGTCTTCTGTTCTGGCGTAAACTTGCCCCCGACTGGGAACGTGCGCGTGATATCGCCGTTGTAGTAGTTGTAGCAACAACCAGCATCAATCAACAGTAACTCGTTATCCAGCATCTGCCGATTATTCTCAATGTAGTGCAGCACGCAAGCATTCGCGCCAGAAGCAACAATTGTGGGATAAGCTGGCCCCATTCCACCCCGTTTTCTGAAGATGTGTTCTATCTCCGCCTGCACTTCGTACTCGTAACGTCCCGGTTGCGCGAATTCCCGCGCCCAGTTGTGGGCTTCTACTGAGATGTCAGCCGCACGACGCATGAATTCTAACTCGGCTGGACTCTTCACCAGTCGCATCGCATGAAGCACCGGATTGGTGTCTTCAATGGCAATTGGCCCGGTGCCGCGCTTGGGATAACCCGCCATCAACCGCTGCCAGTGGGTGAGGATAGTATCATTGAAAGCGCGATCGCGTCCTAAATGATAATAAATCCGATCGGCTTTTTCTAAATACTGAAGCAGTTTCTCATCCAGTTCCGCAATGGGGTAAGCTTCATCCGCCCCATAGAATTCTTTTGCCTTTTCCACCCCGACGCGATATCCCGTCCAAACTTCCTTATCTCGTTCCTTCGGCTGCACAAACAATACAAATCGGTGTTCTGCATGGTGGGGCGCTAAAACTGCCACCGCCTCTGGTTCATTAAATCCGGTTAAGTAATAAAAATCACTATCCTGCCGAAAAGCGTACTCAACATCGTTGTGCATGACAGCCACTGGGGCACTCCGAAAGATGGCAGTGCCGTTGCCAATTTTAGCCATCAACTGCTGGCGACGCGCTGCGTATTCTGCTTGCATAATCTCAATTGCGTAGCTTTGTTTTTCTAGGTGGTCGAGTCAGGAGAATTGACCAATATATTTTCAAGGTTATACTATTGGAGATTTGGTAACAAATCTTTATAGGGTGTAATCGAATACAACTCAAATTGTACTTTCTGAATCGTTAGCGATTTTTCCAGGGAGTAGGCTGCGCGATCGCGAATAACTGCATTCAACGGAAGAATACTCCCGATCGACTCTTGCATCTATTGAATGAAAACAAAAATATTCAGATAACCAAAAAACACCGCTTGCATCTCGCGCAGTAATTTTACAAACTAATGCTAGAGGCAATTATGGCTCACTTTCCCCTTCAGGAACCAGATGAAGTCACAGATTCAAAGGTAAAAGCAGTATATAACGAAATTTTGTCTGAACTAGGGTTTGGCATCATTCCCAACATTTTCAAATCAATGGCGATGAATCCCGATGTGCTGGAAGCGAATTGGAAAAAATTCCGCGCTACCATCCTGCAAGGAGATGTGCCCCGCACCCTGAAGGAAATGGTGGGAGTTGCTATTTCGCAGGCTAACAACAGTCCCTATGCCCTCAACGTTCACTTGCATGGATTATCAGCTCTAGGAATGAGCGAAGAAGTTCTTCGGACATTGGTTTCAGACTTTGCTGCCTGTCCGCTTCCCAAGCGCGAAAAAGCAGTCATTCACTTTGGCTTACTTGCCGGTACTAAACCCCACGAACTGACCGCTAAAGATTACCAAAATCTGCGAGAGTTGGGGCTAGATGACTCAGAAATCTTCGAGATTATTGCGACTGCTGACTTATTTACTAGCATAAATCGATACACAGACGCGATCGCTCTCGAAATTGACCAATTGTAAATTGCCAGTCTTCTCGTGAGTCCGTATTTTCTTGAGAATGTAGTTCATTAAATTTCAGGAAAAACAGAATCATCCTTATAATGGGCAACACCCATGACTGTTTCCCTCAGTTTGATAGTAGCAATGAGCTAGAAAAACAAGCTCGCGAACCACTACTGCTGATAGCCCGCCGTCTGCTTGCGGAAGCCCAAGCTCTTTCCAGCCGCATTGCCGCTGTCAATGAAATTGCCACAGCGATTAACCGCACCCTGAATATAGATGAGATTTTGCGGGTTGTCGGTAAACAAGCCAAATGGCTCTTGGATTTCGAGCATTGTAGCGTCTATATCTGCACCGACACCAGTTCTTGCCGCCTGGTAACGCTATTTGGCAATCCTGTAGAGTTGAACGCCACTACTGTCGCACAGGACAGCCCTCTAGGGCGTGCCATGAAAACGGGTCAATCGCAACTAATTCGAGAAGGTTCTACAGCAGTTTTTCTGCACTCCTATGCTTCCCAGCTTTTTGTGCCCCTACAAAGCGATCGCCAAGTCATTGGTACTATCAACTTTGCTACTACACAAGCGCACGCTTACACTCAAGAAGATTTACGCATCAGCTATTTACTAGCATTGCAAGTATCGGCAGCAATTCGCAACGCCAGTGGCTTCACGCAATTAAATCAGCTATATGCCCAACTAGAGGCAGAAAAACGCAAATCTGAGCAACTGTTATTGAGCATACTCCCTGTAGATGTAGCCGATGAATTAAAACGCACTGGCAAAGTTAAACCCGTGCATTATGAATCTGCCTCAGTGTTGTTTACCGACTTCAAAGATTTCACTCAATTAGCCGAACAACTCACTCCCCAAGATTTAGTCGATGAATTAGATTATTGCTTTTCTTGCTTCGATATGTTGATTGAAACGCACAAGCTAGAGAAATTAAAAACAATTGGTGACAGTTATATGTGTGTTGGAGGAATTCCCACTTCTAACCGCACTCATGCCATTGATGCTGTACTCGCCGCCTTACAAATTCAAGCCTTTATGCAATGGCGGCGACTCGAAAAAATCAAAAATAATCATCCCTATTGGGAAGTCCGCATCGGCATCCATTCAGGAGCATTGCTAGCGGGTGCCATCGGTCATAATAAATTTGCGTATGATGTTTGGGGCGATACTGTTAATACTGCCTCCAGGATGGAATCCTGTGGTGTTTGTGGCAACATTAATATTTCAAAAGCCACGTTTGAGTTAGTGGGACTTAAACAAATTTTAACCCCAAACAAAGCCCAAACTAGCTTTATAAGCAAAGAATACGTTCTGATTGTGGTTCAACCACTCAATAAAACGAAAAGACATCGCTGTACGAAACGCCTCTATTG
>NZ_JBYCCT010000043.1:0-10060 GCF_057473865.1 Coleofasciculus sp. H7-1
TTAAGTAAGGATTATGAACGACTACCCGAAACTTCAGAAACATTCATCTATGTTGCCATGATTCGGATCATGATTCGACGGCTTGCATAATTTTTAGCTCTCTCTGACTTTTAAAACATCCTCTAACGCTAACCAAGGCTTTAGGAAAGCTTCATCAAAAGCATCTCCATCATATTCATTCAGTAAAATTTCACGCTCAAGTAAAAAATACTTGGCACTTTCTTCTCTACCGGGGAAGCCATATAAGTAATCTATCGCTTGATTAGAAGAGCTATGAATATCGATTACATAATCAGCATCGATACACAAAGATTGTAGCTGATAGCGGTATCGTTCATTAAAAGGCGCTCCACTGGGAGACTGTATTTTTTCTAAAAGTTTATCGAAACTTATTTTAATTCTTTTATAATATTCCTTTTTTATAGCATCTATCTCAAAATGGGTGTGAAATTTTGCAAATTCTTCTAAATCTTCACATTCATTTTCATAGTCCCAAAAGATGCGGTTCCAGTCTTTACCATCGAATATATTATATCGACCTGTAGAAAAATAATGAGTCCGCTGATTGGTACTGATTGGATTGCAGACAGGAACTAGCCAAATTTCACCATTGATCTGGGTATCATTGATAGTAATCAAAAACTCTATTAGCTGGTGAATGACAGCATTGCCAACAATTTCCGCACCGTGCAGATTGGCTTGCAAATATGCTTTTTTACCGGGGTTAGCACCGATAAATTTATAAACTTGAATTGAGAGGCGATCGCCTGAAGCCAATTGTTGAATTGGAACTGTAGAAATAGTGGGAATCATAACAAAAATCATTACACAAAAATGCCTTGGCGACTGAAGTCGCGGCTACACAAACGAAACCTGCCTACGCAGATTTAAAATTTATTAGTCCGCGCAGGCGGACTTTGTTTGTACAGTTACGAATTCCATTCACCAGGTAATTTACAAACAAATCATGTACCTGGTAAGGTACGCAAACGCTCATCCAAATGAGTGCGATCGCTTAAGGCATGAAGTAATGGCCCATGAGCGCCAAACTCTACTATACTGACCGAACCCACCGGACATCCCAAGCGAAAGCGAAAGCGTCCGACATCAATTCCCAGCAAGCTACACAGCATAATCCGGATAGTAGCTTTGTGTGCAACAATTAAAACATTGCCGTTGTTAAACTGCTGCTTGATTTCTTCAATCACTTGTAACGAACGGTGAGCGATCGCTACCGCTAATTCTCCCTCAGTCGGCGGATACCAAGCGGGATCGGCAGTCCAGCGAATATAATCATCGTGATACTCGCGGTCAACTGTTTCTACAGTTTTTCCTTCCCACTTGCCATAGTTAATCTCCTTCAATCCGTCCCGCAATTCCATCTGCATCCCCACAGATTCACATAGCGGTTTTGCCGTTGCTACAGTACGCTGCATCGGACTACAAAAAATAGCAGTCCAGGGTAAGGAACGATAGGTAGCAGCAAAAGCTTTTGCCATCTCTACACCATCTGGCGTCAATTCTGGATCTATAGAACCACAGAAAACATTATCTCGACTGCGGTCTGTCTGTCCGTGGCGGAGGAAATAAAGCTTTAGACTCAAGGTAGTTTCTCTCGCTGTTCTCCACGCTCAATTGTAGGTGGAATGAGCGAGAAGCGCGTCATCCCTTCAACTTCCCCCAATCCTCATCTGAATCAGCAAAGTTTCTGTCGTCCAAGTCACACACCCACATCCCAAAAAATCACAATCTTGAGTCCAAATTGCCGCATCCATTTCCAAAGCTAAAGCCACTGTATGCCAATCATCAGGATCTCTAGGTATGCGATTTCTAGCTTCCGTCTCTAGGTGGATGTAATTCGTTTCTGGAACCAACCTGAGATCGGTTTCAATGATGTTCATTGCCTCATCCAGAATACCCTGTCCTATCGCGTCACTAAGACCTCTATTTATTCTTTCCGTCATCCGTCGCCTTAACTCATATTGAGTTTCATCCAAAACTTTTTCAGTGATGTAAAGCATGAGGCTTGGATGTCGCAATAACTCCCGTCCCCTTTGTCGCAGCAGTTCCCCCACCAGAATGTTAGCGTCAACTATCAGCATCATAGGGAAACGGCTTACTTGTATCGAAAAGATCGGCAAATTCGTCTTCAGTCATGCCAGTTTCAGCCAATGCTTTATTAACCAACTCAGCCAAACGATCTAGTTTGCGGTTGAGTTCTTCTTGCTTTGTCCGCTTCTTGGGGTAATAGTATCCCACGACTTCGCCATCAAGTTCTATTGCTAGCGGTTCGCTACCCGTCAGGTAATTGGCGGCTTTCTCCTGTAATTCACTCACTGCAACTTGCTTCATATTCCACTCCTTGTGTTGCGATCGCGCAGTAGTCACATTCTAGGCTAATCTTGAGCTGGGTAAGTTTGGGGAGAATGCGATCGCATCCCTACTTTTCTTAAAATTAGCTACCGTCAGATTCAACTGTGCCTGTTTTCTTTTGTGCATTGCGCCAGTCACAAACATAACGAGCTAGCATCTGACCCTCTAAAGCACAATTCCTTGCTATCTGTATAAATTCTTCTACTGATTTTGTTGGCTCACCAGGCAAAGATTTTACAACTTGGTGAGCGCAGGTATTGCGTTCTTTGCGCCAACTCTTTAAATCCACAATTAAGTCAGTACGTTCTTTCCAAGATATCTGACCATCTACTTTTTTCCACTTTTCAACTAATTCAAACAAAGAAGCTTCTTTTTTCGTCAATTCTAGATAACTGACAAGACGATCGGAGATAATGCTTTCAGCTATCATAACTGCTTCTAAAAAAAACTCTTTATTAATTCCCTCTTTCATCCGCTCAAAGGCATATTTATAAGAATTATACTTTATTGTATTTTTGCCATTTTCCAATTTCACGCTATTATCCTCCACTCTGGAAGTTTCTAATCTACCGTTTGTTCCTCGACTTCTAAACAAAGCTCAATAGCTTCTCGAATGCGTTCCATGAGTTCATCTAGGTATTTTGCTTGTGTATGGCAACCAGGAAGGCTAGGCACAGAAGCGACAAAATCTCCCTCAGAATCTCGCTCGATAATTAGGTTAAATTCTCTACTCATTTTTTTATTAACGCAACTGCTACCACCACTTTAAAAAGACTGCTTTGCTGCCTTGTTCGCGCCAAACTTTCCCATCTTTCTCAAACCAAGCGATCGCCTGTTCAGAAGAATTGTGAGTACACAGTTATATTGGACGTTTGAAGAACAGGATACCTTCATTTAAGTGATTCAATCTTGTGCCCTCAGTGTAAACTTCTTTTGCAGCTGACATTTCCCATCTTTCTTTTCCTAATATATTTAAAAACACAGACCAGGGCTGGTCTTTCCATTCTTTCAATTCCTGACCATCTAAATACACAGTGTGTATTTCTTGTGTTAATCCCCGCCCTAACCATACGTATCTAACAGTGCAATACTCCCAACTTGTCATCACAACTTTCCTCGCACTTTTTGTTAGTAACTGCTTGTTGGATAGATAAGTTTTTGTTAATTAATCGCTACATCTTCTTTATACAGCAACCAAGAATTACCACTTTAAAAATGCGGCATCGCTTCCCTGTTCGCGTCTAATTTTTGAATCCTGCTCAAACCAAGCGATAATCTGCTCAGGTGTTAAATCTTCAATAACAACACCGTACTCTTCGGCGATGTGCTTCAACACTCTTAAGGATGAAACGGTTATTCTTGTTAAAAACTTTTCATGAGTTTGAAGCAGTGCTGAATCTACCTTAACTGCTTCTTCGTAGCTCAAAAATTGTTCTGATGGTTGCTGTGGTTGCGTCATAAATATTTTTACTTACTGTTCTTTAATTAAATAGCCGCAGCGATGTTCTCCGTTAATAATCCAGTGCGTCCGTTCTACTTTACAATCTTGCAGGGCAGCGGCAAACATTTCTAACTCATGTCCGCAAACGCTGGGAAAAGATGAGGCAACATGAGAAATCGCACAATTATGCTCTATCAATATAAATTGAGAATCGCTCTCTGCCAGAGGATACCACTCTGCCATGTAGCCTTCAGCTTTGCGGAGTTCTACCAAATTAGCAACGCGATCGCGCAAATTTCCCTTACCCAGTCTCACTCGATATTCCATCGCCTTCCGTTCCCAGTGCTTTCGCAACACGGTACTGGCTTGCTCATAACCGAGCGTTTCTGTCAAGGTGTCTAGGAAATCAACAGCAAACTCTCCGTAATGATTCGGGAAGCGATCGCGCCCCTCTTGACTCAGCTCATAGACGTGCTGCGGGCGTCCCATCGCCGCAGGCACCGATTGATGGACGATCAGCCCTTCCGTCTCCAAATCCTTCAGATGACGCCGAATTGCCTGCGGACTCACCTCAAAGGCGTCAGCCAACTCCTGAGCCGTGGCTTGACCTGTTTTCAGTAAATGTTGCAAGATGTCCTGTTTGGTGGAAGGCTGCTGAGTAATCGCCATCGTCTTGCGGTAAAATTCCTATTATTGGACTTTGACAACATCTATGTTGCTAAAGTATTTTAAAATAGAATTAAGTAAAGCAACAAGCCTGTTGTTTTACTATTGTAATTGCAGTTTGACTGGGCGATCTACTCCGGACGCCCATGCCCTGAGCCTGCCATCCTGAGAGATTTGTCCGAAACAAACACGCGAGAACACTTTTATCTATGACTGCAAGCGTCAAGACCTTAGTCAATCAGCCCTATAAATACGGCTTTGTCACTGACATTGAGGCAGATACCATTCCTCGCGGACTCAGTGAGGACGTTGTTCGCCTGATCTCCGCCAAGAAAGAAGAACCGGAGTTCATGCTAGAGTTTCGCCTCAAAGCATATCGCCAATGGCTGAAGATGACCGAACCAACTTGGCCTCATGTCAAGTATCCCAAGATTGACTACCAAGACATCATCTACTACTCCGCGCCGAAGCAAAAGCCCAAAAAGCTGAACAGCCTGGATGAAGTCGATCCAACTTTGTTAGAAGCCTACGAGAAGCTAGGTATTTCGCTTTCAGAGCAAAAGCGGTTGTCTAACGTTGCCGTAGATGCCATCTTCGATAGTGTTTCAGTTGCCACAACATTTAAAGAGAAGCTAGCCAAAGATGGCGTGATCTTCTGTTCTATCTCCGAAGCTTTGCGGGAACACCCAGAGCTGGTGCAGAAGTACCTCGGCAGCGTTGTGCCAGTAGCCGATAATTACTTCGCCGCCCTCAACTCAGCCGTATTCAGCGATGGTTCCTTCGTCTACATCCCCAAAGGCACCAAATGCCCGATGGAACTCTCCACCTACTTCCGCATCAACAGCGGCGACACGGGGCAGTTTGAGCGCACGCTGATTATTGCCGAAGAAGGCAGCTCTGTGTCATATCTGGAAGGCTGCACAGCACCGATGTTTGACACCAACCAGCTGCACGCAGCTGTGGTGGAACTCGTTGCTCTCGACAACGCTGAAATTAAATACTCCACAGTACAGAACTGGTACCCCGGAGACGAAAACGGCAAAGGCGGTATTTACAACTTTGTCACCAAGCGGGGATTGTGTCAGGGAGTCAATTCTAAGATTTCTTGGACACAGGTAGAAACGGGTTCGGCGATTACCTGGAAATATCCCAGCTGCGTGCTAGTTGGCGATAATTCCGTGGGTGAATTTTACTCCGTTGCCCTAACGAATCATATGCAGCAAGCCGACACCGGAACCAAGATGGTGCATATTGGCAAAAACACTCGCAGCACGATTATTTCCAAGGGAATTTCGGCGGGTAAATCTTCAAATAGCTATCGCGGTTTGGTGAAAATTGGTCCCAAGGCAAAGGGCGCGAGAAATTATTCTCAGTGCGATTCGATGCTGATTGGAGATAATGCCCAAGCGAATACTTTCCCCTATATCCAGGTGCAAAATAACACCGGGAAAGTGGAGCATGAAGCTTCTACCTCGAAGATTGGGGAAGAACAGCTATTCTTTTTCTCACAGCGGGGCATTTCGGCAGAAGATGCTATTTCGATGATGATTAGTGGCTTCTGTAAGGATGTGTTTAATCAGCTGCCGATGGAATTTGCTGTAGAAGCTGATAGGTTGTTGAGCATGAAGTTAGAAGGCAGTGTGGGATAAATGAAACTACAGATAAATACAGATAAATCATCCGTGTTTATCTGTGTTTATCTACGGTTGAATTTCTTTACTCAAAAAGGTAAGGCGGGCATTGCCTACCTTTATGCTGAAATAGAATAAAAACCGCGAAGACGCTAAGGGCACCAAGGAAGAAGAGAGGAAAGATGATTATTGAAAATAGTGAGGTTATCCTATCTGTTCGGGATCTCACGGCAAATGTTGATGAAATTCCGATTCTTAAGGGTTTGAATCTGGAAGTGAAGGCGGGAGAAATCCATGCCATTATGGGACCAAATGGTTCTGGAAAAAGCACCTTTTCTAAGGTTTTGGCTGGACATCCGGCGTATGAGGTGACGGGCGGTGAGGTGATTTTTCGGGGGCAAAATCTTCTGGAAATGGAAGCAGAAGAACGTGCCAGGGCTGGGATATTTTTGGCTTTTCAATATCCTTTAGAAATTCCTGGTGTTAGTAATGTGGATTTCCTCAGAGTTGCCTATAATTCTCGTCGCAAGGCTGAGGGATTAGAGGAATTGGATGCTTTTGATTTTGATGAGTTGGTGCATGAAAAGCTGGATGTGGTAAAGATGAATCCTGCTTTTCTTAGCCGCAGCGTGAATGAAGGTTTTTCTGGTGGTGAGAAGAAGCGGAACGAGATTCTGCAAATGGCACTGCTAGAACCAAAGTTAGCCATTTTGGATGAAACGGATTCAGGGTTAGATATTGATGCGCTGAAGATTGTGGCGGATGGCGTGAATCAGCTGGCAAATGCAGAGAATGCGATGCTGGTGATTACTCACTATCAGCGGCTACTGAATTACATCGTGCCAGATTTCGTTCACGTAATGGAAGGCGGACGAATTATTACCAGCGGGACGAAAGAATTGGCTTTGGAACTGGAATCTCGCGGTTATGAATGGGTAAGGGAAGAAGAAGCAGCTGAGGTGGCGGCAAAATGACAATTCAAGTAACTTCTATTCCCAATCCCGAAGACATTGGGTTAAAGTCTGCTGCGACTAATCGAGATGCCAAGCTGGTTGAGTTGTTAAACTTGTCTCGCAGTCAGGAATTACAGGTACTCGATCCAGAGATGGTTAGCTGGTTGCAAGAATTACGCGATCGCTCCTCCTCTTGGATACCTCATCTCAAGTTTCCCACAACGCGGGATGAAGAGTGGCGCTTCACTGACATCTCGCCTTTGTTAAAGTTGTCTTTCCAAGCTGCTAAATCTGCGGATGTACCCCAGTCAGCAATTGAAGGATTGACTTTAGCAGAAGCAGCCGAAAGTCGTCTAGTTTTCGTTAACGGTGTTTATGCACCGGCGCTGTCATCTATTGCTAATTTGCCCGATGAGATATTTGTCGGAAATTTAGCCCAATTGCCAATAACTTATCGCACTCGGATCGGTAATTATTTCGCCCAACAAAAGGGTTTTGATGAGGTATTCACCTCCCTGAATACGGCAGGATTAACTGATGCTGCTATAGTGTGGGTGGCGAAAAATGTGGTAGTAGAAACACCGATTCATTTGCTGTTTCTGTCTACTTTTAGCGATCGCCCTACTCTCTCTCAGCCACGCTGTTTGGTAGTTGCTGAACCTAACTCTCAAGTAACTCTGATAGAAGATTATATGCCAGTTGGCGACTGGTGTGCGGATAAAACTCATCCGTATTTAATCAATACGGTTACAGAGATTTGGGTAGAAGAAAATGCTGAAGTTCGCCACAACCGGATTCAACGAGATAGTGGCGCAGCGTTTCATATTGGCAAGAGTGCGATCGCGCAATCCCGCAACAGTCGCTACACTTGCAATGCAGTGAGTTTGGGTGGCAAAATATCGCGCCACAACTTAGAAATTTATCAGTTGGGCGAACAAACTGAAACCACTCTCAATGGTTTAACCATGATTGCAGGGGAACAGATTGGCGATACTCACAGCGCGATTATTCTTAACCATCCCCACAGCACCACTCGCCAGTTACAAAAGTGTATTGTGGCTGATAAGGCTCATTCCGTCTTTAATGGGAAAGTCTTTGTTGCCAAAGCAGCACAATTGACGGATGCTGGACAATTAAATCGTAACTTGCTGTTGTCGCCTAAAGCGAGAGTCGATACTAAACCCCAACTGGAAATCATTGCCGATAACGTGAAATGTACTCACGGTGCAACAGTAAGTCAGTTGGATGATGAGGAAGTCTTTTACCTGCAAAGTCGCGGTTTAGACAAAGTGAGTGCTAACAACTTGTTAGTTGACGCTTTTGCTATAGAAATTATCAACCAGATTCCCATCGCTTCTCTGCAAACAAGCCTCTCTCGATGTGTTGCTTGTAGAACAATCGAATAGTGTGGAATAGGTAATAGGTAATGGGTAATGGGATTTTGAAGAAATAACTTCTAACTTTTACCAGTTACCAATTACCAATTATCAATTACCAATTACCTTTTTACCAATGACTCTAACCAAAGACAGAACACTCGCCGATAAAGTCCGTGCAGATTTTCCAATTCTGCACCAAGAAGTCAATGGCAAACCCCTAGTTTACCTAGACAACGCCGCCACATCCCAAAAACCTCTGGCGGTGCTAAACGCGATTCGGGATTACTACGAGCAGTATAATTCCAACGTACACCGGGGCGTTCACACGCTTAGCGCCAAAGCCACAGACGCTTACGAAGGTGCGAGGGACAAAGTTGCTGCTTTCGTAAATGCAGCCTCACGCCAAGAAATTATTTACACTAGAAATGCTAGCGAAGCAATTAATTTAGTTGCTTACAGTTGGGGTTTAAGTAATTTGCAGCGGGGAGACGAAATCATCCTCTCGGTGATGGAACATCACAGCAACTTAATCCCTTGGCAACTGACAGCGCAAAAAACTGGCGCAGTGCTGAAGTTTGTGGAACTGACACCAGAAGGAGTTTTTGATTTAGAACAATTCAAATCTCTGATTTCCGACAAAACCAAACTGGTTAGCACACTTCACGTTTCTAACACTTTGGGATGTATAAATCCAGTGGAAGAAATTATTGAAATTGCTCACCAATACGGTGCCAAAGTCTTAATCGACGCTTGCCAAAGCGCACCACATATGGTGCTAGACGTGCAAGCGATGGATTGCGATTGGCTAGTCGCCTCCGGTCACAAGATGTGCGCCCCGACTGGGATTGGCTTCCTCTATGGCAAGCTAGACTTACTGCGTTCCATGCCTCCCTTCTTAGGCGGTGGGGAGATGATTGCCGATGTGTTTCTCGACCATGCCACCTACGCAGATTTGCCGCACAAATTTGAAGCCGGAACGCCATCAATTGGGGAAGCGATCGCTCTCGGTGCAGCTATAGATTACCTCACCGAAGTAGGCAGAGACAACATCCACGCCTACGAAACTGAGTTGACAGCCCATCTATGGCAACAGTTGCAGCAAATCCCCGAAATCAAACTCTACGGACCTCAACCCACCAGCACAGGCGAAGGTAGAGCGCCACTCGCTGCTTTTACAGCTGGAGATGTCCACCCTCACGACTTATCCACTATCTTAGATCAAGCTGGCATCGCCATCCGTGCCGGACATCACTGCACCCAACCCTTACACCGTTACTTGAAAGTACAATCTACTGCACGGGCAAGTTTGTATTTCTACAACACCCGCGAAGAAATTGACGTTTTCATCACCTCTTTGAAGGAAGCTATCGAATTTTTCGGCGGTATCTTCGGCTAAGTCAACTTAAGCCCTGGCGAATGTAATTCGCGGCTACACAAACTAAGTCCGCCTGCGCGGACTTACAAAAACTCAAGGTTTTGTCTGTTGAGTATTGGGGGTGGGAAGGCTGGAAAATATGTTGCCACTGTAACTTTCGATAATCTTAACTTTCATGTTTTAGTCGATCCATCAAAACCAGATGAAATAGAAAAGCTGGTGGTAGGTGGACAAGAAGGGAT
>NZ_JBYCCT010000044.1:0-9455 GCF_057473865.1 Coleofasciculus sp. H7-1
CATTCGTTTAAAATCAGATGGTGAATTTTCCAACGCTTGTTTATATTTCATTTTGCCGTCTATAATTATTAATTATTTCTCCCTCTGTTTAGCTTATTTTTTCTAATTCCGCAAGAGGTCTACTGTTTTGTCGGCGCTGGCGGAAACCAAAGTCTGACCATCTGGACTAAAACTTACACCCCACACCTCAGAATCATGCTTCTGCAAAGTGGGAAGTTTCTCAGGATTAGGGTGCCAGAGTTTAACTGTAGTATCTGCGCTAGCAGAAGCCAAACTCTGACCATCGGGACTGAAACTCACACTGTAAATAGAAGCGCTGTGTCCTTTGAGGGTAGCTTGCAGTGTGCCATCTTTTCGCCAGAGTTTCACCGTTTTGTCCCCACTGGCAGAAGCCAAAGTTTGACCGTCTGGGCTAAAACTGACAGCCCAAACTAGATCGTTGTGTTCTGTCAAAGTTCTGTAGGGACGAGTTTCAAACCCGCTTTTAGTATCGTTGCGGTGCCAGAGTTTCACAGTTTTATCCGCACTGGCAGAAGCCAAAGTCTGACCGTCGGGGCTGAAACTGACGCTATTGACCGAAGCGGTATGCCCTTTTAGGATACCCAACAATTTACCATCGCGGTGCCACAGTCTAATTGTTTTGTCGGTGCTAGCTGTCGCTAAAGTTTGGCTGTCTGGGCTGAAGCTAATACTTGTTACCCAAGAGCGATGACCCTTTAAGGTAAGGATTAGGCTTCCGTCTCGTCGCCAAAGTTTCACCGTTTTGTCCGCACTAGCAGAGGCTAGAAACTGACCATCCGGGCTAAAAGCAACGCTATTGACCTTGCCAGTGTGCCCTTTGAGAGTGGTCATGAGTGTACCGTCCCGGTGCCAGAGTTTCACCGTTTTGTCATAACTCGCAGAAGCCACCGTTTGGCTGTCAGGGCTGAAACTGACGCTTTTCACCTTGTCTCTATGTCCCTCCAGCGTCGTCAACAGCGTGCCATCGCGCCGCCAAAGTTTAACTGTACCGTCATCACTTGCAGAGGCGATGGTTTGACCATCCGGGCTAAAACTGAGGCTAATAACTGTTCTTTGATGTCCCTCCAGACGGTTATACTCTCTGACGCCGTAGACTGCTTGCTGTAGAACCGTTACAACTCGAATGCGGGTGTCGGGTTTGGCTTCGATGGATTGTTGCAGCTGTCTACCTGCCTTTAAACTTTCCAGCAATGCTTCTAGTTCTTTATTCGAGGCTAAGAGTTCATCTGAGGAGGCACTTAAAGCATTGAGTTGGGCATCGATTTCGCCTGTTTCGGCTCGCTGCCATTGCTTTGTAGCAATTCCAACCAGCATTCCTGCTGCGACCAAACCGCTAGTGATTCCCAGGATAACTTGTCTTCGTTGGCTCAAGCGTACCGCCTTCTCTCGTGCTTGTAGTGCCAAACTCGCCTGAATAAAAGTCTGTTCTTTTGGACTAAGATCCGCCGAACGGTCGGCATACCAATGTTGGGCTTCTAATAACGGCGCACCCCGCCACAGTACCCCCTCATCTTGCTGGCTATCCCATTGTCGCAAAGCTATCCGCAATCGCTCCTGCCAAGTCCGAAAGCTGCGGTCATCCTCGACCCACTGGCGCAAGCGTTGCCACTCCCGAATCAGCGCTTCATGGACGATTTCGACGGTTTCAACCCTGGTTGCCTCATCTTGTCTGCTGACAACCAAACGCGCATCCGCTAGGCGCGTAACTAAGTTCCAATTGTCTTGTCCTACGTCGGTGCGGGTGGCGATGCGGCGAGTATCGGCGGTGCCTTCACCGGGATGCACCAGTTGGAGAAAGATACGCTTTGCCTGTTGCTGTTCTTCCGGTTTGAGTGCTGCATACACCTGTTCGGCATAACTTGCGAGTGCTTGTTCGACACCCCCAATGGCATCATAAGCAGCATGAGTCAGGATACCATTGCATTGTTGTTCCCATAGCAAGGTCAGGGCAAACTCCAGTAAGGGCAGTTGACCGGGTTTGCAGCTGACGGCATCTAGAATGCGCGATCGCAATCCTTCCTCAATCTGTACGCCTAAATTCTGGGCTGGTTTTGCGATCGCTGCTTGCAGTTCCAAGCGGCTCATTGACCCTAAAAATTCTGGGGGAAAGCGCTGCAACGCAGAGGCAAAGGGATGATAAGAAAGTGCGTATTCGCAGAAATCCGCTCGTAACGTGAGAATTAGGGTAAACCTGGGTATCTGGTTAACAGCGGTTAATAATTCATCTTGAAAGCGTTGACGAGTTTCAGCTTCCTGACAAAGCGCGTACAATTCCTCAAACTGATCGGCAAATAAAAGTAGGTGGACTGTGGAGATTTTATCTAGAATGCGCTCTAACACAGCGATTAATGTCAAGTCACCCTGCTGAATTGCCGTTGCCAGTTTGTTGATTTCAACCAAACGATCCGTTTCACGCAACTGCGGTTCTAATAGGGGAATCAGCTGTTCTGCCAGTTTTAAAAAAGGACGATTCCCCGGACGAAAGCTAACAATTAGCCAGTTTTCTATCTGACGCAGACGCGGAATTAAGCCTGCAAACACTGCTGAAGATTTACCGCTACCGGAAGGGCCAATTGCGGTTACGAGTGGCTGATTATATACCGCTTTCAGCAGTTTCTCAGTGAAAGCCTATCTGCCAAAGAAAAACGGTGCATCGGCTTCTTGAAATGCAGACAAACCTCGATAGGGACAGGGAAGAATTGGGGAAGAATTAGATACTGGGGTAGAGTCACAATCTTGCCCAGTTTCTTTGCCTCTATCACTTAATCCTTGCCAAATTACGGGCACAGCGGTTGGATTTTGGCATATTACTGGCAACCAGCTGGCGCAGGGACATCGATCCTCTAAAGCTTGCAGCTGTTCTCGTGCTTCTCGGACAGCTGTATAAAAAGATTGACCACTGGCAAAGGCGGTGAGAAAATACTTGAGAAATTCCTGGGCAACCAAGTCAGGGACTGGTTCCCGCATGACAACGATTTGGGGAATGTGGAGACTTTCCAGGGAACGTGCTAAGCCTAGTCCATCGCAGGAATTGAAAATTGCCAGTTGTAAGCCGCGTTCTATTGCCTTTTTCAAAGCATAGGTTAATTCGGTGATGGATAAGCGATCGCTACCATTAATCTCAATCTCACCCGTTTCGCCACAAGAAAGGCTGGAACTATGTCCAGCAAAAAATAAGATATCCCAGCCTGCTGAGTCCCAAAGTTGTTGATATAGCTGGCGGCGTTGCGGTTCTACTAAAAAGACAATTTCTGCATCATCAAGTAAACTTGAAAGCAACTGTCGATCTGCTTCAATATCAATTCCATTCCCATTCCCCAAAATCGCTAAAATTCTAGGTTTTTCCCGTAATGGTGCATCAGTTTCCACCCGTTCATAAGCAGTTGCCCCCAGCGCTACTTCTGCCTTTGGGTAACGCTCGAAAAAATCCCATAAATGCCAAGGGAGTCGTCGCAGTTGGTTGTCTTCTATTTGCAGAATCAACCGCACTGTATCAGTTGGTAATAATTTTTCGAGTAATTTTTCTCGAATGGGGCGAAAAGACTCAGCTTTGAGCCAGATTGTCAAACTATCTGCTAAGGTTTGAGCAGACTGGCGGCAAGCGTTAAGTAAATCTTTTGGAGAACCCTGAGTAATTTGTCCCCCTCTTTCTTCCAAGCGAAACAGGAACGACAGACTGCGATAAATAGACTGCCAGTGTTCGTATTGTTCCAGCAGATGGGTTGCTGGAGGCAATTTACCTTTAGCACGGGTGGTGACAGCACGGTTGCCTTCTTCCCGAATTTCCAGCGTTGTTACTGCTCCCTGATGCAAGTCACCATCGATATCCAGGATGACTAATTTTTCCATCGCTGCCTGCTTTCGGGAACTTTCCTGAATTAAGTCATTACAGCATTAATATAGGCTCAAACTTAGCATATCTGAGGCAAATTAGCAAAAGCAAAATTCGCCATTATAATCTTTTTAGTTCTTGAAGGTAGGGAATCACGCCTTACTGAGTTCTTGAATAATTTTTGAGCGCCAAAACTGAATTTTATTGTTTTGGCTTGCGGGTTTTCCCATCAATTCTCTCCAGGCATGATTTGCGGCTCCGCTGGGATGGGGAAATTGAATTTGTCTGATTCCAAGTTCCATTCCTCTGATAGTATTTTTTGAAGGTTTTCCCCAAGTAACAATTACAGTTGGCTGAATAAATTCAAGCTCATGTTTCAAAATTATCAAGAATCTATTCCTGTCTTCTCGGCTTAATTTAACTCCTTGATATAGGCGAGAAAGAGCGCAAACCCAAACTTTATATATGTCGGTTAAATAAACCCTGTATCCCAACTCAAAGAAAACTTTTATAAATTCAAAGTAAAGCTTGGTTGTAAAAAGTTTTTCTCGACATCCTTTTGCATGAAATGCATAAGGGGTACCGATTGTGATTCCATCACTACTCTCATGTCGCATAGGATCTTGCCCAATAACCGCAATAACAGGTTTATCTGAGATGCCATTGTCCTCTTCTATAAGACTGGGCAAGTCAACTCCAACGGCAGGAGATTCATCATAGAGCTTCTGGAATGACTCATCATGAGACTTGAAAAAGTTCCGATTGACAAGAGGATGTTTAGGATACTCAGGAGCGTTAAATGTACTACGCAAACTATCGTAAAGCGAACGCAATTCTTCTTGATTAGTTTCAAATGTAGAGCAGAGAATTTTAGTTAGCTCTTGGAACTCATAGGCGCTGAACTCTGAAAATAAGTATTGGCTCATTTTTCTTGGCTTTACATTCAGGAATAGAAATTCGTGAAGAAATTAGTGGGTTGAAGGTGATGTGTGGTTTGCAAACGCTACGCGATCGCTCATTTACCCCGCCTCTTCAATATGATCGTTTTCTGTATCCATCACCTCAAACTTTACCTTGTTGTACAAATCCAGCAGTGAAATTCTAAAGGGAACTGAACTGAGAGCGATCGCTTCACCTTCCTCGTCATACTCACACAGCATCCATCGCTTCTTCCCGGTTTTAGAAAACTGCTCCACAGATATTCGGGTTTAATCCAGGAACAGAGATTTTTTAACTTCCAATTTTCGGGTAGGGGCACGGCACTGCTGTGCTCCTACGGAGATTCTGTATCATGCAAGTAATTTAATCTGCACTCCTCAATGTTTTGGCTCATCTAAACTCGCCTCTACAAGACACTAGACCTATTGCAAAAATCACCTATCCCATCTGTGTTCATCTGTAGTCATCTGTGGTTTCATTCCTTAAACCTGGACTTATGCAAAAAGTCTATTTTTCATCTAAAAATCCCTAAATGACAAAAGCTTCTGTAATGCTAATATCTCCTAACGCTACTTTGACACTAAATGGTTCCCCCATCTGTCCACTGAACTCATATTGCATGAAGGTGTCAGTCCCACTTGCAGTTATTTCTCGGAATATTTCCCCAGATTCTGTTAATACCATCAATTTCAGTTGAGGTGGCAGTGGTGTTTGTGGATTGATAGAACAAAGTTGCAGATGAATGCCTAATCTTTCCCGATTTTCTGGCTGGAGGGTGACAATTAAAACAACTGTATTTGTTTGCAACTCTATCCGCTTTGCCCGTCTTACAGTTGACCTGCGTAATGCTAAAAGGGGTGTTTGCGGCGTCAACACTTGCTCAACTGTCTGCCAACTTGACTCGAAGAGATTTTGTAACCAGTTGTTTAGCTGCGATCGCGTCTTGTCGGGTGTAGCTAACAACACCAATTCGAGTTGATCTAGGTACTCAATCAGTGCATCCAGGGATTGCAAGTCAGCGATTTGCAGTTCCTCCGGTGGATCGATACTAGCGATCGCGGGGGCAAATCCAATCAGTTGTGCTTCCTGTAAGTAGACTGGTTCCGTGGGAGTAGAACGCGATCCAAACTGAACTGCCACATAGCCAACTCGGTCTTGCATCACTTCTGGCGGTAGCGTAACAAATGTCTCCCCAGGAAGCACCGGGCGGCACTCTAACTTACCTAATTTGGGCAACACCAGATCCGCCACATCAAACATGGTTCGCATACCAGGATGCCAGCTGTCGCTTGAGGTGAGATTTGGTTTGTATCTCAACCATTTTAAATAGCGGTGAACTGCCCAGACAGCTAGGGTATTGAGATATACCCGCACCCCCTTTTCGGGAGTCGCTTGCTCTTGTGCAAATTGTCGCGCCAGCTGATGGGCGGTGTCGCTGAGAGGAACGGTAATAGAAGGGGGTGCAATACTGTTCATAAGTCTTCTACATTTGGTTGATAGCCCAAACTTCTAGCGATCGCTTGGAGAAGCGGGAGTCCCTTGTTTTTCCAATGCCAGTTCAGGGTGTTGTAATTAATGTTGAGATCCCGTGCTACAAGAGCGAGTTTGTCGCGTGGATACTTTAAGAGCAAGCGCTGGCTGAGGATTAGGCAGTTACACTCTGGATAAGCTTGGGGATGACAGCGCCGAAGTTTGCCTTCCGGATCTTGGTCAATATATTGCTTTAGTTGAACCCCAATTCTTTGATTTTTCTGCTGTTCCTGTTCTCGCTGGGTTTGTGCTTCTATTTCTAAGAGCGTACAGGGAACTAAAGCCGCCAAGCGATCGCTAAAAGTTTCACTTCCATCATCCCCCAAGGGAACATCAAGCGAGAGGGGTGGTTTCCTCACTTGTTCTTGAAATTCCGCTTGAGGATTCTTGGGATTTTTGGCGCGAGTCTGCTGGGAGGAATGCAAGTCCCGCACTTCATATTTCAGGCGTAATTTCAGGTTAATCCAAGCCACCAAACTCTTCTCTAAAGAAGGCTGTCTGGGTTCAAATTCCTGTATCTCATCACCTAATTTCAGCAATGTATCATCCAAAGCTTCCAAGTAATCTGGGTGCGCGGATCTCGCCAATCCTGGCAATTGCTGAATTTCGATCAACAGCTGATTCATCGCTTTTCGCCAGCTAAGGCTCCCAGATGGATGCTGACGGACTGCTTCAATTAATTTGCCAAGCCGCTCATCCCGTTCGTTCATAACAGGGAATTCAGTAAGATTCTCTCCTCTGGGTGTTGAGTCCTATCGAATCCATCTTCGTTTTTCACAGGTTTTATAAAGTTTTGTAACAAATATTGGGGATATCCCCACAAGTTTGAGGCGCGAGCCTGAGAGATCGGTAGAGCGATACCTGAATCTCTGATAGGAGGAGATGCCATGAAACACTTTGCAATCCTAATGTACTTTTTGCGCGATCGCCATAAATTTCTGGAAGAGATTAGTAAGGAGTAAGACTTGAAAACAAGATTGTTGCCCTATTAATTAGTAGTTCCGCATTTTTTGCACTTTATGGAGCAATTATCGGCTCATTTAGTGGCGGATTGCAAATGGTTGCTTCAGCCATTAAGCTACCAGTATTGTACTTAATTACACTAGCTATTTGTTTGCCTACTTTATATTTTTTCGATGTGATTACAGGCTCTAAGCGCAGCTTTGGACAATACATGGCTTTGCTGTTAGCTTCAATGTCAATCATTGGCGTGATGCTGTTCAGTTTTGCACCCATTATCAGCGTCTTAGCCGTATATTCACCCTTTTTTACGCTGTTTTTACCGATTAACTATCGATAATGCCAGCATCAGGTTTTCCGGAGAATAAAAATCAACTTTTAAAAACATAAAACCATGAATCTCAAGCAACCCCAGCAACAAAGATTACCGATTTTTTTAGTTTTGATTGTATTGTTGGGATATTTTTATCCAAAAATAGCAGTTACCGAAAATTATTTTCCACTTTATCCTGGTATAGATACTATCTATCCACCACGGTTCTCCGTAGAAAAATTTAATCTGATATCTGTGGAAATGTCTAGAAAAGAAGTCTTATAATTGTTAGGTAAACCTTCATTTAGAGGCGGCGTTCCTATTGATATCCCTAAAAAATATTCTTACAGGAAGCAGGTAGAAAATAATTTGACCTGGGGATATGGACTTGATGGTGGGTGTAGAGGGTGGTGCGATTTTGCGTGGGTTGGATACTTTATAGAGTTTGATAGTGAAAGCTCAAATGCAAAACTTGTCGAAACAAGACGGGAAGTATTTTTGGATTAATGAATACCCTGTCTATTTTTTTACACTTTATTGAGCGATCGCGTAAATGAATATATTCACTTACTCAATGAATATTTGCAAATTGGACTCAGCGTGCATAAGGAATTGAGGAATTAACGAACCGCCAAGACGCAGAGGACGCGAAGAAAGAAAAAGAAGAGAATTTTACAAAAGATTTAGAAGTGCTGTTGAAAAAATAAGGGCTAATGGCAATTCCACTTCGGATTGATATTGACAACCAACAATTATCAATCGTTTTCTAAGAAATCCAAAATGTGTTTCTAGGTCTAGCTGAGTTATGAAAAATCTGCTTCATGTCACATACCAAACCATCTTTTGGGTCTGCAATCTTACATTTTTGCTCGTAGTCTGCTTTGGGATATTGTCTGAGATTGGAAGTCAAATCCTCACTGGTGAATCTATTAGTCAGAACAATAGAGAATTCCTCATCACCCTTGCGGTTCTGATTGTGATATCGATTATCTGTACGGTGTCGGGCTTGTGGCGTTTCCGTAAGCCACCTTTACAGATGATAAGTCTGTTTTATGGCGTGGAAGTACCTCTGTTTTTCCTGGGCATACTCTTCTTTTTCCTCAGACAGGTACTCCGCATCAGGCTACCGGAACTTACGCCCGCTAGCGCCTTGATTCTGGGCACGGTAGTCGTTTGTATGGTTTCTTTTTACCTTGAAGTGCTATACGGCTATGCAAAACGTCATCAAGCGATCGCATGGTTACAAATGAGCGCTCACAGTCTGATGCCTGGAGTCGGTGTATACGTGGGGTTGCTGCTGCTATTTTATGCCGCACCCGCCGCTGTCTTTCTCATTTACTACTTCTTCAAATTTCAGTGGGTAAGGGAATTTTCGTATATATGGACTTCCGGAAAGTGGTGGATGCCCGTCTCCTTTATGCTCTTTTGCGTGAGCGTTGTCCTATCCCTGTTCATGCCTTGGATATTGGCAAGCTACTACATTCAATCTGGGCACCGAATCTTACACGCTTTTGCGGCTCAGTATGGGCGAAACCGCACTGTTATTGGTTCGGGGGTAGTGGTGAGTGCTTGGATGATTCTGTGCCTCTCATTCAATGCCCAGCCCCAGATCCAGGCATTTAAACTGTTAGAAAATCCAGCACCATCAGACAGCGAAAAGGCAGCACTCGTAGCCAAGTCCGATCTGATTCGGGATGGACTCCTGAACGCTTATTTTTCTTCCTATCGGTATCTAGTGGGACTTAAACAAATTTTAACCCCAAACAAAGCCCAAACTAGCTTTATAAGCAAAGAATACGTTCTGATTGTGGTTCAACCACTCAATAAAACGAAAAGACATCGCTGTACGAAACGCCTCTA
>NZ_JBYCCT010000045.1:0-9332 GCF_057473865.1 Coleofasciculus sp. H7-1
CTTTCCTGGTGCTACTAGCGTTGTGGAACCACACCGACTCCATCCCGAACTCGGAGGTGAAACGCAACTGCGGCGAAGATACTCGGCGGGTGACTGCCTGGGAAAATAGCTCAGTGCCAGGTTAATTATCTACAAAGCTCTCTTACATAATTATGCAAGAGAGCTTTGTTGCATTTGCTCAATTTCTTGAATAACCTTTAACGTAGAATTGTTGAACGAGAGATTGAGCTGTGGATGCCATATTAGAGCGATCGCACGAATTAAAGCAAGCCTTGATTGAGTTTGTCCTGGAGGCGGAAGGAGAGCTAGCACAATCGCTAGAAGCCTATGCAGCTGCTCAGTCACATCGAGAGCGTCAAGATATTGCTCAAAGAGACCTAATAATTGATACCTTCTTGACTGAAGGAAAAATAGGTGATAAAAACGTTTTGGATTTGTTTCTGGAGAGCCAGCCAGAATTGTCCGAAAACGATCGCAACTTAGTCAGTAGCTGGCGGTGCAGCTTCATTGGTTTGTTTGCGACGCTCCAAGTATTACCGGATGGCTTTGAGTTGATGAACTGGCTGACAGCTAAGCACTACATCGTCAAGCCAAACAATCTTCTAACGTTGCAGGAGATGAAACGGTTTAAAGAGGGAGAAATTTTACTCACTCGCATTGCACCCGTAACCGATAACGTCTGGATGTTTTCTGGTCCTTGTATCCCAATGGGGAGATTAGGAAAACCCAAGCTGGCGGTAGCAATCGGAAATTTTAAGGAAAATTACAAGAAATCGCTTTATAGCGATGCCCCAGAACTTCTAGAACTGGCGTGGCAATCAGTAGAACAATATCACCAAGATTTTCTGGGCTTTTTTGGTAGCGATGAAGTCGTAATGCCTGGGTACCAGATGAATAAGAAGATAGAAGAATTTCAGGAAGTACTGACTAAGAAACGCTTAGCAGCGGCAGGCATTGATGAAAATAAATCGCTCTCGCAAATAGCCGCAGAAGCTGGGGTTACACAAGAGGAAATGAAAGCAGCCGCAGAAGAATCCGGTGCCGATTCAAAAGCGATCGCTCAGATGTTTGACAGCAAAAACCCAACTAGAATGGTAACGCCTAAAGTTGAGTTGCCTGCAAATCTCAAGAAAGCCGAACAGCTAACAGCTCTCACCCATCCTCGTTGGGGTCAAATGTTTCTGCCTGCGTACAGCCGGTTCAAGGCAATGCTAGAAGTAGAAGACTGGCAGAACAACATCGAAAATACTGAGAAGCTGGTTTGCCAGTATTTAGAAGACTCGACGATTAATGCCTTCATTTGGCATCGCTTAGCGGAAACTTATCCAGCCCAAATGGAAAAGCTGTTGAAAACAGTATTACAGCGTCCAGAATTGAAAATTGACCGCGATTTAGACGCTTTACTGCAAGAATATAACAAGCCGATAGAGCCTGATTTACCGGAGATTGCCAGTGTACCAGTGCATTTACATAATTTGTTTCAGGAAGCGCTGGTAGAGGTTAACAAATCAAAATCTAAGGGCAAGGGTAAAAAGAAGATAGGAATAGGCTTTCAAAAGTAGCGATCGGGATCTGAAGTGGGTACTAGCTCCAGTGCCATCGCCAGCGTCACCAATTGGTAGAATCACTATTTGCAACTTCATCCTAATCCATCTCCATGCCAGCCGCAGTTGTCACGCTAAAAAACACTGAAAATCAGGATCGTTTAATCATTCAAAATCCCGCATCAGGGCTATCCTTGCAGGGGCGTATTCGGGTGCCAGGAGATAAATCTATCTCCCACCGGGCTTTGATGTTGGGAGCGATCGCCCAAGGAGAAACTACCATTCAGGGACTCCTCTTGGGGGAAGATCCCCGCAGCACTGCTAGCTGTTTTCGGGCGATGGGTGCCGAAATTTCGGAACTGAATCCGGAAATGGTGCGAATTCAGGGCATCGGACTCGGCTGCCTGCAAGAACCGACCTCAGTCTTGGACGCCGGTAACTCAGGTACTACCTTGCGGCTGATGCTGGGGCTTCTAGCCTCTCATCCGGGACGTTTTTTTGCGGTGACGGGGGATAGCTCGCTGCGATCGCGCCCGATGTCCCGCGTTGTCAAACCGTTACAAGAGATGGGCGCTCAAATTTGGGGACGGCAGGACGGTTCTTTAGCACCCCTGGCAATTCAAGGACAGCAACTGCGACCGATTCACTATCACTCCCCGATTGCCTCAGCACAAGTCAAATCTTGTATTCTCCTAGCTGGATTGATGGTGGAAGGACAAACTACCGTTACCGAACCCGCCCTCTCCCGCGACCACAGCGAACGGATGCTCAGAGCTTTTGGGGCAGAACTCAGCATCGATCCACAAACCAATAGCGTCACCATTACTGGCTCAGCCAAGCTACAAGGGCAGCCAGTGATTGTGCCGGGGGATATCAGCTCAGCTGCCTTTTGGCTGGTCGCTGGGGCGATTGTACCGGGTTCGGAGTTGTGTGTTGAAAATGTAGGGATCAATCCCACCCGCACCGGCATTCTGGAAGCTCTGGAGAGGATGGGCGCTGACATTCAGATGGAAAATCAGCGGGTTGTCGCGGGTGAACCTGTGGCAGATTTGCGGGTACGTTCCAGTGCCCTCAAGGCGTGTGAAATTGCTGGCGAATTAATTCCCCAACTAATTGATGAAATTCCGATTTTGGCAGTGGCGGCAGTGTTTGCCCAAGGAACTACTGTAATTCGAGATGCAGCAGAGTTGCGGGTAAAAGAAAGCGATCGCATTGCCGTTATGGCATCTCAGCTCAACCGCATGGGTGCCAAGGTTACAGAAAGACCCGATGGGTTAGAAATTACTGGTGGCACTCCCCTCATCGGTACTGATGTTGATAGTCATACCGACCATCGGATTGCCATGAGTTTAGCAATTGCCGCCCTTAATGCAGAAGGCACTACCACGATTGGGCGTGCCGAAGCAGCTGCCATTTCTTACCCTGACTTCTTTCAATCCTTAATCGGGATTATCAGGTGATGCTTAAGCTCAGATGCTTACAGCATTTGCGTTTTCACCCTAGTATTATAAAAAGCAAAGTGGGTAGTGTCCACCTTGCTTTTTAAATGAGGAACTAGACAGCGATCGCGTTTGCTACTTTGCGTGTTAACTGTTCGCGGTTATGAGGTTCCTCAAAATCAATTAACGGCCCTTTAGGAACAATTCCGGTAGGATTAACTTTCGGGTGGCTTTTGTAGTAATGCCGTTTGATGTGATCGAGGTTGCAGGTTTCCTTCACCCCCGGCACTTGGTAGAGGTCTTTGAGGTAATTCCAGAGATTGGGATAATCCACAATCCGGCGTAAGTTGCACTTGAAGTGGACATAGTAAACGGCATCGAAGCGCAAGAGAGTGGTAAACATACACCAATCTGCCTCGGTGATGCTTTCCCCACACAGATAGCGTTGCTCCTCTAACACCTTTTCCCAACGATCGAGAGCATCGAATAGTTCCGTCACCGCTTCATCGTAGGCTGCTTGGCTAGTCGCAAATCCCGCCCGATAAACGCCATTATTAATCGGTTGGTAAATCGCATCAATCGTCTTATCAACCGCTTCTGGCAATTCTGTTGGATAAAAATTCATATCTGACTTCGCGAAATCATCGAATTCTGTATCAAACATCCGAATGATCTCGCGGGATTCATTATTCACAATCGTCGCAGTTTCTTTATCCCAAAGAACTGGGACAGTCACTCGCCCATTGTAATTAGAATCCGCTTTGAGATAGACTTCCCAGAGATAGCGACTCCTATTTACCGTATCGGGAATACAACCTGGTTCGTCCGAGAATTCCCAACTATTTTGCTTGATTTCGGGTGCCACAACCGAGAGGCTGATGACATCTTCTAATCCCTTCAATTGGCGCATAATTGCGGTTCGGTGCGCCCAAGGACAAGCCCAGGAAATATAGAGATGATAGCGACCCGGTTCAGCCTTAAAGCCACTAGAACCATCGGCTGTAATTTTGTTGCGGAAGGTTGTTGATGGGCGAATGAATTTTCCTTGGGAGTCTTCTTGTTCTCGTTCGCTAACCCACTTTCCATCAACCAAAATACCTAAACTCATAACTTTCTCCTTTGAGAGTATTAAGGGCAACCCCAGGAGAATTGCCCTTACACTCATTGGCTCAGGTTATCACCTGAAATTCATCGGTCTTAGGTGCAAAATATGGGGAGTACCTCACTCAGCACTAAGAATTTGCGGCACTTTGAAAAAGTCACCCTCTTGCTCCGGGGCACCTGTGAGAATAGCTTCCCGGTTAGAGTAGGGTTGTAGTTCATCAGGGCGTGTCACATTGCTGACATCAATTGCCCGTGTTGTGGGCTGCACATCACTGACATCTAGTTCGCTCAGTTGTTCAAAATACTCCAAAATACTGCCTAGTTGGGTCGTAAATTGGGCTTCTTCCTCTGGAGTCAGTTCTAGACGAGCCAGATGGGCAACTTTGCGAACTTGTTCGCGGTCAATCATAACAGTAGTAATGGCTAATTGGTGATTGGTAATTTGATAGTAGGTAGTAGGTAATTTTTTCTCTTTTCTTGATTACCTATTACCTGTTACCTAAAAGAAGATATCCATCGTAGATCGCCCAGTCGTTTTGAGCCAATTTTGGGCTTCGATGTAGTTATTAGGAGCCATGCTAATCGCTTGTTTCCAATACTCTGCTGCTTTATCAAACAAAGCTTCAGCGGCTTCTGGATCTCCATCTTCCTTGATCTTTTCCCCTTGGAAGTGGTAAATAACGGCGATATTATTCAACGCTTGAGGCAGGCGGGGATTACAGTCAAGCGATTGGTGGTAGTATTCCAAAGCCTGCTCGTGATCCCCATTGCTGGCATATATTAGTCCCATATTGTAGAGGATATAGCTGCGATCGTAAGTGTCTTCCTCTAGCGTTAGGGCTTCCCTGTAATTGTCTAGAGCTTCGGCGTATTCACCATCTGCCTGCGCTGACATACCATCGCGGTAGTAGATGAAGGCTTCTTTTGCTTTCTTGTTGGCAGGCAGGATTTTCAGGATTATATCCGCCATTACCGTGAAGCTTTTGTCAATGAAATTATCGTTTTTTTGCGTTCTTGGCATATCCGCCTCTGTAATGCTGGGCTACTGCGAGAGTGTAGCCGGTCAGTTTATTGCTCAGTAATGCTCTTTAAGCTAATTTAACGCGCTCTTGGAGTCAACTGGATTGAGAATAACAAATGCGATCGCGCTTTTGTTATTCTTTCCTCAATCAACCCAGTTTATGTGCGATCGCGCAATATTTTCTTATCTCCATTCGCCTTGCACCACAAAAGCCGCCCAGTAATAGGGAGCTTTCCATTGCTCAGTTTGCCACATTTCCAGTTGTGCTGCTCTCAGCGCCGCTACGGGATTTAGTCCTTTGTCTAGCATCTGTTGGTAGTATTTCTCCATCAGCTTTGAAGTTGCCGTATCGTTAACGCGCCACAAACTTACCGCCACTCGCTTTGCGCCAGCATACATAAAGCCGCGTGTCAACCCAACGAGTCCTTCTCCTTTGACATCTTTACCGAGTCCGGTTTGGCAAGCGCTGAGGACAACGAGTTCGGCGGGGAGATTGAGGTTGTAGATGTCGTGGAGACGCAGGAAGCCATCGGTGGGATTGCCTTTTTCATCAAAAAGCGATAGCACCAAGCCGGATAATTCTGGATGTTCTTCGTTGATGCAGCCGTGAGTGGCGAAATGCACCATGCGATACTGAGCTAAATCGGGACTGGTGGCGGTGGCGCGAGAAGCATTAAAACCCAAGGCTTTGAGTTGTTGAGCAGCGGGTACAAGAGTGAGAATTTCTTCGGCTTCTTTACTGCTGTACTCAAGGCGTTCGAGATCGGAGGTGCGACAGGCTTCTGCGGCAGAGCGTTTCGCGTCGGTGGCAATTGTAGTGTTGCTGGGCTGGGGTTGGGATGTCAACCGCTGGTCATCGGTGGTGAAGATGGGATCTGCTAAGACGGCGACTGTTTTGGCGGCGGGGGCGCGTCCTTTGAATTGGTTGCGGATTACGCTGATGGTTGAGGCGGAGGGGAGAGAGACGATTTCGTTTTGTACGAGGAGGGGAGTTACCCGCTGTTGCGTACCCACCACCCGCCAGGGATTGAAATCCCTGGCTAATATCTCAAGTCGGTTGAAACCGACTGGAGATTTCGAGTTAGTCCGTTTTAACGGACTTTCGCTATTAGCCCGGAAATTGATTTCCGGGCGGGGTTGAGGGAGAACCGACACCTGTTGCGTACCCACCACCCGCCAGGGATTTCAATCCCTGGCTAATATCTCAAGTCGGTTGAAACCGACTGGAGATTTCGAGTTAGTCCGTTTTAACGGACTTGCGCTATTAGCCCGGAAATTGATTTCCGGGCGGGGTTGGGGGAGAAGCGACACCCGCCAAGGATTGAAATCCCACAGCTTAAGCTGAAGTCGGTTGAAACCGACTTGAGATTTAAAGTTAGTCCGTTTTAACGGACTTGCGCTATTAGCCCGGAAATTGATTTCCGGGCGGGGTTGGGGGAGAAGCGACACTCGCCAAGGATTGAAATCCCTGGCTAATATCTCAAGTCGGTTGAAACCGACTAGAGATTTGGAGTCAGTCCGTTTTAACGGACTTTCGCTATTAGCTCGGAAATTGATTTCCGGGCGGGGTTGGGGGAGAAGCGACACCTGATTGTTTTCAGGTATCGGCAGTGCGGCGAAGGGAATTGATTGCAGTGCGCCGTCGCTGACGATGAGTAAGCGTTTGTTACCGAGTTGATTTGCAACGGGAGAGAGTAGCATCTGGCTCAACTTTATGCCAGATTCGAGGCTGCCTGTTTCTGATGTGAGTTGATTGTAGAATTCCTCGGCTGCGGCTTTGATGTCGGCGCGTTTGGGGAGTTCGTAGCTGGTGATGCTTGTCTTGGTGACAGCCCAGAGATAGCTGCGTTCTTCGCCTAAATAATATTCCAACAACAGGGTATTGTCGTCGAGTACCTGTTGTTGAATTTGTTGCAGATTGAGGGTGAAGGCTGCGGGTTGAGATATTGCTGCGTAGGCGGGGTTTTTCTGGCGGATTTCGGCTTGGACTCCATCCAGTTCGCTGAGGAAGGATTCAATTTGTATTTTAATCTCGGCTAACTGCTTGTTTGTGTAGGAACCTTCGAGGAGTTTTACCCGGCTTTGTTCTGCGGCGTTGAGTTGCTGTTGTAAGGTGCGCTCTTGTTTGATTAATTCGGGGTTTTCACGAGAGCGAATGTTAACGTTAGCTTCGGTGAGGAGTTCTAGGAGATTGCGTGCCTTGGCGCGTTCGCTAGCTTGCAGTGCTAGAGCGTCGTATCCTTTGTCGGGGTTAGTGAGGTGCAACTGCATTAGCAGGTCGATGTAGAACTGGTAATAATCCTGCACAGTGGCGAAGTATGAGGCGCGGAGTTGCTGGCTTGCTACGTTGGTGCGGAGGTCTTCAATGATTTTGATTGCTGCTTTCATCTGAGTGAGAGCTTCGTTAAGATTGCCTCGGTTACGTTCCAGGTAGGCGAAATTGTAGAGGGTAACAGCTTCCCCAGCTTTGTCCCCAGTTGCCCGACTCAAGGGCAAGGATTGATTGTAAAATTCCAGGGCTTTTTGCTTTTCTCCTAAAGCGGAGTAGACTCCACCGATGTTATTGAGGGTAACAGCTTCCCCAGCTTTGTCCCCAGTCGCCCGTCTCAAGGGCAAGGATTGATTGTAAAATTCCAGGGCTTTTTGCTTTTCTCCTAAAGCGGAGTAGACTCCACCGATGTTATTGAGGGTAACAGCTTCCCCAGCTTTGTCCCCAGTCGCCCGTCTCAAGGGGCAAGGATTGGTTATAGAACAAGAGGGCTTTTTGCTTTTCTCCTAAGGCGGAGTAGACTCCACCGATGTTATTGAGGGTAACAGCTTCCCCTTTTTTGTCGCCGACTGCTCTATAAAGGGGGAGTGCCTCTTCCCATTTGGCAATTGCCTGTCGTAGAGATTCTGCTGTTCCTTGTCGATATAGTTGTAGTCCTTCCAGGAAAGCTCGTTCGGCTGCGGCGCGGGTTGGGTCTTGGGAGGTGGCGGCTGGCTGTTGGGCAAGGTTTCGAGTCCCCCCCAGCCCACCATCCCCCTGCCTACGGCACCCCCCTTCAAAAGGGAGGCAAGGGGGGAGAATCGTACAGGTGTGGCAGCGACGGACTCTGATAATAAGAGAATGCCGATAAATAGCGCTAAGCCTAAAACCTCTCCCCCAACCCCTCTCGATCCCTCCTTGCCCCCCTTAAAAAGGGGGGTAGGAGAGGGGAGTAATGCTCCCCCTTCCCTGCAAGGGAAGGGGGCTGGGGGGTTAGGTTTTTTAACTGGAAGCGATACCAGATGCAACAGAAAAGGCGATTTTCTCTGCGTGTTGTCTTTGTCGATGGGTTTAGCCACTATCTCAGTCATAACTCCTCATCATTGCCCTACTTTAAAAATCTGTGCGGCTGTCAAATTCAACTCTGGGAATTTGGGCGATTCAATACGGTCATTCTCTCTAAACTGATTAAAGATATACTCGCCATCAACGAGTTGATAAACCGAAATTGTGGGTTGCTTCGGTTTGCCAATGTAGCGCCTACCTCCCAAACCGAGATAGTCTACAATCCAGTATTCGGGAATTCCAAGCTTTTCGTATTCCGCTAGTTTAGTTAAATAGTCGTCTTGCCAGTTGGTGCTGACTACTTCAATAATGAGGCGTATTGTTTCGCCCTTGGTAATTGTGGAACGTTTCTTCCACATCGGTTCGGAGTCTAGGGCATTTTCATGGAGAACGATGACATCCGGGATATAGCCTGAGTTGTCGGAATCGATAGTGACGATACATTGTCGAGGAATGAAGTAGGGAAGTTGTAAGCGATGAATTTTGATTGCTAAGTCGATGGCAAGTTCTCCCGCTACCTGTGAATGGCTTCCAGTTGGTTGCATTTCGACAGCGACTCCATTATGTAGTTCAAAGCGACCGTAGCCGTCTGGATACCAGTCAAGAAACTCCTCTAGAGTCATTGTTGTAGAGGTAGCTTGAATCATGACGAGTTTCCCTCGGTGGAGATTGAAAGGATTACTTCTGTTATATGCGATGTGCAATTTCCAGGGGATGTTTGCTGGTGGAGAGGTTGGGTTGATTTCTTGGAGTTGCATCTGGCATCAACCGGATATCCGCCAGCCAGTACACCCGCCAGCCAGTACATCCGCCAGCCAGTACATCCGCCAGCCAGTACACCCGCCAGCCATTACACCCGCCAAGATCGGAAGAGCGTCGAGCAGGGAAAGAGGGAAGAGCACGGAGGTCGC
>NZ_JBYCCT010000046.1:0-9420 GCF_057473865.1 Coleofasciculus sp. H7-1
AGTCGCCCGCAATCTAGCTCTCAACCTGTATCGTGATTTAGGCTTTGACAACATGGCTCAAGCTCAGCGTCGTTGTGGGTTCAGCTTGAACCACTTGAAGTCAATCTTTAGAATGAAATAGCCCTGGATAAGGCGTTTAGTGACGAGTTTCCAGCTTTCAGACAAGATTAACTTACAAAGTTGGTTGCGCGATCGCGCTTTTTTACCTCCAGTGCAGCGCTTAAGTGAATTTATCGAACAAGTGCTGCTAACATCAGTCAGCCACAAAATTGTTATTTTTATCGACGAAATTGATAGCGTCCTCAGCTTAAATTTTAAGACTGATGACTTTTTTGCTTTTATCCGCGCCTGCAATGAATACGAACGTCTGACTTTTGCCTTGCTGGGAGTTGCAAGTCCCTCTGATTTGATGCAAGACAAAAATCGTACTCCTTTTAATATTGGTCGTGCGATTGAATTATATGGTTTTCAATTACACGAAGCGCAGCTTTTAGCGGGGGGTTTAGCAGGGAAAATTAGCAATCCTCAAGAAGTGCTAAAAGAGGTATTAGATTGGACGGGAGGACAGCCGTTTCTTACCCAAAAACTTTGCAAATTAGTCCTTCAACAAGCAGAGCAAAACTTATTACCAATTACCCAAATCCCAGAGTGGGTTGAGAAATTAGTGCGATCCCGCATCATCGAAAGTTGGGAAGCGATGGATGAACCACCGCATCTAAAGACGATACGCGATCGCCTTCTCCGAATTGGACAGCGAAGCCGTGCGCTACTGGATCTCTATCAGTTAATTTTGCAACGAGATGAATTAGCATTTGACGAAAGTCCAGAACAAATCGAATTGCTACTGTCAGGAGCAATTGTCAAGCAGCAAGGGAAATTAAAGGTTTGTAACCGCATTTATGCCTCTGTATTTAACGAAAGGTGGGTGAACAAAGCATTAGCGGATATGCACGCCGACTTCATGCAAGTTGTTGCCACCCAAGAACAAAAACTTCTATCGATGCTTAGCGTGATGGAAGGCAAAACATTTGATGATATTCTTTCAGAAATATTAGGTTCTATTACTTTAAAAATGGGCGAACTACTGAGTGTAGATCGCACGACAATTTTCTTTATAGATGAAGAAAAAAGTGAACTTTGGTCAATTATCGCTAGGCATGAAGACGGAAATCATCCCGAACTTCAAATTTTGTCGAATAAAGAAACAAAAGGACGTTTAACTTATTTCAAAAAATTTGTCAGTACTCCCTTTAGTTTTTGCGACGATCCCGCTGATTTGGAAGCGGACGAACCAGACAAAAATAAGGGATATCGCACCTACAACGAGTTAATTTTACCATTATTAAACGAGCAGGGAGATTTAGTTGCCGTTGTCCAATTACTGAATAAGTTAAAGCAGCCGAATAATCCGCAAGCTCGCTATTCAGAAAGAATTGATAAATACGGCTTCACAGAAGCCGATCAAAAACAGTTTGCTGACTATGCTCCGGCAATTCGACGAATTCTGGAAAGATGCCAGTATTGTTACAAATTAACCCAAAGACTACAAGCCTCAGAAGCACTCACAGAAGCAACGCGATCGCTCTCGCAAAGCAGCCTCGATTCTGAAGAAGTCCTGGGTCGAGTCATGGATGCGGCAAAAAAACTGATGAATGCCGATCGCAGCACGCTTTGGCTAATAGATCGAGAGGCAAATGAACTATGGACAAAAATTCCTTTTGAGGACGGTTCTGTTCGAGAATTGCGAGTCAAAGTAGGGCAAGGTTTTGCTGGCAAAGTTGCTGCATCGGGAGAAACTTTAAATATTCCCTTCGATCTGTACGATCACCCTGATTCGGAGACAGCTAAGAAAACGGATCAAAAGACGGGTTATCGCACTTGTAGTTTACTTTGTATGCCCGTTTTCAGTCCGGATGGCGAATTACTGGGTGTCACCCAATTAGTGAATAAAAAGAAACCGGGTGTGTTTCCAGAATATAACCCAGATAATTGGCCCGAAGCCCCCGAATGCTTCAAGGCTAGTTTTGATGGAAATAGTGAAAAATATATGCAGATTTTTAACTCTCAAGCGGGGGTTGCTCTGCAAAACGCCCAGAAATTTGCCAGCGTCAAACAAGAGGCAGAATCTCAGCAAAAAAATGTGGTAAGTCAAACTCTGGCGATGCTCAATAGTGTCATGGATAACCAGGGTTTTGATGATATTTTGGATAGCACCTTGCGTTCGATTACTCTAAAAATGGGCAAATCTTTGAGTGCCGACCGCACGAGTATATTTCTATTAGATCAAGACAAAAATGAATTTTGGTCAATTATCGCCGAAGCAGATGGAGAGGGTTCTTTAGAAATTCGGATACCTGCTAATAAAGGAATTGTGGGCGAAGTGGCAGCCCGCAAAGAAGTTATTACTATTCCCTTTGATTTTTATGAAGATCCTCGCTCTGGTGCAGCAAAAGAGCAAGACAAAAAAAATGGCTATCGCACTTATACAATGTTGGCGTTGCCACTCTTAAATGAGCAGGGAAATTTAGTCGCAGTTATTCAGTTACTCAACAAATTAAAGCGATTTGGCGACCGGACTGCATCTTTAGCAGAAAGAATCGATCAACAGGGCTTTACGAAAGCCGATGAAGAACGATTTGCGGAAAATGCCCCGATGATTCAAATGATTTTAGAAAGCTTCCGCTCTTATCATAAAACAGCTAGGGGGCAACGAGTGGCAGCCGCACTAATGGCAGCAGCTCGTTCAGTGAATCAAAGCAGTTTGGATCTTGAAGAAATTCTCAAGCGGGTGATGGAAGCAGCCAAGAAACTAATGAACGCCGACCGCAGTACTTTGTGGATTTTAGATCAAAAAGCTGGTGAATTGTGGACGCAGATTCCCTTTGACGATGGTTCTGTAAAAGAATTGCGGGTGAAAGTAGGACAAGGTTATGCTGGCAAAGTTGCCGAATCAGGAGAGCCTTTGAATATTCCTTTCGATTTATATTCTCGCCCAGATTCGGAGACAGCAAAAAAAACCGATCTTCAGACGGGTTATCGCACTTGTAGCTTACTATGTATGCCAGTTTTTAGTCCCGATGGTGATTTGATTGGGGTGACTCAATTAGTGAATAAAAGGAAGCAAGGAGACTTTCCAGAATATGAAAGACTCGATCAATTAGCGTTTTTACAAGAGGAAGCTCCGGAATATTTCAGGGCTAGTTTTGATGACAGCGATCAAAAATATATGCAAATCTTTAATAATCAAGCTGGAGTCATCCTCCAGAATGCCGAACTTTTAGCAGCAGTTAAAAGACAAGAGCGATCGCTTCGAGAAAACCTGAGTGCATTGTAAATTAAAGCGTTGGTTCAGTAATTCTGGAAGAACCCCACCTCTTTTTACTAGCGGTCAGGGTTGGAGTTTTAAATTATCTAAATTCCTGCCCCGTCGAGGAACTCTGAAATTAGCCGATTAGAAGCGTTTGAAAAGATAGCCTTCTGAAGGCTAGAGTGCATAGCAACAGGTACAATTTTTTGAGCTTTTAACGATTCCATTTCTTCCTCTAAAAAGTGAATACGGTCAAAAGTCGGAAGGCTTTGTAGCGCGAATTGTTGTGAAGTTGGAGGGGATGAACCCAACAGCTTCAGTTAAAGACCGCATTGGCGTCAGTATGATTCAAGCTGCTGAGGAGGCTGGTCTAATTCAGCCGGGAAAAACGATTATCGTTGAACCCACTTTTGGCAACACTGGCATTGCGCTGGCGATGGTAGCGGCGGCGAAAGGCTACGCCTTGATTTTGACGATCCCACAGACGATGAGCCAAAAACGGCAGGCGATGCTGAAAGCTTATGGTGCCAAACTGGAACTGACTTCTGGAGCTGAAGGCATGAAGGGAGCGATCGCTCCCTTCCGAACAAATTGCGGCGACAACTCCCAATGCTTTTGTACCGCAATTTCGCAACCCAGCCAATCCCCAAATCCATCGGGAAACGACAGCCGAGGAAATTTGGGCTGATACTGACGGTGAAGTAGATTTCTTAGTTGCGGGGATTGGCACGGGTGGCACGCTGACTGGAGTTGGTGAGGTAATCAAGGCACGAAAACCGAGTTTTAAAGCGATCGCTGTAGAACCAGTTAGCAGTCCAGTTCTCTCTGGAGGTCAGGCGGGAGCGCATAAAATTCAAGGAATTGGTGCTGGATTCATCCCAGAAGTTCTCCGAACAGAGCTGATTGATGAAGTAATTACTGTCATGGATGAGGAGGCGATTTATTATGGTCGCCGCTTGGGTCGAGAAGAAGGGTTGTTGTCGGGTATCTCTTCCGGAGCGGTTTTAGGTGCTGCAATTCGGATTGCTAGACGTGAAGAGAATGCAGGTCGTTTGATTGTCATGGTACAACCCAGTTTTGGCGAACGTTATTTGAGTACACCGTTATTTCGAGAACCGGAAATTCAGGATTCTCCAATTCTGGTTTAAATCAACTGTTGGAGTAGTTGGATCGCTGTATTAGTGCCTATATTTTGATGTCAAGACGCGATCGCAAACTAAATGCGATCGCGCTGTAAAAATATTCATGGAACCTCTTGTGGGTGACATCGCTCTACGCAGGGCACCCACAAGAGGTGCCCCTACATTATCTGCAAACAGAGATAGCGATCGCCAGTTTAGTTTTATGGTTGCTTTTAACCTATTCTTAACCTAAACTAATTTTTAAACCACAGTAAACCGAGCGAATTACCGTAGTTACTGTGATATAGCAAAGATATCGCCTAGCCAGTCACAAGTAACTGGACTACCCTAGCCCAGTTTTTAATCAGTACATTGGGGGACTGAGGGATAAGTATTCTAGTTCTTCTGGGAGTTCCAGCAATGAGTTCGATGTTTTTCAGCCCAAGTGATTGGCAGAGTGTAACCTTTAGGCTTACCACTGCACTACTGGTTGGCGGCGCGATTGGCATGAACCGCCAGCAGCCTGGTAGACCTGCTGGCTTGAGAACTTTTATGATAGTTAGCTTAGGCGCTGCCGCATTTGTAATGATTCCTTTGCAGGTGGATGGTGACAATACCTTTTCTTCTTCCAATGCTCTGAGTCGCACCATCCAAGGCGTTGCTACGGGAGTTGGGTTCCTGGGTGCGGGAATGATTCTGCAACAATCTCATCAAAAACTTAGAAAAGCCGAAGTCAAGGGGCTAACTTCCGCCGCAACTATTTGGTTGGCGGCTGGATTGGGAGCCGCCGCTGGCTGTGGATTATGGCGAATGAGTCTGATTGGAACGCTATTTGCATTGGTGGTTCTCAGTGGAGTGAAGAAACTCAAGAAGTCTCCCTTGATTCGTCTTTACGATGACAATCGGACGAAAACACCGGAAAAAGACGCTGCATCGAATCAAGATTCAGAGCAGTAATAACTTCATTCGTAGGACTTTTAAGAGCGATCGCTGCGATATTTCCTACGGTTCGGTTGGTGAAACTGACACTACCCCTAGAAGACAGCTACGGGATTCTTGCATCTGATTGTGAGACTTTTCTGACTGATGAGCTTAGTTGCACATCGCGTAACTTTAATTAGAACAACGTTTAGTAACCTAACCACAAGGTTTTCAGGCTACAAAAATCTAATAGTTTTATTAGGACAGCGATCGCCATCCGATGAAAGCCTATCAAAACTTCTTTTCGGAGTCAAAATCAATAATTTTCCCTAGGATGATTACATAGTAAGCATTTCAAGCTGTGCGTGGCGGATGGTAACAGCCACGCTACTTTTAGCCCAGATCAAACGTCAGAATTCACCGATGAAGCCTCAGTTTCTCTTAGCCTATCAAGAACAAGACCCCACAACTTCGACAGATGCTTTGCAACGCCACAAAATTTGAATCAGTTGTCTCGACCGTTGGATCTATGGCTACTGAATCTTCATGCACCGATAGAATTCAACAGATGCTCAGCGGATTCTCTGTTTGTATCCCCTGTAGATGGTTATGAGCATCAGCTGTATCACTTGTTCAATCAAACAAGCTCAGCTATAGATTGGACACTAGCTCCTGAGAGATTAGTCGTTTATTTAAACAATCTACGCCAATTTGGTCGGAATACGGGAATATATATCCAAAGAGTGATATTCAGAAAAAATTTTCTGTATAAATATATTGATAGGTATTGAGAGTACAGTAATCCTACCGGGAAACCGGAGTTTACACCAACATCCAACTAAAGTAAAGCCCAACTGTCTGGATTCAGAATTCATCGTTACATACCAATCAAAAATGCATCATGAACATCCGAGCGTATTAAATGAAAGCTGCAAACCGCTACAAGTAACAACTTAGCTGGAGAATCACTGATGTTGTTATCGTGCGCCTTCGCATCTTCCACCCGCCCCAGGCGCACAATCCAGGCAACAGATGGAAATCGGGTTTACCTTCTCTTTAGTTGGGTTGATGAGGGTGTGATTCTCAATCGGGTATTACTTTTCGTCTCGTTGAGATATTGATAAGGATACCTATGAACCATCTCACCGCTCCGCTGGTTACTCCTCTTCAGCCTTGCTTTGACGTTCGTGACAGTTCGTGACAGATGGAGGTTATCTATTTATTCTTTACAGATCCTCTCAATCCTATGCATCTCTTTGTACCTGAGTAAATTTAATTACAATGCTCTTTCGTAATCATGTTAAATTATCGGGTTTTACTAACATCTCTGATAGTTCTCATCTTCGGGATAACCTCTTGTAGTAAAGAAGAGGAAAGAAAGACGCAGGTGAGTATTGATGGTGGAGCGGTAGGCTTTCCTATCCATCAATCAGTAGCTGAAGAATTTCAAAAAGTTAAACCTGATGCTCAGGTTAGTGTGGCTTCAAGCGGTACTGGCGGAGGGATGAGTAAGTTTTTTGCTGGAGAAATTGATATCGTTGGCGCTTCTCGTTCCATTAAGGATGAAGAAATCGAAAGATGTAAAAAGAAGGGCATTGATTTTGTAGAACTGCCTGTTGCATTAGACGGAATTGCCGTGATTGTCAATCGTAAAAATAACTTTGCTAAATGTTTGACAATCGAGGAACTTAACAAAATTTGGAACTCCAAATCAGACCGCAAAATAACCAACTGGAATCAAATTAATCCAAAGTTTCCCGATCAGAGGTTAAAGCTTTATGCCCCTGCTTCTGATACTGGAACATTTGATTATTTCACACAAGCTGTTACTGGCAAAGCCAAAAATAGCCGCACAGACTACACTCCTAGTCACAATCAAAACGTTCTTGTCCAAGGAATTGCGGGCGACACAAATGCTATAGGGTATGTGGGGATATCTTACTATATGGAAAACCAAGACAAGCTGAACTTGGTTGGTGTGGAAAGTCCAAAAGGAAAGTGTGAAAAGCCAGTTCCGCTAGACAATGTTGTTAGAAACATTTATCTACCTTTATCTCGTCCCCTCTTTATCTATGTCAGCAAGACTGCCCTAGATAACAAACCTTCGGTAAGAGAGTTTGCTGAGTTCTATCTAGAGAATTCGTGGAAATGGGTCGATCAAGTTGGTTATGTGGCGCTACCCGACGAGGCTTACCACAAGATAAAACAAAAACTTGCCTCTGGGGAAACAGGTTCTAAATTCAAAGATGCCAAACCTGGCGAACCGATCGCAAATCTTCTTTAAGATGAACAGAAAATCTACAACAAAGCTTAAACAAGATTACTCAATTACTAACAGCATTTTTAGCTAAATTTTCCTTATGCAAAACACAAATTTTAGTAATCAATTTAATAGCGAATCCAGGCGATCGCTCGAAAAAAAAGCCTCTGACGATATCCAGGAAAAAGTTATCGAGGCGATTTTATTTTGTTGCGCGTTGATTTCCATCCTGACTACGTTTGGAATTGTTTTTATCATCTTCCGAGTAACTTTTGACTTTTTCCAAAAAGTTTCCTTCGCTGAGTTCTTTCTTGATACCAAGTGGACACCTTTGTTTGCAGAGAAACATTTTGGAATTTGGCCTTTAATCAATGGCACTATACTTACTACGACTATTGCCATGCTCGTTGCCATTCCTCTGGGTTTATGTTCTGCTATCTATTTAGCGGAATATGCTTCACCCAAGGCGGCAGCTATTTTACGCCCAGCAGTAGAACTGCTGGCGGGAGTACCTACCGTTGTCTATGGCTACTTTGCGCTTTTATTTGTGACGCCAGTTCTGCGGTTATTTCTCCCCCTAGAAATTTTTAACGCTTTAAGCGCTGGGTTGATGATGGGAATAATGATCAGCCCTACAGTTGGCTCTATCAGCTTGGATGCCATACAATCTGTGCCTCGCTCGTTGCGGGAAGGAGCTTACGCAATAGGCGTAACCAAACTGGAAACTATCTTTAAAGTTGTGCTTCCTGCCGCCCTTTCTGGAATTGCTGCCTCCATTATTCTGGGCATTTCTAGAGCCGTCGGTGAAACGATGACTGTACTAATTGCTGCTGGGCAAGAGCCGAGAATCAGCCTTAATCCCTTTCAATCAGTAGAAACAATGACAGCTTATATGGCTCAAATTTCAGGAGATGATAGTCTCAGAGGTAGTGTTAATTATAACACTTTATATGCTGTGGGAGCTGTTCTGTTTTTGATGACTCTAACTTTAAACATTGTCAGTCATTGGATTTCTAATCGCTATAAAGAAAAATACGAGTAATAAACATGACTAATTCGATTTCCCAAAACAAGTTCCAAGAACCACGCGAAGAGTTTACTGCAAATGTAGAAAAGAGAGAAACAACAGGAAAAATCTTTGAAATTATCTTTTTGATTGGTCTGAGTATTGGTTTGGTAGTGCTTGCCGTTCTGGTCTTCGATGTCTTCAAGGATGGATTGGGCAGACTGCTGACACCTGGTTTTTTGACTGAAACTCCTTCCCGGTTCCCCGATAGAGGTGGCATACGCCCTGCTATTTTTGGCAGCATTCTTCTAGGGGGATTAGTAATGCTAATTTCCGTACCTATCGGTGTAGGAGCGGCTTTATATCTTGAAGAATATGCACCGAAAGCTTGGTGGACTGATATTATTGAAATTAATATTAGCAACCTAGCTGGAGTCCCTTCAATTGTCTACGGTCTACTGGGATTAGGGGTTTTCAATTATCTTTTGAATTTTGGGCCAGCTTTGCTTTCTGGGGCACTAACGTTGTCCTTGCTGTCTTTACCAGTAATTATTGTGACTGCTAGAGAAGCAATCCGAGCTGTTCCCGATTCTTTACGACAAGCTTCTTATGGCTTAGGCACAACCAAATGGCAAACGGTGTGGAATCACGTCTTACCTTATGCAATTCTAGGCATCTTAACGGGACTTAAACAATGAATTAAAACCAAATGAGTTATGATCCATGCCAGATAAGAAGTTCACGTTGAAAAATACCCATGAAGGAAACTACACCCGACGCAATGCCTCCATGCTTTGAGAAATGG
>NZ_JBYCCT010000047.1:0-8705 GCF_057473865.1 Coleofasciculus sp. H7-1
GTCGTGCGTCAGGCAAACTGGAAAAGGCTTCCACAATGGCAAGCGTTCTCATAGCTCGATAAGAAAAATTCGTTGAGCTTTAGCTTACTGGATTTCACCCTCTCTGTCTAGAATGAAATAGCCCTGCTCTACTACCAATCCCAATGCTACAAAAAGGTTATGATTCATTGGGTGTTAGGTTTGTAGACTGTCCACACTGCCAACAGCAACATGATAGAGATATTAATGCTGCAATAAATATTAGAAATGAAGGATTGCGACTTTTGGAGTTAGGAACTAGCTCTTCTGCCCTTGGAGGGGATGTAAGACCAAAGTCTTCAGGACGTAAAAAATCCATGAAGATAGAGGCCATCCCCAATGAATTGGGAAGCCTACACTGTAACGCAAGGTCAGTGTAGGTAGTTCACGTAACTGACTTTTACAATGCAGGCGGGTCTACTGGTAGAACGTATAGATCGACATCAATTTCCGCATTCAGCTTAGCCGCTTGCTCCACAATATCTTTATCAAAATGGATTGCTGGTACTTGTCCGCGAACATAAACTACGCAATCAATTTCTGCCTCGTATCTACTAGATATTTCAACCATTGGTAGCCAACCAGGTTGGATTTGTTCTAGAACAGATTTAATGTGATCTTCAAGCTCAGCTGACTTTTCTAGTTTAGACTCCAGGCTCCAACCATTGCGCTTTCGGCGGATACCAGCCTTGGGATGAATCAAGTCACCAACTTTCCAAATTTTCGTGGGAATTATGCCTACTTTAGCAGTAATTTCTTCCGGATTAAAGTCAAATCCAGTCAATGTGAAAGCTGCTGAAATCTCATATTCCATTCAAATTCACCAAGTAAAAGTTACTAAAAATCATTGATGTTAAGACCTGTAGGCTCACCTAGCGCTTGACCGCCTTTAGGCTTGATATAAATGTTGCCATCCCTGTCCTTATAAAGGTCTTTTTTGGAGGCATTACGCCCACCTTTGAGTTCATGGATGTCTATGCCTCCTTCCTTTAGTTTTGCGATCTCATCATTGGTAAGTGGCTTGTCCTGTCTCCAGTTTCGCTCTTCTTCCCCTCCCTCAGACTCTTGTACGGTCATCTGCCACTACCGTAAGATCGACCTCTGTGTTATGTAGAGTGGGCTTTCTTCGCACCCTAGCGCTTGCCCGACAGGTCGGCGCAACGCGCGATCGCTATCCCACACCCAACGGCGTAAACTGTTCCGTGCGTACAGCCAGAGACTTGCGGCGCGAGAAGGCACTGCGGGGTAGCACGCGCAACACTTCCTCAACCGTTGTGATCCCCTTTGTTACCTTTTCTGCGGCTGCCATACCAAAAGAGAAAAAGTTGATTTCCCGTAGGTAGCGATGCAGCTGCGTCATCGTGCCATCGTAGATAATTTCGCGCACCGTATCATCAATATCCAACAACTCAACAATTGCCTCTCGCCCCAGATAACCAGAATTGAAACACTTGGCGCAGCCCTTACCCTTGCGCCAAATCGTTGAATTTGCCTGCGTTGGGTCCAAAATCAGTACCTGCAAATCCTTCTCCGTTGGCTTATAGGGTGCCGCACAGTGAGGACAGACTCGGCGTACCAAGCGCTGAGCCACAATTCCCAAGAGAGCATCACTAATTAAGCCGGGATCTGGGCCAATATCTTTGATCCGGGGAATCGCACCAGGAGCATCGTTCGTGTGCAGCGTGGTAAAAACTAAGTGACCCGTTAGCGCCGCCCGAACTGCGGTTTCTGCGGTTTCGTGGTCGCGGATTTCTCCCACCATAATGATATCCGGGTCTTGGCGCAAAATTGCTCTTAAGCCCGCCGCAAAGGTCATCCCCGCCGTTTCATTTACTTGGGTTTGGGTGATGCGGGGCAAAATGTACTCTACAGGGTCTTCTACCGTCACGACATTGACGTGTTCCCTGGCGACGGATTGCAGACTGGTGTATAGTGTACTGGTTTTACCGCTCCCTGTAGGGCCGGTGAGGATAATCATCCCTTGGGGCTGTTCCAACCAGTTTTTGTACGTTTCCAGAGTTGTAGGAGTGAATCCCAGGTTTTGGATTTTAGAAAAGGGGTTTTTGCGCGGTAGTAAGCGAATCACCGCTTTTTCCCCACCCACGCAGGGAAGAGTACTGACGCGCATATCCATTCCCAGTTCTAATTCTTCGCCGGAAGCATATTTCTCCCCAATCCGTCCATCTTGAGGGCGGCGGCTTTCGGCGATGTCGATTTCAGACATGACTTTGAGGGCGACGATGACCTTGCGGCTCACATCGACTGGCAGAGTGGTAATGTCCCGCAAGACGCCATCAATGCGATAGCGGACTCTTAAGCCTTCTGGCGCGGGTTCCATGTGGATATCGCTGGCGCGGTTCCGCAATGCCCCCGAAATCAGGGTTTTGAGCCGTCCAATCTGGTCAACTGCTTTGGAGAGGTATAGCTCAGTCGTTTCACTGATGTTTTCTTGCTCTTGCTCGCCCGTGAGGGGATTCACTAAGGGAGTCGAGGAAATGCGTTTGGGATCTAGGTTTTGGGTGTGATACCAGGTGCGATAACTCTTGTCCGCAATGGGGATAATTTTAATGTCGGTGAAAGTGCGATCGCTCAGTTCTCTAATTGCATCTAGAGAAAGAGCCTTCGGACTTCCCAGGTAGTAACAGTTTCGCCACAACAGTAGCGGAACCACCGGAGGCAAAAACTTTCGATCTGGAAATTCCCGAAAAAATCGGTAACTGACTTCCCGATCTAACAGAGCCAGGTGAACCGTTCCTAGCTCGTCTACCAGGAGTTTTAGCGCTTCTTCACAGTTAATTTCACGATTTTTCAGCCGTTGCCAAGCGGATGAAGCAGGAGGGGAGGTTTGCATTCTTGTTTCCAGCGAAAAATCAACAGCTGGGGGTTGAGACTACACCAGCCTAACTTAGGCGATCGCTCTGTGACATCAGAAGCGTAGGACGGAGTCCAAGGCGAAGCGATCGCACTGTAATGTGGGGAATGCGATCTCGAAAGCTCCAAACTTCGTCCTACGCAATTTTTTGGTTGCCTAGAGTGGGAAAAGAAACAGCTAAGTAATAATAAAGGCAAGTGTTGTAAAAGCGAGTAGATAGCAATGATAACTTCTACAGTTATCTCAAAGGAATACTCACTAGAAGATTGGATGCTCAATCCCCCTGATAATACAGAGTGGGTGGATGGAGAATTGGTGAAGAAAAACGGAGTGACACTCAAGCATAGCCGGATTCAGGGAAATGTGTACTTTTACTGGAGAAGTTACAAAAACTCCAGCGGACAAGGAGGAGAAGTTTATACAGAAGTTCCCTGTCGTACTAATAAGCAGGGACGCTATCCGGATGTTGCTTATCTGACAGCAGAATTACTTAACCAATTTGGCGAACCTGCCGTACTTCCCCAGAGTTTCCCACTAATTGCTGAAATTGTTTCCCCTACGGATATTGCTGAAGATGTAATTGCTAAATCTCAAGAATATTTACAATCTGGTGGCGAGGAAGTTTGGCTAGTTTTTCCTGATAATCGTTGGATTATTGTAGTTACTAAAAATCAGCGACTTGTGTTTGTTTCTGGCGAGGTTGTTAGCACTCAGACCGTCCTGCAAGGTTTCAGCGTGGCAGTCGATGAATTATTGGCTTGAAATTCGGTAATAGGTCATGGGTAATTGGGGAAAAGCCATCTCCAATTACCCATTACCCATCAAAGAGTCAGAGATTGGACATTGGTTTCAATCAATTTTGCCAAATCCTGTAGGAAAGCAGCGGCATCGGCACCGTAGATAATGCGGTGGTCGGCGGTAATATTTACCTGCATTTGTCGGCGCACTCCCATCAAGCCGTCTTCCGTGGCGACGACTTGAGGACGCGACGCGCCAATTGCCAAGATAGCACCTGTTCCCGGCGGCAAGATGGCATCAAATCGGTCTACTCCATACATCCCCAAATTCGAGAGGGTAAAGGTGCCAGAACTGTATTCTGCGGGTTGCAGCTGCTTGGTTCTGGAGCGTTCGACTAAATCTTTCCAGGTGCGAGATAGGGAGTAAATATCCTGCTGGTCGGCATTTTGCAGAACTGGCGTAATTAAGCCACCGCCATCCATTGCCACGGCTACGGCAACGTTAATGGCACTGTGATACTGAATTGCCTGGTCTGAGAAGCTGGCATTCACCAAGGGATGTTTTTGCAAGGTTACGGCTACTGCTTTGGCGAGTAGCGCGGTCATGGTGACACCCTTGGATTTAATCTGCTTGTAGAGCTTATCTAGATTATCCGTCGTGATGGTGTAACCGACGTGGAAGGTAGGCACTTGCAGGCTTGCCATCATATTCCGCACCACGGCGTTTTGCAGCGTGTTGAGGGGGACGACGCTACCGGGAACGGCAACGGTGGGTACGGTGGCGGCGGCGGCAGGTTTAACGGCGGCGGGTGCGGCTGGCTGTGGTGCGACGGGTGTGGGTGGCGGGGGAGCCACGGGCGTCATTCCCGGTGTGGCAGTTGTACCGACGGGTTGTTTACCCTGATTCGCCAATGCTTCCACATCTTCTGCGACAATCCGACCGTGGGGGCCACTGCCTTGCAGGCTACTCAAATCGACGCCCAGCTCTTTGGCTAACTTACGGGCGCGTGGGGAGACAACGCTGCGTCCATTGCGACGGGCGGCGGCTGGTGTCGTTTCGACGGGGGCTGGGGCTGCTGTGGGTTGTGGGGCGGGAGCGGATTCGTTTACCGATTGCGTTGCGGGGGCGGAACCAGGAGCCTGTTGCTTGGCTGTTTCGATTTCGGCTTCGGTTTCTGCGACGAGCGCGATCGCCGCCCCTACCGGAGCTGCTTCACCGGCAGGTACGATAATGGTGGCTAGATATCCTTCGTAGAAGGACTCCACATCCATATCAGCTTTGTCCGACTCGACAACCACCACGGTTTCGCCTTTTTCCACTTTGTCGCCTGGAGATTTGACCCAGGAGACAATTTTGCCTTCGGTCATGGTGGAACTAAGGGCGGGCATGAAAACTTCGTGAATCATGGGGTGTCTTCTGCGACAGTCTATATAAACAAGATTAAAGCCAGATTGAATTGTATCTTGACCGATGGCATTACAACTATCCGACTCTACAACACTCTGTTGAGTTTGTATCCTTCACCACCGTTCAACGCCGAATTCTCCGGACGCTGGTGCTGCTGGATAGAATTGGATAGAGAAAACTGATTCAAACCCTTTATTATAACGATGTCTGGCAAGTTTAAATCCCTCGTGGTGTTAGTAGGTATGGCACTGGGCTTGAGTGCTTGCAGCGTCGGCGACAGCACTCAATCAACTCCCACGTCTGCCAGCAGTCCGAGTGTTGAGCAATCCCCCCGACAGGTGAGCCAGAATGCACCTGTGGCAGAGACCGAGCGAACTAAGTATAAACCTATACCGCTACAAGAGATTAAGTCTGCTAACTCTTTGAAGGGAACTGACCCCAAAGCGATCGCAATTGCTACCTTTGGTCAAACTGAATCCGAGGGGGGGACGCGGGAAGTTACACTTGAGTATCCGCAACCCAATCTGGCGGTTGTAACGATTACCCAAACCGGCGTTGCAGATGATTCTGTCGGTGGTATCAGGCATCGCGTTGAATTGGTGCCGACCTCCCCATCAGCTCAAACAGCCAAGGAATGGAAATTAGCATGGGCTGGTTCCCAAGTCAAGTGTCATGTGGGGCGTGGTCATCAAGATTGGTCAACTCAAAATTGTCAGTAGATGCCCCAATATCGGCGAATGGCTTTCTGGCAATCTCCGAATTACCCATTAGCCATTCGCCATTAACCATTCCCATTAAATTTCTCCGCGAATTTCTTCCACAATTCCATCGCGCAAGAGAATTTCCACCTGCATTTTTTGAATCAGATTATCTCCCGGCTCTACTTTAAAGAAGCCTTCAATCTGACCGTGATTCACTTCGTCGTTGAGTTCTATCAGCTGCACTTGTTGCAACTGTTGCAGAAGTTGATTTTTCTGCTCAAGCAGTTCGCTTTTCTTTTGATTAACCTGGATTTGGATATTGTCAATTTGTTGCATCACTTGAGGGCCAGGAGGTTGCAAACTCTGCTTTTGGATTTCTGAGATTGCCCGCTGTCCTTGCATTTCAAACTGTTGTAACTGAGAGTCAATTTGGTTAATTTGTGACTGGAGTTGCTGCTGTGCTTCCTCCTTCCAACGAGGAGTGACAACGGCCTTAATCGTAACGGGTCGCTTCAGCAACAGGTGTGATTGAGAAACATCCATATCCGTTTTGCTTGAGAAAATTAAAGGAGTAAAGGTTTGTAGGAAAGGCGCTTAGGGTGAGGGCTAAAGGATGAAGGTGGTGTGCGTAGTTCACACTACACTTCATCCTTCACACTTTCTTCCAACTTTCCGACCAAATCAGGCAAACATCCCGTCGATCATATCGCGGTAGCGTTCCATTACGACAGGTCTCTTGATTTTCAACGTCTGGGTCATCATGCCATTTTCAATGGAAAACGGCTCCAGAATTAGCTTGAACAGACCTATTCGGTCATCTGGGCGATAACCAGGGCGATTTTGCACCTCCCGGTTTAATTCTTTCTTGAATAATTCCTGAACAATCTTACTATTCAGGTCAATTTCTGGCGTGGATGCAGTAGGGATATTGCTGGGTGAGGAAGTTGGCTCTGGGAGACGCAAGTGCAGATTGTTGTCTGCTGCCCACTTTTGCAAAGCTTCCAGATTAGGGACAATTAAAGCACCAAGCGATCGCTCATCTTGACCCACCAGCACAATTTGGTCAATATAAGAACTCCGCAGACAGGCATCTTCAATCGGCTGGGGTTCGATGTTTTCGCCGTTGGTTAAAACTATCGTATCCTTCGCCCGACCTGTCAGCACTAAGTCATTTGCCTCTGTTAGCCAACCCAAGTCGCCGCTATCAAACCAACCTTCAGAGTCAATTGCCTTAGCAGTAGCTTGGGGATTTTGATAATATCCCTGCATCACTTGCGGTCCCCGCGCTAAAACCAGACCGCGACTCCCGACAGGAAGGGGTTTGCGGGTTTCCGGGTCAACAATTTTAATTTCCGTCCCTGGAAGGAACCGCCCCGATGAACCCCGCAAATTGCACCAAGAATGACGAGCCGTTAAGACGGGGGATGTTTCTGTAAGACCATAGCCCACCAGCACCTCAAGTCCAATAATTTCAAAGAAGTTTTCCAGGTGCATAGCGAGGGAGCCGCCGCCACTGATGACGTACTTTAACTTGCCTCCGGTGGCTTCTCGTATTTGTTTATACACTAATTTCTCGGCAAGCGCATGGATAGGAGCCAAGGCAAGCATTTGGCTTCCAGCTAATAGCCGTTCTTGGACGGAGGGAGGCTGGGGTTGTAAGCGCAAATTTTGCCAAGTGCGGCGAGCTTCAATGTAGCGCTGACTCATGCTTAGCAGGTTTTTAACCAGTTTCTGCTTGTTTGCGGGTTGTTCGCGGAACTGCTTCTGGACGCCTTCGTAAATAGATTCCCACAGTCGGGGAACAGCGATTAAATAGTGGGGTTGGAATTCTTTAAAGTCTTTTTTGATGTGGCGAATGCTCGTGTAAATCTGGGTGCAACCGTGGGAGAGGAAAAAGTATTCGCCAGTGCGCCCGAAACTGTGCCAAGTGGGGAGAATCGTCAGGACAGGCTCGCCCGGTTGCGGCTGAACGATGGTTCCCAAGTTGATAATCTGGTGGAGCAGGTTGCCATGCGTCAGCATGACGCCTTTGGGCTTGCCCGTCGTACCAGAAGTATAAATGAGCGTCGCCAGCGTTTCTCGGTTTTGCTTCACCGGCTGCAAGGATTGATTTGCCCCTGCTGCCATGACTCCAGAGAAGTTCAGCACTTTCAGGGTGGATTCTTCGGGTGGTTCTTCGTCAGAGAGCAAGACGACTAGCTGAATCGGGAGGTCGTTGAGGCGTTCTCTGAGTTTTTGGAGCGTCTTCCGGTCTTCCACCACTAAAGTAGTGCTGCCGCTATCTGCCAGTATAAATAGTAACTCTTCCCGCTCTGCCTGAGAGCTACGCACGATATCAACTGCCCCAGCGGTCATCGTCCCTTGGTCGGCAATAAACCAGCGCGGACTATTATCGGCAAAGAGGGCGAGGCGAGATTCTGGCTGTACTCCTAATGCCTGCAACCCAGCGGCAAACTGTTGAATTTGCTGAGCTAATTGGGTGTAATTTACAACTACCTCTGGTTGAGCGTGGGGATCGTGGAGGGCAATAGTATTACCAAAGTGCGATCGCGCTAGCGACCAGATCGCGGGTAGAGATTCCACCGAACTGTAATCTACCATGCGGCTAAGGTTAGCACGGTCTCGTTCGCTGAGTTGGAAGGAACTAGGGGCTTTCGACATACTCTATTTATCGCTGCAATCGTTAATCAGCTATGTTTCCAACATACTCCTCTATCGGGCTGAAATAGCAGGTTTAGGAGGACAGAATTGATTGTGTCTATGCCATCTGTAAAGAGCGATCGCGTTTGATTATTTGTAATAATTGATAGTTGACTATTGCTATTTGACAGTGTATTCTTAGCGGGACTTAAACGAAAATCAAAAGGAAAAGAAAGTATAATGCTTGCAGAGTAAACAGTTCACGTCGAGGTTTCTCCCGATGAAACAGACAACTCCCGCCGCCATGCCCCCTTGCTTTGATAGATGGT
>NZ_JBYCCT010000048.1:0-8201 GCF_057473865.1 Coleofasciculus sp. H7-1
TCAATTCGATTACTAATTCATTATCTCAGATTTGGAGATGTTCCAATTCCCTATCAAAATCAAAGAAATCATTTTCGGCTCCCCTCTCGCATTCTCGCTCGCATCATACCCTAATTCAGCAACGCCCACAGATGCAAGCCAACAGAGAACTGCTTAATTTTTACTTTACTAGGACTTATGCAGAGATCCCCCTAAATCCCCCAATTTATCGGAGGGTTAGGGGGGATCTAGGTTTCAAGCTTTCAGTGCGTAAGTCCTGTTTACATTTAATCCAGTCCCCACCTAGCTTGAGATAGAAGCCAAGCAGAGGCGAGGAGTAAATGAAATTTCGCACCCCTGCATCCCTGCCCCGCCTACATTCGTCAGTCGAGGGCAAAATCGGTCACAATAAATCAACGACTACCTGACCCTGCAACACATAGAGGCTGGAGGCGATCGCTGTGCTGCAAAGATTTCTAATCATTCTTGTAATACTTGTACCTTTGGTCATTGCCTATCTGGTTAATGAAAAACGTAAAACCAAAATTAAACAAATTAAAAATAATAGTGTTGTTTTGGTGAAAGGTGCAGAACAGAAGTATCCCAGCTTACCTCTAAAAAACTATGGAATTCCGCTGATGGTTAGGCGTCACAATAGAGTCCAAGTTGTCTTTCCCAGACTGACGCCTGATGGGGATGTTGAATATATTTATTCCTGGCATCCTCTGAATGATATAGAAGTCATTGAGCAAAACTCTAAAACGAACGATCCAAAGCTGACTACCATCAAAGAACTGGCTCCCATCATTCAAGAACACTGGCAATTAGAGCCAGAAATGTCTGTACTTGAGGAGCAATATCGTAAAATTAATGACTTAGCCGATTTAGTATCTACCTCTGATGTGTATTCTCTCCAAGTAGAGACCTATGAGAAAGCTTTACTTGAGGTTGAAAAACTGTTAAGGAAAGCCGAACAGTTACAAAAAATATATGTTCGTTTAATTAGAGAGGCTTTAATTGGAGTTAAGGTAGCTGAGTACAATCCCGATCGGCTTCTCGTCTCACATCTGGCTTTTGAGTTGCAGTATCAACGAATGAAAGAAGAATATCAACATCTCAAAGATGTCGCCCATGCCTACTCCCAATTGTTGAACGAAAGTAGAAACCTGGTGAGTGAGGAGTAAGCACTGGGGAGACAAAGCAGCTACAGGTGCAAGAAATATTGTAGAGACGCGATGCACCGCATCTGGTAGCAGGGGAAAGTGTAGCTTCATCTTCTATGCCCCTCCACCCCTTCCCTTCCTCTTTTCCCTTCTCCTCCTCCCTTGTGTCCGCTTGGCGGGACAATCTATCGCCATACTGGGAGGAGGAGAGCAGTTTGATTACTCCCTGTCCAGTAGGCGTGAAATTACCTAACCGACGATGAAACGTAAATCTAGATACCCTACCTCTGATTCCTATACTGCCCCCAAATCCTCTAAATCCTCCCCCTTCAATTACACTTCCATCGCCCTAATCGGAGGCGTCTTCGTTCTAGGAATTGGGGTGGGGATTGGCTTTAGCTCCACAGCAACATTTAGCCCAGAAAACGTTGCATCGCGTGATTTCATTGACCGCGCTGCCCCAAATCCTGAGCTTTGCGTGCAGTTTGGAGCCAGCGCAATGGTGATGGATACTCGCGTCTATGTAACGCTAAATCCCTTTAATGTCTATGTTTCGCAGCCCAATATGCGACCGGGTTGTGTTTTGCGTAGTAACAACTGGTCTATTTTGGAGCAAAGAAAACTGGTAACTGCCGATCAGGTGCGGGATTGCAAGAACCGGATGAACACCTTTGGCTATACCGGCAGTTTGGACGGTCAACCGGATATCCGCTGCATCTATCAGAACGATGGTGCCCAGAATTTCTTCCTGAATCAGCCAGGAGCAGGCGCACCGCCGCCAGAAACAAACAATTTCTAGGGCTAATCGCTAATGGTTAATCGGTAATCGGGATTTGTTTATTGTAATTACCCATTACCGATTAAGCCCTGAGATGTTTAGTTTAATTATGTCTACCTACTTACCATTTCTTTGCCATTAGCAACTTACTTCACCGCCAATCTTCGCTGAGCTGAACTTGCAGAATTTGATTGGGTTGAATGATGGCGGTTTGAGGAGCTGTCAGATAGGTAGTGGCAGCACCGGCGGCAGCGCCTCCCAATAAACCGACGCCTGAAAAACCTCCTAATAGCACGATCGCTAAAGCACCAATGGCAGAATTCCGGACAACTCGGTTTTGTGAAAGTTGGCGGTTGCCGTCTAGGGAGTCTGATTGGGCGAGAAGGGGAAAATTGCGTCCACCCAGGCTAATTGCTTGGGTAATGAAGCGACTGCCGCGCCTGTCGATCTCAAAGCGTCCGATCACCTGCGTACCAACTGGGGCAATGAGTTTACCAGTGCGATCGCGTATTTCTTCCTCTAGCAGCAACACCTCCTGGCGCGAGACACCATCTCGCAGCGTTAAAACCTTGTCGCCCGGATAACGCAGGCTCAGCGGCGTGCCAGAAGGCAGTAGAACGTCTGGATTTAGAGATGGCACATTTGGCGCTTGTATCGGTGCCGATTTGGAGCTGGAAGGATCGGGCACAACAGTCGCAGCAGATAGGGGCGGTACGACAACCGTTGGAGAGGTGGCTGTTGTAGGTGCGGCAGGTATCGACATGGGCACAGACGCACCCGCTTCTAGGGATGGTACTGGGGCTACTCTGGTTCTCCTTGCGGGCACTTGGGTAGGATTTTCCTCCATCGGCAACGGTTGACCAAATTCAACCACTCTGGTGACAGAGGAAGACTGAGACTGCCTCACGGGTACTGGTGGTGCCGCAGCGATCGCGCCTGAAATAGGAGGTACGCTGACCGATACATTATCCGTCGAAATTCCCGCTGGAGGCACTGTTGGCGTCGCTAAATTGGGTACCGTGCTTGAGTTATTCAGAGGCGGCACCCTCACTACACCAGGCATTTGGTTCCCTGGGAAGATAGCCGGAGGCAAGGACGGAGAAACCCCGCCCCTAGTAGGAGCCACTGCTTCTGGAGCGACGCCAGCAATCAGGGGACGCAATACCCAGCGATTCCCAGGTTCCAATTGCAATTGCACTTGTTGGGGGGCTAAAACTACCTCTGGTGCGAGATACAGCACAATTCGGGTGACGCCAGCCTCGAACTGGGAGACTCGAATTTGGCGGATTGAGCCGGGGTAACTTTGTTGAGTTTCTACCATTCCCACTTGAGTATTGGGTAAATCCAGAACAATCCGAGGCGGTTGAGCCAGAAGAAAATAACGCGGCGTCGTTCCCTCATCCAGAGTGATTTCTAACTGATTAAGCGCTGGGTCAAATCGCCAATTTGTTAAGCGGGCAGCGATCGCTTTTAGCTCCAAAGCGCCGATCCCTAAGATCGTCATCACGCCAACCAAACTAAGCGTTTTCAGTCTACTCATAAAAAGTCGAACTCCCAGTATCAATTTTTCTCCCCACATCGCAGTTGACTGAGAAAACGTTCCAACTACAACAATTGTCTCCGTAAGTTCAGCGATCTATATCACAAAAAGAATGGATTTATATCACCAAATCATCACATAAAAGATCACACTTCCAAAGCGAGTGCTATCACCCAGTAATTTCTCGGATGATTTCATACTAAGAGCATTGGCTAACTAAACTCTGAGACCTCCCATGTTCCTAAGCCGTGACAATGTGCCAATTGATTCTTCTAGCTGGGTGGAGCGTTGGAAAAAAGTCCAGAGAACGCTTGTCAAGCGAACGATGCAGTTACAGCAAGTCAATCGAGAACTAGCAAATCAAATCACCGAGCGTCAGCAGGTGGAAGAGGCTTTGCGGCAAGCAGAGGAAAAGTATCGGAGTATTTTTGAAAACGCCGTTGAGGGGATATTTCAGACAACCCCGGACGGACGTTACATTAGTGCGAATCCAGCGCTGGCACGGATTTACGGCTACGTTTCACCAGAGGAACTGATTGCCCATTTGACGGACATCAAGCACCAGCTGTACGTAGATCCCAATCGGCGCGACGAATTTCTGTACTTGCTGCAAGAACACGGTTCGGTGAGTGGCTTTGAGTCTCAGGTTTATCGCCAAGACGGCAGCATCATCTGGATTTCGGAAAATGCACGGGCAGTACGACAAGAGCTGCGATCTGGGAAGCAATATGAAGCTGTGAGCGGCTATAGCGCAGCATACGCTAAGGACGAGCAGTACTTCGGGCATACATTAAGCGATCGCGCGGGTGCCTTACTCTACTGCGAAGGCTTCGTCACCGACATCACCGAACGAAAATCCGCTGAAGCAACCTTAAAAGCATCGGCAGTAGAATTTAAACAACAAGCTAAGCATCTGCAACTTGCCCTGTGCGAACTTCAACAAACCCAGACGCTTCTGATCCAAAGTGACAAGATGTCTAGTTTAGGGCAGTTAGTTGCGGGTGTTGCCCACGAAATTAACAACCCTGTCAACTTTGTTTGCGGCAATCTGGTTCATGCGAATCAATATGCCCAGGATTTGCTAAACTTCCTACAGCTTTATGCCAAACATTATCCCCAGCCAGTGCCTGAGATTGAACAGGAAGCTGAAGCAATCGATCTGAATTTCTTAATTTCGGATTTCCCCAAAACCCTGTCCTCCATGCAAATCGGGGCTGACCGCATTCAGCAAATTGTCCAGTCCCTGCGAAACTTCTCGCGGATTGACGAAGCCCACATGAAGGCGGTTGATATCCACGAAGGCATTGACAGCACCCTGCTGATTCTCCACAGCCGCTTGAAATCCAGAGGAGCAAATACGGGGATTGCCATTGTCAAAGAATACGGCGATTTGCCCTCCGTAGAGTGTTATGCCGGACTCCTCAACCAAGTATTTATGAATCTCATTTCCAATGCGATTGACGCCCTAGAGGAGGCAGAGGCGCGAAGAGGCAAAGGCGCAGAGGAAATGGCACACGCTCCCTTGCTCGTCTCTTCCCCAGATGCCCTGCCTTGTATTCGGATTCGTACCGATGTCCTCGACAACGGAAAAGCGAGTATCCGGATTATCGACAACGGCCCCGGAATGAGCGAAGAAATACGCACTAGAATTTTTGAACCTTTCTTTACTACAAAGCCCACAGGCAAAGGCACGGGGTTGGGTTTGTCAATCAGCTATCAAATCATCGTCGAGAGACATGGCGGCGTTTTGAAGTGTAATTCAACACCAGAGCAGGGAACTGAGTTCGTTATCGAAATTCCGATTCGACAGCACATTCAAGAATAAGTATTTTTTGGCAGGTTGGTACCGTCTAGTTTCGCGCCCGTCAGGTAAGCACCCCAAAGGTTTGCCCCGTCCAAGTTTGCCCCACTCAAGTCTGCTTCTGTCAAATCTGCCATTTTCAAGTTTGCCCCGCTCAAATTGGCACCTCTGAGATTTGCCCGAAACAAATTGGCTCCACTGAGATTCGCCCCGCTCAAATTGGCTCCACTGAGATTGGCTGTGCCTAAAGTTGCCTCCATTAAAAAGGTTTGGCTCAGGTTAGCTCCACTCAAGTCAGTTTCGCTGAGCGATCCCTCCTGGAAGTTCGCTAGACTCAGATTCACGCCTTTAAGATCGGTTCCAATTAAGTCTGCACCTTTAAAATTCCGTTCTCCCGCCGCATATCGCTCCAGCAGTTCATCCTTATTAACGATCATTCACTCCTGCCTTTTCTGGTTAATGTAGTTTGGCGCAACTGCTGAAATTTCTGGTTGTGGTAAATATGTAGCCGTCGGTTGGGTTTTGAAGCGAGAAGAGAGTTCTTTAATTCAAAACTCAGACGCGATAACCGCAAGTGTTCTACAACTTAAAACTTTTTACCACTACCCAAAAACAGTTATTCCCAAATAAATTAGGGATTGCTATATTAGCCATTAGCATAATACGGTTACGTTGGAGTGCAACACTTTTTATGGCGGTAAGTGGCAACACAATTAAGCTCCATCAGTTTTTAAAGTGGGTAGGGATGGCGCAGACGGGTGGGCAAGCTAAGCTTTTGATTCAACAGGGTTTTGTTTCAGTCAACGGCACCCTGGAAACCCGGCGAGGACGACAGTTAGTCTCAGGCGATCGCGTAACGCTAGGAAAACGAACTTTTGAGGTTGAGTTGAACAATGTCTAGTCCTAGGGTTTTAGAAATTTGTTCCTTTTAACAGATGTCGTCGGATTGCGTTGACGTAAGCAAACACTGGGAATTGATAATATTCAACAACAACATCTACTACAAAAACAAGATGAGCTAAAAAGGTTAACCCAATCCAAAGACTGGGAACCCAAGATAAGGGAGTACCTGGTATTGGGGGAAAAAAGTAGGTAGACAAGGCAACAAGGGTAGTCGGTAATAGGACTAAGGCAACTGCTGCCAACCCAACACCCCAACCCAATTCATTCCCCTTGCGATGGGCACCTTGCCAAGTTCGACCATTCCAGCGCCAAGTTATCGGTGATGCGCTATCTGCCATTTTCACGGACTGTTGAATCGGATCGGCAGTGAAAATATGATGGCAAAAATTACAAGCCAATGCTTCCATTAACGGCATCGCTGAAATCTCACCGTGCCGACAAACTGGACAAGTGTAAACGCCGTCTAAGCTGAAATTGTTGGCTGGATTTATTGAATGGAACATACGCTTAACTATTTCGGGGATTTCTTGTTGAAAGATGTACTTATTAATTGTAAAAGTGTTACCAGAACTTCGGGGACATCGTGCAAGGCGATGGTTTTTACGTGAAGTATGGGTATTTAGTCATCTAGGCAAGGGTCGAAATACTTTTATAGTTTCGGCTATCAGATGGAATTATAATAATATGTCGAACGTAAACAAAGTATAAAAAAATCAATCAAGGTTTTCTTTAAATTATAATAGCAAGCAAATATTGGCAGTTAAATAGCTGGAGTATTTTTTGATTAAACCTGGATAAGTTATGTAAGCAACACGGGGCAAAGATTTTTTTAAGATTTATGCAGGAAAAGGATTGTTAGATAGACCGAAGTTTAATCTTATGATTGTTGTTGGAACAGAGGTTAAAGAAAGTTTGATGGGTTTGCAGTGGCTGAAAATGCTGCGGTTGGTGGCGGATTTTCCAGTAGGATTGGTGACGCTGGGGTAGGAGCGATCGCTCTCAATCCCTCTCTCCCAGACTCAAATAATTGCCCCTCGCTGCTTTAGCTCGATCTTCATCGCCTCCGAAAGCCCCAAAGCCCCTTCAAACGAAGCATTCTCCACATTTGCACCCTGGAGATCGGCACGCTTAAGCTCAGCATCTTTTAGATTTGCGCCGCTCAAGTTAGCACCACTTAAATCAGCATCGCTGAGATTGGCAGCCTTCAGGGAGGCATTCGTCAAGTTGGCATTGGGAAGGTAAGCACTGCTTAAGTTGGCACCGCTGAGGTTGGCACTGGTTAAATTGGCACGGGGCATTTTAGTCCGCAAATCTGCTTGAGTGAGGTTGGCGTGCAACAGATGGGCATCGCGCAGATTGGCATTACAAAGGCAGGCATGGGAAAAGTTGGCACCGCTAAGGCAGGCACGGCTCAAGTCGGCAAAGGTGAGGTCGGCACTGCTGAGATTGGTATGATTGAGGTCAGCATTGCGGAGGTTGGCGTTGCGGAGGTTAACACCGCTCAAATCGCCTCTAGCAAAATCCTCAGATGGATTGATGCCCAGTATCTTGGCGCTGCTGATGAAGTCATCTGCCTTGGCTGCTGCCAAAAGTTCCCGTACCATTGTCAGATACTGCTGCTGGTAATCACGAGCTGCCTGCAAGTCTCCGAGGGCAGTGTAAGCGAGTCGGAGATTTTTGAGCGCCTGTCCTTCCCCGCGAACGTCTGGTAATTCTTTAGCGATCGCTTTTGCCTGGTGAAAGCAGAGGATCGCTTTTATATATTCTTCCAAAGAATTATAAGCCGCCCCCAAATTTGAGAGCGTTTGCATCTCACCTGGACGATCTTGGAGTTCCCGGACAATCGCTAATCGCTGTTGCTGGTACTCTATCGCTTTTGTATCCTCACCGAGAATGTAGTAAGCATTTCCGGCGTTGCTGAATTAGGGTATGATGCGAGCGAGAATGCGAGAGGGGAGCCGAAAATGATTTCTTTGATTTTGATAGGGAATTGGAACATCTCCAAATCTGAGATAATGAATTAGTAATCGAATTGAA
>NZ_JBYCCT010000049.1:0-8185 GCF_057473865.1 Coleofasciculus sp. H7-1
TGTGGGATGGGCATCTCTAGCTAAATGTTTGAAAACTTGTAATTCTACATCCATTGCCCTACCTACTGTGTAGAGTTTTATTTTTCAATTTCTTTATTCATTATATTCGGAAAGTGACAGAAGAGGGGTAATACCCCCTGTTCAACTAAAGTAATTCAGGACTTACGCAACATCACCACATCTGCCACCGCAATCCCCCAGGGGGATTGCCCCTACAAAACGCTATATGTATAAGCTTTGCGTAAGTCCTGGTAATTGTAGAAGAGCAGACTTTTAGCACGAGCTTTAGTAACGTCCAGAGGATTCTGCCCCGGACTCGCGCCATGAGAATAAAAACCGAAGGGAACATGAAGTCTACCCGGTCAATGGAGATTTAGATGTCAAACAAGCAATTAATGAAGCCGACTGAAAGCGTAATGCCGCTAAGGCAGTTTGGCGAGTTTGAGCTTTAGCAAGATGATTTGAGCAGGCAAAAAAACGACTTAAATTGATAGCACAAGCCGTGGCAACATTCTGTAAATGGGTTTTCGCCAGTCCCCAATACCCGGTTCGTCGTCAATCAAATCTACGCACAGCTTGGGAAATAGTACCCTCAATCAGCGGTATCCGTAAGAGTTGTCGGGGATTTGAACTGCTGACATCCCACAACTCAATTAGGATTGCTATATATTTCCGCCTTTTTAATACCCAGAAAATGTGGTTGGTAAGGGGTGCGAAATACGGGTTGGCGATCGCTGTTTGTCAATTACTGTCAGTTAGTCATTAATGATGCTCACGGGTGAATGGTGAGTTACGGTTGAAGAAGCTACCTGAGCGATCGCTGGAGGAACACCAATGACTGTCACCATTCCCATTCGTGGCATTGAACTCAGTCCCGGTAGCATGATTACCATTCACAACTTGTCTTGGCAAGATTTTGAGGAGATTCTTACCGAACTGGGAGAAAAGCGCAGCACCCGCATTGCATACTACCGAGGAACGCTGGAAATCATGTCTCCTCTGGCACTGCACGAACGCCCCCATCGCATTATTGCTTACATCCTCACAACTATCTTAGATGCCCAAGGACGGGACTGGGAAGATTTTGGCTCAACGACTCTGAAGCAACCAGAAATTGCCGGAGTCGAACCCGATACCTGCTTTTACATCCAGAATGCCAGTCGTGTCCGAGGTTGCACCGATATGAATTTGGAGGTTTACCCACCTCCCGATCTCGCCATTGAGTCTGATGTCACTTCAAAGACTACACTGAATGCCTATCAAGCCTTGCGCGTTCCGGAAGTGTGGATCTATCGCGATCGCCAACTGACGATTTATATTCTCCAGAACGGGGACTATACTGAATCATCTGTCAGCCTCTCTTTTCCCGATCTGCCTATGACTGAAATGATTCCCCAGTTAGTGCAAAAAGCGATTGATGACGGAACCAGTCGGATGCTGCGCGAACTGAAAATACAACTAAGTCAATAACTGGAAAGACTCGAACCAAACTAGATAAGCAAAACATGGATAGTGCCACTCGCCTCCAGAAGACTTTGGTTGATTCGCCGGTTGGTGTTGTGTTACCGACAATCGCGCTTTTGAATCTCCCCGACTGGTGGTTGGCAGGTGGTGCGGTACGAAATACGGTAAGAGCGACCGCTGGCGAGGCAAGAGAATAAAGGGGCTTCGTTTTTACAAAAATGCCCTTTTCTGCGTCTAGCATAGAAGTGTCTGCGAGTTCAGCACAGAAAATTGCCTAGATTTCAAGTTGGAGCATACCGGAAACTTGAGGTAGGGAGTTTTTAGGACTTAGATTAAGAGAGCGATCGCCCAAACAACTTGATATGATTGCCTGGATGTGACCCAAACAACCAAGTGCCTCAAGCGTGATATTGACCGTATCAGAGAGAAAATCCGATTCCGTCAATACGATATGTCAGCACATGCAATGGAAGAGATGGCTGAGGATATGCTGACTATTCTGGATGTAGAAGAGGCTGTTCTAAGTGGTCAAGTCATACGGGTGGAAAAAGACGATCCTAGAGGAACAAAATATGTAGTAGTGGGGACTGCATTAGATCGACAGATACCTGTTGGCGTGGTTGGACGTTTCGCTAGCAACGGACGTTATCTGATTATCACTGTTTACGAAGTCACTGAGCTGGAGGGCTAGTTGTATGTATGGATACAGATGTGAGTATTGTGAAGGAACCGTTCAACCTCGTACTGTCAAGCGCGAAGCCTTCAAACACAAAGATGGATTTGTCATTCTTGAAGATGTGACGATTGGTGTTTGCGATCGCTGTGGTAATCGATACTACTGTGCCGATATTCTCCATGCTGTTCACGCCATTGCAACTGGGGCAAAGTCGCCAGAGAGAACCGAACAGATTCCAGTAGCTCATTTAGAATCTGCATAGTCGCGCGGCTTGACATCCTCCCCGCCCTAAAAACTTTTGCCTGTCATAGCGTATTATCTGCGATCGCGCTTCTGAATCTCCCCAATTGGTGGTTGGCAGGTGATGCGGTACGAAATACGGTAAGAGCGATCGCTATTTGGCAACGACTGTCAGTTAGTCATCAACGACTTTGACACTGCCTTTTTTGATGCGCTTGGAGATCGTTCCCAAGAACTCACCGCCAAGGATACCCTCACAACGCAGTTTCCTGACTACAAGTTTGATGTTAAAAATCAAGCGAGTGAGAGCGCATTGGCGTTCCGGTTGCAGACCTTACAGTAGCACGCTCAGATGGGGTTACTGATTGGCAGCACACGGCGACGGCTGTAGGCGTTCGGTTAGATGCTCAAGGACAATGGCAGTTCTTTACTCCTTACGATCTGGATGATTTGTTTAATGGCATCATCCGACCTACAAAGAGCGCATATCCACAACCCAAATGCGGAGAGTAAAGCGGCTTCGTTTTTACAAAAATGCCCTTGTCTGCGTCTAGCATAGAAGTGTTTGCGAGGAAGGTCGGGAGGTCTTAATGTACGTTCTTACCCCATCAGTACACGCATTTCCTTATCACATAGGGTAGGAGAAAACACTTAGTTTAAAGCCTCTCGTTTACCAAAATTTCGTGAATATGCCATGTGCGAGACAGTCTTCTTTCGTTAGCCTCAAAGAAGATTATCAAAAGGCACTCACGCCATGTCCCTCCCTGAATCCCTATCGAATGCTACGCTTGTGAAGGAAACCCGGAAATGTCAGAGCTGACTCAAGTGCAGTTTGCCCAAGCACTAGGAGTTTCCTTCTAGTCAGTGAACCGTTGGAAGCGGGACAAGACGAAGCCTTTGCCGATAGTTCTAAGCAGATCGAGGCGATCTATATCATGCAAATTATCACAAATTTTCCCAGTTTAATTGACCGATGGCTTCGCTATCGATTTCAAACAATCCTAGTCGTATGTTTTTTACTTTGGACACCCTTTCTAGTCGCGAAAACTTTGCTGGTTCAGCACTCCTGCTATCCGATGATTCACTGGTCTGGTACACTCCCAGCAGAGTGCCAACCTAAACTGTCGCAAGCTAATTCTCGTCCATCTAAAAAAGCTGAACCTCTGCGCGATCGCTCTCAAGAACAAAAACAAATAGCACGTAGCGATCGCAGTCCATCACCTAAACCTTTGCCCACTTCTCAAGAACAAAAACAAAAAGCACAGAGCGATACTAGTCCATCACCTAAACCGTCATTCATTCCTAAATCTGACGAATCTCCACCGCCAGCGAAACCTCATGCAGTAGAAGATGTTATCAAGACAGCAGAAGATGCTATCAAGGCAGCAAAAGATTATCCAGATATCACAAGCAGTGTTGTTGCCATTGGAGTTGCAAGTACTGTGGCTGCTGTTGTTGCCACTGCTCCTTTAGCTGTCGTCGTAGCAATTGGTGCAGCAGTATGGTTTGCAATTAGGACAGTGCTTTAGCAACACTATCTTAATTTCCAACTTTGTCCAATATTTCACGAAATCAAGGAGTAATCAATTAAAAATGCAACCTTCTAACAACTCTCAACAATCTTCCAACCTTGTGCAATCCTCCTCCAACACCCCGCAAATTGTTCCAGATTCAGACAGGCAAATACAATCTACTTCCAATCCTATAGAAACCCCAGCAGTTTCCTTAAAACTCCCTGGTTCAGGATTTTCATTACACCTGAATAAATGGGTAGTTTTAGGAGTTTTTGGAGTTGCAATGGTTGCCACATTCTTTCTTTTAACGAAAGGAAGTGAATTTTGTTTATTCAGCACTTGTATACCGCCAATTGATTCCACAGGCTCACTTGCTATGAACTTTTGGGGATTTGCAGGAGGAACAGCAGCACTTGTAGTTTTAACCACTTTTTTCGGTGTCTCGTTAGTGCCTGCTGTTGCCGCTTCCTTTGCGGTTTGGTTTCTCATGCAAATGACACTCCATTAGCTCTAAATCTTATCTATATTTTTTCTCACACAAGCCATGAATATTATCGAACTCAAGCAAGTTTCTAAGGAATTTCGCAAAGGATTCCAGCAAACTTCTATCTTACAGGATATCAATCTGATTGTGCAGCGAGGCGAATTCGTTGTGTTGCGCGGCGAAAATGGGGCTGGCAAGACTACTCTACTGAATCTGATTTTAGGGTTACTCAAACCCAGTAGTGGAGAAGTTGAACTAATGGGGCTTTCACCACAGAGTGCTAACTCAAAAATCCATGTTGGAGTAGTTTTACAAGATACACAAGTTCCAAGAAATGTCAAGGTAAAGGAACTTATTGAACTGCTGAGAAGCTACTACCCTAATCCACTTTCAACTGAAGAAATATTGAACATAGTTAAGCTTAAAGATAAAGAAAGTGCTTGGGCAACTGACTTATCTGGCGGACAAAAACAGCGACTTTATTTTGCCCTTGCTCTAGCAGGCAATCCCGACCTTCTCATCCTTGATGAACCAACCCGAAATCTAGATGAAAAAGGATATGAGGAATTTTGGCAGCAAATCAAACTCTGCTGTCAACGAGGAATCACCATTCTAATGGTGACAAATAATAAATCCGACTGGAACGAATTAAATACTTTAGCAACTCGCTGTGTCACTCTCCATAAAATTACTGAAATTCATCCTGAAGGACAGCTAACTCAGGAGCTAATAAATTTAAAAGATAAAGCTTTAGAAGATCAGCCTGAAAATCCTAGAGAGACGGAGAATTTACCTGAAACTTCTTCTCAGAACATCCAACGCATTTTTCAACAACAACTCTGGTTTGAAATCCTTCAACTACTTCGCACTCCAGTTTTTTTAATTGCAACACTCGCACTGGTGGGATTTGTCCCGTTATTAAAATTGCAAGGATTGAAAGGAAAAGGGGCAACAGAAATAGTTATTTACCTGTGTGGCATCATACTTTTCACGATTGTCATCGACCGACTGGGTAAACGAATTGCAGTTGAGCTATCGGAAAAATGGCTGAAGCTTTTGAGAGCTACACCTTTACCACCAACAGTATATATGGCGGCTAAGATTGCCACCTCGCTTCTGATTTGTACTGTGAGCCTTTTATTAATCTTCGCATTAGGAAGCTGGCAACTTGAGATGAGAATGGATTTGACTCAAGGGTTAGCTCTGATATCGAGCCTAATCTTAGGAATTGTGCCATTTGCCATTCTCGGCCTTGCATTAGGGTACTTACTAGACCCCAAAAGTGCTGATTCTATTCTTAGCCTATCGCTAATTGTTATTCCTGTTGCTTGCGGTTCAATTCCACTTCCGGGACCGCAAATCGTACAAGATTTAATTGCATGCTCACCGTTCTACCACTACCAGGAATTAGTTCTATCGGCAGTTAGTTTGAAACACGATAACCAGTTATTTCTACATTTACTTTGGCTGATTTGGGCGGGGGGTGCTTTTGGTTTATTCGCGGCTTGGTCTTATCAGCGCGATCGCGTCGTTCAGTAGCTTCTTCCCATCACTAAAGTTTTAAACCTTGCTATGTTCATCAACATCGTATTTTCTCCGAAATGAGGCGGAGTGGACAACCTCCTACTTAGACGAAGAAATTAGGGTAGGAAGAGGTGCAACAGGCAATCTGTTTGTGTTTAGTCGCGAGTGAGTTGGGTGTTTTGGGCGATCGCGTTCTGTCAACTCAATGATTATGGGGAATGGAGCATCAGTTCTTCACCACCATCTTGAAAATGCCATCTCCATCGTTCCTCTGGGTGCGCTGTCCCTTAGCTGCATAGGGAGGCTGGAAATTTCTTTAAATGTAGAGACGCGAAATTTCGCGTCTCTAGAGTCCGCGCAGGCGGACTTGGTTTGTTTAGCCGCGATTTCTAATCGCCAGGGCTTATTGAGGAGGACGATCTCCCTCTGGTTGGTTGCCATCTTGAGGCGGACGGGGCGGAATTCCCAGCGCATTCACCAGTTGCTCTTCTGTAACGCCGAGTTTTGCCGCCGCTGCCTTAAAGTCCGGTCGGGGTGGGCGTTGTCCCGGTGCAGGCGGCGTACTTGGTGGATTCGCTGGTACCCCCAGTGCTGCCTTTAAATTGGCTTCTGACACGCCCAGCTTCTGCGCTGCGGCTGCAAAATTTGGACGTGGTGGACGGGGCGGAATTCCCAACGCATTTACCAATTGCTGTTCGGTAATGCCGAGTTTTGCCGCCGCCGCCTTGAAATCGGGTCGGGGAGGGCGTTGTCCCGGTGTAGGATTCGCTGGCACTCCCAGTGCTTCTTTTAACTTGGCTTCTGAAATGCCCAATTTCTGAGCTGCTGCGGCAAAATCTGGCCCTCTGCGTCCCTCTTGTTGCTGATTGGGCTGAGATGAGTTTTGTGCCTGTCGATTAGGCGATTGAGCGATCGCCTGATTCAGCGCTACACTTCCAAACGTTCCAATTAAAACAGGAATTGCAATCAGTGTCAGCAGTCGGCGGGTTTTCTTCACTTGCTTTCTCCTTCGGTTAAATCTCGAAACGTGTCTATAGTTCGATTAAGCTCAACCAAAATTACAGCTTGCCCTTCGTCTGAATTACAGTTTTGTAATCTAAGTCAAAAGCCGCGATCTGCTGCTTGCACAAGCGTTAACGCGATCGCCTCAATTCCGGGAAGATCAAAACTCTGTTCTACCATATTTATTTAGAGGATGTCTGAGAAGTCGGTTATAACACCATCCAGATGTCCGGGCTTTCGCATACCCTCCCTTGAAGGTTTACGCCTACGGGCGACAATTTCTCGTTCCAATAGCTTGTTTACCGAATGCCAAAGCCCCTACGAGATGCCAATACTACTTTTCAAACATCCTCTTAGGTTCTGATTATATTTCAGACAGGTCTAATAGTTTTTGCAACCCAACTGTTTTGTTAATCAATCAAGTGTTTTCCTATACAAATATCAGAGCTGACAACTACTACTTTTGTAAGAGCAAAAGCTTTAAAAATAAAGACTATTGAAAGAGTATAAGTAATTCGTTTTCAACTATTCTAACTAAGTTGGAGTAGGGACAAATTGGTTTATCCCTACTCTCACAAATAAAGCACCATATAGGAAGCACGAGAATTACGACTATACAATCGGGCGACATTCTGGGTCACTTGAGCAGGAAACCGTCGAAATTGGCAGTTAAGTTAAGCGTTTGAAAAAGAAGCAAGCCACGGCAAAAGAGCGTGGAGCAGTCATATAGGAGTTTGGATGGTTATGAACAGTTCTTTGACCCGACCTCTGGCTGTCGTGACGGGTACCTCCAATGGCATCGGCTACGAACTCGCCGTTACTGCCGAACAGAACCGCAAGCTCAATGAGCCAGGGTCAGCCAACAAGTAATTTGTGCCTAGAGATCAACCGAATAGGCTCAGTTGACACTCTTTTCAAGCAGAACGCGATGGTTCCAGACCGACGGTCAGTCATCGCGCCGTTGGCAATCTCACACATTTAGGATGGTTCTGAGGAGGCATTGTAGAGGATTCATGCACATTCATCATCTCAATTGTGGCTGTATGTGCCCGATCGGCGGGGCGCTTTTCGATGGCTTCAGTCGCGGTCTGACGGCTCGTCTCGTCTGCCACTGCCTGCTCGTCGAGACGAACCAGGGACTTGTTCTGATCGATACTAGACCTCTTGCGGAATTAAGATTTTTCAGCTATTTTTAGCTCATAGTTATAAATTCCTGCTAGCAGGTTTACTCGCAAGCCAAATCTCTTTCTTCTATTTCTATAACGGCTAGATAAAATTCGG
>NZ_JBYCCT010000050.1:0-8050 GCF_057473865.1 Coleofasciculus sp. H7-1
ATAAATTTCGCTATTTGCAATTAGAATTGAGCCGCCGCTGTTCCATTGTGCATTGGAGCTACGATTTACTGCCCAATATGCTTGTCTAATCTTTCATGAAGTTTTATGTCTGGATTCAACACTTCTGTGACAACTCAACTTACTCATCCCAAAATTATTCTCGACACTGATCCGGGTGGAGATGATATCTACGCCTTCCTTTGGCTTCTCGGCTTGGTCAAACAAGGACTCGCTGAACTTGTTGCTGTTACTTCCGCCGATGGCAATGTCGCTGCTAAACGCACGTTTTCTAGTGCTAGCCAAATTTTAAATTTAGTAGGGTTCTCAGACATAAAGGTGGGTCGCGGTGTCCCCTTAAAAGAAGAAATTGTAGAAGATGCTGGCCATATTCATGGGTCGGATGGGATGGGCAATCTGTCCCATACTTTACCTCCAGCCACGCATAACTTTGAGGAAGCTCACTACTCCGACGAAATCATCATCGACGAGCTGAACGCAGCTCCGGGAGAGATTACCATTGTAGCGATCGGACCCCTGACCAACCTCGCTGCTGCGGAAACGAAAAGTCCCGGCATCCTGAAAAAAGCCAAGGAAATTGTGATCATGGGGGGTGCCTTCTTCTGTCCTGGTAATGTGACTCCCCATGCTGAATTTAATATTTGGTTTAATGTTGAAGCGGCTCAGACAGTATTTGATAGCCGAGATGATATTGTTGTGATGCCGCTAGATGTGACGCGGCACTTAATCTTCACGCGAGAGATGACTCAGGCAGTCACTCAGGCGAATCCGGAGAGTAAACTTTCTCAATTCTTGATCGCTCTTTGTGAGTTCATGATTGGCACAGCCTTGAGTTATCGAGAAACAGCAGGAATTCCAGGTCTCCTTGTCCATGATGCAGCAACCTTGGGATACCTATTTTATCCAGAAACACTGATGTTGAAAAGGGCAAAAGTCCAGGTTGAAACAAAGGGAGAGTGGACTCTGGGACAGACATCCATTGATAGTCGTCCTGCACCGAAAACAGGAGCAAATGCCTGGGTGGCGTTGCAGGTCGATGAGGGCAAATTTTTCACCAGCTTCGTTGAAGATTTGAAGCAGCTATTCACAACCGCTGCTCTTTCGTGAAGGCGAGATCCCCGACTTCTTAAAGAAGTCGGGGATCTGAAACGCTGAATAGGCAAAATTAAACGTATTAGTTTCACAAACGTAAAAAATGATGATGACCACAGAGCGGTTTAAAAAGTTTACGATCTTACATTCAAATGATATGCATGGAGACTTCCTGGCAGAGGCTGGGGGTGAAGAAGGTCATTTGATTGGTGGAATGTCGCTGCTTTCCGGCTATATCAATAAGGTGCGCCAGGAAGAGAAAAACGTGCTTTTTGTCATTTCTGGTGACATGGTACAGGGTTCTCTCATTGATAAGGAATATAAAGGTCTTTCAACCATAGAGATTATGAATTACCTCGCTCCAGATGTAGTGACTCTGGGGAATCACGAATTAGATTATGGGTTACCTCACTTACTGTTCCTGGAAAAAATGGCAAATTTTCCAATCGTGAATGCCAACTTGTATATCACAAAGTACAACAAACGCTTGATGAATCCATATATCATCCTCAATGTAGATGGATTCGATATTATGTTCATCGGGATTATTACTGAAGAAGTTCTCAAGTCATTAAAACGTGACGGTAGTATTGGCACATTCGTAAATCTTGAAGATGCTGCTTCAGAAGTTGGTAAAATTTGCGACGCCTACAAAAACGAGGACATTGACTTAACAATTCTGCTAACTCACATCGGTTTTGAAGAGGATAAAAAACTAGCGGCATTGCTAAACCCGCAATGGGGTGTGGATATGATTATTGGCGGACACTCCCATACATTTTTAGAACAACCTGCCGAAGTTAACAATATTCTGATCGCACAAGCTGGAATTGGCACAGATCAAATTGGACGTTTCGATATTGTAGTGGATGACGATACTAACAGCATCGTTGAATGGAAGTGGCAACTCCTCCCTGTAGATAATAATCTGGCTGAGCCAGATCCAGAAATCGAAAAGCTGATTGCGACTTTCCAAGAAGAAGTCGATCGCAAATATAATCGACTAATTGGAAGATTAGCACATAAACTGACCCATCCTAATCGTGAAGAAGAAACGGAATTGGGTAACTTAATCGTTGATATTGTTGCCCAACTAGATACGTTAGATGTAGCTCTGATAGGAAGTGGTTCAATTCGTAAAACAAAATTAGGGCCGCTAGTGACACTGAGCGATCTTAAAGAAGTTTTTCCTTACGACGATGTACTTTATAAACTTAAAGTTACAGGCGTACAGCTCACCCAGATATTTGCACATATTATGAGACTGGAAAACAGAATTCCCGGTGAAAGTTGTTGTTTTCAGGTAAGCAAAGGTACTCAGGCAGTTTACAGTGATTCCCAAAATCAGCTTGAATCTTTGAGCATTATTTGAGCATTAATGGACAACCTGTACAAGCTGATGCTGAATACACTATCTGTGTAGAGGAATATCATTACAAAAATTCCCTACATAGTCTAGGCATAACAACTGAAGAAGTGACAAAATTAGACAACGCAAAAGTAGTTTCAACCTCTTGCCAGAATGTCCTTGAAGAATACTTTAGCCATCATCAAAATCTTAATAGCCATATAGAAGGACGATTAATTTACAACTAGAAATATTTTAAACCTTTGCTTAACGGGTTCTGCCTGGGTAGCAAGGATTTATATCGCCTTCTGATTAGTTTTATGGAGCAGTAGTTAGGATGATAGTCCTTCCCAATCAGCCCGTTCCAGTAATAGTAGATAAAGACGGTGGTGTTGATGATGCCTTGGCTTTGACAATGCTTTTATTGGACGATTTATCCTTGAAGGAGCTGCTATTTATGAAAAAAACTCCTTCAGAAAAAGCTGTCGAGGATATGAATTCTAGAGAAAAGGTCTTCCACTACTTCAAAACCAAATATTCCAATCTGTCAACCATCTATACGCTGATCGCCATTATAATTTCCTGGTGTGGGATTTGGGGTTTGCTCTGGGACATCCCCATGCAACCATTTTGGCGATCGCTACTGACCATTTTTCTTGGCTTCTTCTTGCTCTATATTGACGATTTGAAATTGGACGAGATTGGTTGAAACAACTGTAGCCAGCTACAGTGCGTGACACATCAATATAGTACCTCCCAGCTAGGAAAAGAAATAGATACCCATGAAATTAGACAAATTCGTACACGCCAAAATAGGGTTTTTCTAATATCGCTCCCTGAAAGTCATTTAAAAAAATTGCTTTTTTAAGGCGATAAAGGCTAGAAAAAATACTCCAAAAAGTAAAATTTTCAAGAGGTTAATTGGACGATGGATACGCCCAGAAAAACTTTAGAAGAATTGCGAAGAGTCTTTACCCAAATTGCCGGAAAAGACCAACAGATCGACCAAGCAGAATTTAAGAAAGCTCTGGGGCTAAAAGACGAATATTTTGCAACCCGAATGTTTTCCATATTTGATAGCGATAAAAGTGGCATTATCAACATTGAAGAGTTTTTGAAAACAGTAGAGGAACTTGTCTTTGCAACTGAAGATGAAAAACTGGAATTTGCTTACCGATTGCACGACATAAACGGGGACGGTTCCATTGAAAAGGATGAAGTTTCTCGTTTGATTGTTGCTAGTTTGAAAGAAAATAATCTCGATTTTCCGCCGGAGCAAGTTGCCGCTCTAATTGACATTTTGTTTTTAGAAGCTGATACAGATAAAAGTGGCGAAATTTCATTTAAAGAGTTCAAAGGTTTAATCGGAAAACATCCCGATCTTCTTGAGGCGATGGCAGTTAGCCCCGTTAGCTGGTTAAAACCTCGCAAGCCAGATGACACCATACCAGTTCTGCCCAAACAGAAAAGGTCGCGCCAGCTCTACGTCAAGCATTACATTCAAAACAACTGGGTTAAGATTGCTTTTTTGTCTCTCTATCTTGCTGTCAACTTGTTGCTTTTCTTTGGAGCGGTTGATCGATACGCAAGCCAAGGCGCAAATTTGTACGTACAAATTGCGCGGGGATGTGGCGCAGCGCTCAACTTTAACGGGGCATTGATCCTAATTCCCATGTTGCGGCATTTTATGACTTGGCTTCGCAAAACGAGCATCAACAACTATCTGCCCATAGATGAGGGCATCGAGTTTCACAAGCTCGTGGGTCAATTCATGTTTGCCTTTGCGATCGTCCATACGATCGCGCATTTTCTCAATTACACCACATTGCCGATTCCCTTTGCACAAAGTCTTTTTGCAACGAAGGCTGGCTTGTCAGGATTTTTATTACTGCTAGTTTTCGCAGTTATGTGGGTGACAGCGCAAGCTCCAATCCGCAAAGGCGGAAAATTTGCGCTTTTCTATACAGCTCATATGTTGTAAGTCGTGTGGTTTGCCCTGGCGTTAGTTCACGGGCCAGTTTTTTGGCAGTGGGTGTTGTTACCTGTTGTGGGATTTGCGATCGAACTGGTTATTCGCGCTCGGAATACAAAAGAGCCAGCCTATGTAGTTAATGCCACTTTACTCCCCTCCAAAGTTCTAGGTTTGGAAATTGCACGTTCGCAATCTTTCCACTATCAACCAGGGGACTATGTGTTTGTTAAATGTCCCAGTCTCTCCAAATATGAATGGCATCCATTTACAATTAGTAGCGCCCCCGAAATGCAGGATGTCTTATCTGTACACATACGCTCTGCGGGCAGTTGGACTGGAAAGTTATATCAACTTTTCCGAGAGCAGCACGAGCAATGGATACGGTCAGGTAACTCTAAATACGAGCCTGGAGTGCTTGTCCATTTAGATGGTCCCTACGGTACGCCAAGTACCCACATTTTTGAATCTAAGTACGCTATTCTAATCGCTGCGGGTATTGGCATAACTCCATTTGCCTCTATCTTGAAAAGTATGTTGTACCGCAACAAACAAGGTTCTTCAAGAATGAATTTGCAAAAGGTACATTTTTACTGGCTCAACAGAGAGCAAAAAGCGTTTGAATGGTTTGTTGAACTGTTATCCAGAATCGAAGCCGAAGACACTAACAACCTATTTGACATTAATTTGTATATGACAGGTGCCCAGCAAAAGTCTGATATGAAATCCAGCACCCTATTTGTGGCAATGGATTTGATGCATTCCCAAACGCAGGTTGATTTGATTACAGGTTTAAAGAGCCGTACACAAACGGGTCGTCCAGATTGGGAGGAGATTTTCCAAGATGTGGCAAAGCAACACGCGCCCGATAAAGTTGACGTATATTTCTGCGGCCCTCCCGGACTCTCGCTACAATTGAGGAATCTCTGCCATAAATACGGGTTTGGCTATAGAAAAGAAAATTTCTAGCCAAAATTCTGGTAACTGTGGATAAAATCTGAAAAGAGCGATCGCTCTCCCTCCCGATCAAAAACACCTTACTTGAGTACCTCCAAACTAGCAAGAAAAATAGAGTCAATGAAGTTAGACAAGTTTGTACTAGCACAAAATATGGCTTTTCTGATGTCAATTCCACCAGAAAGTAATTTAAGAAAATTACTTTCCTTTTGTTTGGCGGTAAAGGCTAGAAAAAAGCTTTCAGGAACAGAAATTTTGAAGATGACGTGCGAACTAATGGAAAACCCATCTAATTTGCCTTATTGGACTCAAGATGTGATGGGACTCGATTTTGATTACAGTGCTGAGGAGTGGCAAGCATTGGGAGAGATGGGCATAGAAAATGCAGGAGATTTTATGGCTGCGATGTGGCAAGAATTAGATTCTTTGAGTTTGTAAGCTCAAGCCCTGGCTGAAGCACAGGGATTCTCGGACTCTAGAAAAGGAATTAAAATCATTCGTAAGGGCGGAAAGTCCAGAAAACCCTGTGTTTAGACATGGGAAGGTTATCCTTTCAAGTCAGGTACAAAATATGTCTTTGAACGTTGAACTTTTAGAGCAAAGTTTTGAGAAGGTCAAACCTCATGCCGATGAATTTGTAGCCAGCTTCTACGAAAATCTATTTGCCGCTCATCCAGAAGTGAAACCGCTATTTGCTAAAACGAATATGGCAGAGCAACGGAAACATCTGTTAGCGGCTTTGGGCTTGGTGGTACAAAATCTCCGTAAACCAGAGGTTTTAGGGGAAGCTCTCAAAACTTTAGGAGCCAAACACGTTGGATATGGGACAATTCCCCAACATTATCCCGCAGTTGGGGGAGCATTGCTGACAACTTTTGAACAGTATCTCCAGCAAGATTGGACTCCTGAAGTCAAGCAAGCGTGGACAGATGCCTTTGGAGTAATTACACAACAGATGTTAAAAGGTGCAGACGCAGTATCTTTTTAGTTTTCAAGAAGCTTATCGACCTTTTCAAATCAAAAACTCTGATTAACAACCTATCTGGAATACTAAATACTTTGCTCATAAGCCAAAAGGTCTTATGAGCAAAGTATAAGGATTTAAGCATAGCAAAGTTTAGCTTTTAAATTAGGGGCGAAATATGTCTTTGAACGTTGAACTTTTAGAGCAAAGTTTTGAGAAAGTTAAATCTCGTGCTGATGAATTTGCAGCCAGCTTCTACGAAAATCTGTTTACAGCGCACCCAGAAATGAAACCGTTGTTTGCCACAACTGATATGGCAAAGCAACAGAAAAAGCTGATTAATGCTCTGGTGTTGGTGGTAGAAAGTCTCCGCAATCCCGATGCTTTAGGGGAAGTTCTCAAAGCTCTGGGAGGTAGACACATCGGATATGGGGCAACTGCCAAACATTATGGTCCAGTTGGGGAAGCCCTGCTGGTATCTTTGGAGCAATATCTACAAGAAGATTGGACTCCTGAAGTCAAGCTGGCGTGGGTAAATGCCTATAGAGCGATAACGCAAACGATGTTACAAGGTGCAGGTGTAGCTCATGCACCAGAAAAAGTAGAGACAAGGGCAACTTCACACAAACAACCAGCGACAGCACCAACCGCACCAGCAGAACAAAAAAGCCAGTCAGTCCCAGATTTAGAGTCAAAATTACCTGTAGAGATACTGGAACAAAGTTTTGAGAAAGTCAAACTTCGTGCTGATGAATTTGCAGCTAGCTTCTACGAAAATCTGTTTACAGCGCACCCAGAAGTGAAACCGTTGTTTGCCACAACTGATATGGCAAAGCAACAGAAGAAGCTGATTAATGCTCTGGTGTTGGTGGTAGAAAGTCTCCGCAATCCCGATGCTTTAGGGGAAGTTCTCAAAGCTCTGGGAGGTAGACACATCGGATATGGGGCAACTGCCAAACATTATGGTCCAGTTGGGGAAGCCCTGCTGGTATCTTTGGAGCAATATCTCCAGCAAGATTGGACTCCTGAAGTCAAGCTGGCGTGGGTAAATGCCTATAGAGCGATAACGCAAACGATGTTGCAAGGTGCAGGTGAAAAAGCTCAACCAACAGTTGTACGAGATGAAACAGCAACTATTAAGAAACCTTCAGAATTAAAGGTAGAAAGAAACGAATATAAGCCATTTCAACCCGAAATAAAGCCGCAGAAAAAGCCTTTAGTATCAATTCAGTTAGATGGGGATATTTTCAAAGAAATTCTAGCGAAAGTTACCGACAGTTATCAACAATTTCAGACTCAATTATCAGAGCAGTCGTGGAGTCAAACCATTAAAAAAATACCGGAGAAAGTTATCGACACTTTCTGGACACAACCGGTATGGGTAGTCGCTACGGCTTCAGCTGTCATTATGACGGTAGTTCTGGTGATCGCCGATGAAAATTCTTGGCTCTTCAGTACCTGTTATGCTAGATCAACAATTAAAATGCCAATTTAATAAGCATCTAATCCGGAAGTTTTCCAAGTTTCTAAATCCATAAGCCGAGCGTTTAATTAGCTTGAGTTTGTTATTTATACCCTCAACAGTACCACTAGTTGTCCTATTATCAAAGTAAGCAATAATTTCATCAAACCAACGAATAATAGTATTGTGGCTATTTGGAAAATATTTTTTAGCTCTCGATAACCATATACCTAGTTTCAA
>NZ_JBYCCT010000051.1:0-52138 GCF_057473865.1 Coleofasciculus sp. H7-1
TTTTTGGGCTTGATGGCTGAAAACATCATCAAACCGACTGCACCATTTCTCAAAGCATGGAGGCATTGCGTCGGGTGTAGTTTCCTTCATGGGTATTTTTCAACGTGAACTTCTTATCTGGCATGGATCATAACTCATTTGGTTTTAATTCATTGTTTAAGTCCCGCTAATAATTCCACCGCTGGTTTATTCCAGCCCAATTGACGCACTTGATCCAATCTCAATTGGGTGTCCCACAGCTGAATATAGGAGTTGCCGAGTGCCCCTGACTTAAATTCTGCGTGGGTAGCGAGGTGGATAATTTCGTAGGGCGTGGAAGTGCGTTGTGCTTTTAAATTCTTGAGGGTGAAAGCTTCGTTGAGGAAGGATTTACCTTGCCACAGTTTAGAAGTAATCATCGACAATTCTACCGGCACAGCAGGCAATGGATTTTGCGTTTTGTTGGTAAAGTGGTCGGCACCCATTGCCAAGACTTTGGCGTTCTTAATGTTAGCGTAGCGGGTATCGGTGAGGCTGAGGCTGGGCATTAGACCGATGCTATATTTCTCCACTAAAAACTGTTGACCATCGTGGAGGGCAGCGATAGGAAGCGAACCGACAGGTCGGCGCTTCGCTATCGCAAGCCTGCATCCATAATGAAGACTAGATTCTGGATGCCTTGGGCTTCTAACTCGTCCTTGATGGGTGCAATTAGCCACTGATACAGTTGTTCGGAGGGGGCACGATAGTCGTCATTCAGTTTATTTTTATTGGTAATGGCGTTCCGCAAGCTTCCAGCGACTTTTAGGATTGCTCCTCGCCTACTACCAGCTACGCGCACTCGTTTCGTTTTTCCCTCTCCTGTTACCAAAATTAGCTCTAGTCGCTCATCGTCTTTCTTAATTTGAATTTTCTGACTACTAGAGACTTGATCGGGCGCAAAGACTGCATAAATAAAAGCGGATTTGATACTCGTCTGCTTCTCGATTTGGCTCAGTAGGTTGGCGGCTTCTTTCGGATTGGTGATATTGCCCGTTTGCCCCAGATGTTGGTCAAATTTAGAGGTGATAGTGCTATCCAGGTCGCTCGTCGTATCAATCGTTACGTCAGAGACGCTAGCAGGCGTATTTACGGGTATTGCCCCGAAGTAGGGAAGCAGGTTGTCTCCGGGACGGCGGGGAATAATTTGAATATTGCCTTGGCGGTAAGGGCCAGGAAATTCTTTAGATGGCAAAATCGTACTGAGGAACCCAGTTCCGGTGGTGAGAGCGCCCGCTGTGCCGTTTTCTGTAGCATCTCCTATCACAAAGGGAGTAAAGGAGGAACCGCCTCCGTGGGAAATCAGAATCGCGCCGTCCCCAGCGCCTCCAATCGTGGAAATGCTGGTCGCAAATGGGTTTTTGGAACCAGTGAAAGTGCCTGTAGCGCGGAAGAAGCGATCGGTTGTAATTTTAACAACTCCTCCGAAGGCGCTACCTCCACTTTGGGCATTGATGGAGACAACTTGAATGTCATCAGTTGGAGTTTTGTTGAGTTCGATCAGCGGGTTCGCCAGGGTGACATTCCCTCCTTTCCCGAAGCTGGAACTATCGATAACTCCAGCGGTGATGATGCCTTGAGCGGAAACTTCAATGTCCCCACCGCCTGCTGCTCCTTGGGAGATCAAATTGCCAGTCTGTACGGCTCCTTTTTGGCTGGTAAGAGCGATCGCGCCGCCGATGTTATTAGTAGAAGATGTGTCAATATTTGCCGTAGTGATGCTACCAGGAGCCGCAACGGTGACTGCACCACCGCCAGTGGCACCTTTTGATGTCACATTGCCAGCAATAATGGCTCCTTGCTGGCTGGTAAGAGCGATCGCGCCGCCAGTACCCGTTGCAGAAGAGTCCAACGCTCCTGTATTAATGGCTCCCGTGTCACTATTGAGGGTAATTGCTCCACCTTTTGAGGTGATATTGTTGGTAGCGATATTTTGATTAGCGCTGAGAAATACATTACCGCCAGAAGAATCTAGAGTGCCATTGCTGGTAGCGATCGCGCCTTGAGTGCTATTGAGGCTAATTTCCCCGCCTTTAGAAGTAATATTGCTAGCGGTGACTCCGCCGTTCCCAATCAGATTTACCTTACCGCCATTGGTGTTGATACTGCCTCCCACTTGGATATTAGTGGCAGTAATATTTACACCGGCTAGCTTAGTTGTGGTGATGTCACCCGCCAGAGTCGTAGTGTTACCAGATAACTGCGTCAGACTGTCTGCAACAATCGTTGAAAGGGCAGTTACATTGGTCGCATTCTCAATTAAGATTGCACCCAATCCTTTACCTTCTCCCGCACCCACCGTTTTGCCAAAGAAGATGTTGCCGGTGCCTGCGATCGTCTTTAGGTCGTTATATTCGCCCTTTTCGCTATCTAAGGCGATGTTCGCTCCGCTGAGGGGAAGTCCGCTTTTAAAGCTGATGCCGTTTTCGGCGGTGATGTTGCTTGCGGTAACGACCGATCCGGAGCCATTTTGCACGAAGGCTCCCCCCAAAATTATGTCTGCGGCAGGAGCAATCGTCAGCTTGCCACCGTTGGTAATCGTCAAATTCTTGGTTACAGATAGCGGTAGCGGTAGCGATAGCGGTGCAGTGACATCTACAGTCCCTTTACTAATAAAGGTGAGATTCTCGGTAAGCGGGTTGAGAAGTGTCCCGATCTGGATGCTGGCAGTATTAGTGGCATCCCCAATGGTCAAATTAGTGGCTGTAATATTGTTTAGTTGATCGAGGATAAAATCCAGTCCAGGTTTGACACCAATTCCTACACCAATCGTCTTGCCTGACGTACCGGGTTTCAGGGTGACACCCGCAGCGTTGATTGATGGAGCTAGATTGATGGTGTTAGCGCCAATGGTCAAGTTGCCAATTGGGGTGCCACTACTACCCACTGCACCACCCAAGTCCACCTTACCCGTGCCTGCGAGCAGTTCTAGGTTTTTACCACTGCCTGCGATCGCTCCGGTGAAAGCAATATCGCCGTTGCCAGTTCCAGTATCTAGCTTGACATTTCCCGTCAGGGTAACGGGACTGCTGAAGCTAATTTTGTCGTTGCTAGTGGTGATGTCGCCTGCTGTGGAGACTGCCCCCCTCCCAGTTTGGCTGAAGGCTCCACCTAAGTTTAGGCTGGCACTAGCGTCTATCTTCAGCTCCTGCGTGCTATTAATTGTCAGACCGCCCTTGAGAGTTATAGGAGCGTTCAAGTTGACGGTCGCAGCGTCCAACTTAAGATTGTGGGTATTGGTATTGCCACTGGCATCGATAGCACTTTTTACATCAATGTTGTCCTTGGCTGCGATTGACACATCGCCACTGTTGAGCATGGTTTTCACCTTGTCAGCAGAAATCTTGAATGTATCGTTGTTGCTGCCGTCATCAGCCAGGATCTTCTTGTCATCAAGCTGATTTTTGTCATCGTTTGCCGTATCAATGACAACGCTTTTTGGGTCTAATAGCAACTGACCGCCCTTTCCCCAGGTTGCACCCACATCTACCAAACCGTCAAAGTCCAAGTTTTGTTTGCCTGATGTCTCGACAAAGCCACCGTTTCCACCTTGAGCGCCGCCACGAGCTGTAATATTGCCGTAGAAACGGGTTGTCTCATCTGCCCAAACAATCACCTTACCGCCGTTGCCGTTGAGGAGAGCATCTGCGGCAATGAAGGAGTCGCTACTGACGTAGGTGCGAGATGCATTTGGCAGTGTACCCTTACCCTGATAGTCGCCGCCAATTCGCACTGTGCCGCCGCCGAGGGTACCGGAAGCGTTAATATTGGCACCGATTAGCCCTACTTTGTCACCAACAATCTGGACTGTGCCTCCAGTTTGACTTGGGGCAGTGCTTGAGGCATTTAGGGAACCAGAGGCAATTACAGTACCCGTGTCTGTAGGTATCGCAGTGTTGGAACCTGTTAAATGAACCGTGCCGTCGCTACTAACGGTCATTTTAGTGGCGTTTCCCACTTCCCCAGCACCCGTCAACAGCTGAGGTAAGGAAGCAATTGGCAGCATCCAGTCATTCGGCTGATTGTCTGCTGCTGCTAGGGGTTGAATTTCTACACTAGACACCTCCGATAACTATCAAAGCCTTGATGTGACTAGCTATTAGGGTGCAAATGCAAGCGTTGCCAATCAGCTAGTCTATACGAAAAAATAAGGGTTTGAGATATTTGTTGTTGAGAATAAGACAAAAATATATGGTGATGCGCGTTAATTTTAGCTCATGGGAGCGCGGGGATTTCTGGTGGTAATACAAGTGCCCCAATTCGGAGTCTTACTAGCCCACAAATTGTCAAAATTACTTGCTCATATTTTTTGGGTTTTAACCGAAACCTTTCTTGAACAACTCGAAATATTTTGACAGAACGAATTCTAGGTTCCACAAAGATTCGCTTAGCAGAAAATTCCTTGTTTTGTTCTTTTTGTTCTGTGGTTAATTCTCGATTTCTTAGTTTTTTAATTGGATTGGTAATTAGCTCTTCCCCTTGATCAGCTAAATCCCCCTTAAATTTTTGTTTTGGGTCAAAGCGCTCACGATTTTCTCGGAACAAAGTTATATCACTTTTCGGTCCAGGTTCACCAGCTATAACATCAACGATATCTTTGCCATCTGGTAAGATAATCATCTGACTTTTAAATGTATGATCACTCTCCTTTCCTGAATAATATTTTTCTTGCTCTTGATTGTCCCCAGGTCTTTCTCTGAGCTGTTCATAGCTATCTACAATTAATTCATACTCTCTCGAGTATCTCTTTAACTACTTCATAGTCAGATTCTTTTTTTTTACTTGTTCAATTAAACTGGATGGCAACAACTCTCTCAGTACTGGCAACCAATAATTAAATGTATCGTTTGCTGTAGATTCACTTACTCCAAACTGGATGCCAAGAAGTTGAAATGTGGTCATATGTCTGAGATAAACCAAGGTTAAAATTATTTGTTCTTTTATAGATAATTTTGGTTTACGACCACCTCCACCGGAGATAATTCTAATTTTCTTTGATTCTAACAAAGCTTGATTTTTATGGTGTGATTTTTCGGCATTTTGAAGTAATTTTTGTAGCTCCGGGTAGGCCAGACCAATTAATCGTTGGGCTTGTTGAGGATTTGCTTCGATATAATCCAGTACGGAACTCATAAGTTTGGTATAAAAAACTCCTATTCTATTCTTTTACCACAAAACATTACTATTTCGGAGATGTCTACTCAGTAAACTTCCCGCCTGAGAAATGCGTACTACGCTCTCACCAGGTACCGCTGCCACCGTGATATTACCCCCCGGTGCTGACAATTGCCCGGTACTGACTACGGTGCCACCGAGCAAGGTTAAACTTTGTCCTGGTTTCACTGCCAAGTTTCCGGCATTAGCGATCGCTCCCGGCTGACTCATTGCGAAGCCGAAGGCGTTTGGCGTACCGACTAAAGCCTTATAGTCATTGGCACCCGTGGCGCTGAACCAATTGCCCCCAAAGCCAATGCCGTTAGCGGTGGTGGCGGTGAAGGAGGCAGGTACATTTAGGCTGGCTCCGGCACCAAAGATAATGCCAGATGGGTTCATCAAGAAAAGGTGGGAATTCCCACCCGTCACCTGGATGAGACCGTTAATTACCGAGGCGTTTCCCCCATTGACGCGACCCAGGATGTTTTGAATGGATGGGTTCGACAGAAAGTTGGCTATCTCGTTTTGATTCAGACCAAACTGATTGAAGCTGTGGAAGAGATTCGAGCCATTGCTAGAAAGGGTGCCGCCACTGATGTCAATCTGGTTTCCATTCTGGTTAACCAGAGTATTCGTGTCATTGGGAGCCGCAATGATTGACTGGGCAGAGGTGGCTGTGGCACCTACAGAAGTCCCAAACAATAACATGGCTAACAGGGCACCGATTCTGCTAGTAAATACTGACATCAATCTCTTCCTCAGGGCTGATGAAAAATTTGCGACAACTATAAAATCCGCAATTTTACTGCGTCACTCCGTAATATCACAGCCTTGATAAAGGAATGATTAATTAGGTCTTGAATAATTTAAAGAGTTGATAAAGATGGCGATCTTGCTCGATAAAAAGTTTACAAAGCTGGCGATCTTCGCTTTACTTTTTAGGGGCTGCAAGTTTTAAGTCTTTGCAAGCGAAGCCTTTTTGATATCCGCCGAAACTTGGCATTTTTTAGCTTTCAACAGGTGGGAGGATTGATGCTGGGAGCATTCAGCAGTCAACCTAATTTTTTAGGCAAAGCAGGCTAGTCATCAATCATTTTTTGTCAAAAGCAAATATATAAGTTTAGAAATATTATTTTTTATTGCTAATTGTTCATTAATTGATTAGCAATCCTGTCATTAGCTATCCTGTCATTAGTTGCAGATGAATCGGGAAATAGTATAAATTCCTGAAGCAGCGATCGCTTCACTGAGTGCAACACTTAATAGGGCGTATCCATCTTGACCGCGCCCGTCTAGTCCCAAACAAAAAACTCCTCCCGTTCAGTTACAGGAGAAGCTTTTCAGAAGACTTGAGTTTTGAGAGACTTTAGACTTGAACCATCCCACCAGCGGCTTGAAAACGAGCGCGGGCGCGTCTGAGGGCTTGAGTTGCCTGAATTTGCTCCTGACGGGAGCCACCACTATCAACCTGATTAAGCCTCGCTTCAGCTTCGGTGTAAGCAGCACGGGCTTGTTCGCGATCGATTTTGTCGCCGCGCTCGGCACCGTTAACCAGAATGGTTACTTCATTATTATCCACTTCTGCAAAGCCACCCATGAGGGCGATTGGCACCCAATCTTTGCCAGAACGGACACGCATGACACCGATATCCAGTGCTGTCAATAAAGGAGCGTGACCGCTGAGGATACCGAGTTGACCTGTAGTGCTAGGTAGAATCACTTCTTCAGCACTAGAATCCCAGACAGTTTTGTCGGGAGAAACAACACGAACAGTTAAAGCCATAGTTTGTGAGTTGTCAGTTGTTAGTTGGTCATTAGTCATTAGTCAGGTGAAAAAGACTAATGACTAATGGCGAATGCCTATGGACTAGCTTTTGATTTTTTCAGCTTTAGCGATCGCTTCCTCAATAGTGCCGACCATGTAGAAAGCCTGCTCTGGCAAAGAATCTAGCTCTCCAGAGAGAATCTTCTTGAAGCCGTTGATAGTTTCTGACAGCTTCACATATTTACCCGGAGATCCGGTGAAGACTTCTGCCACGAAGAACGGCTGAGACAAGAAACGCTCAACCTTACGCGCACGAGCCACTATCAAGCGGTCATCTTCAGACAATTCATCCAAACCCAGAATGGCGATAATGTCTTGCAGCTCTTTGTAGCGCTGTAGCGTTGACTGAACTTCACGAGCAGTCCCGTAGTGTTCCTCACCAACAACACTGGGTTGCAACATGGTGGAAGTGGAATCTAGCGGGTCAACAGCGGGATAAATCCCCTTCGCGGCTAAACCACGAGACAACACAGTGGTTCCGTCCAAGTGAGCAAAGGTGGTTGCTGGTGCGGGGTCGGTCAAGTCGTCGGCTGGCACGTACACCGCTTGAACAGAGGTAATCGAACCTTCGGTGGTTGAGGTGATTCGCTCTTGCAAGTCGCCCATATCCGTTGCCAGAGTCGGCTGATATCCCACAGCAGAAGGCATCCGTCCCAGTAGCGCCGACACTTCTGAACCGGCTTGCACAAACCGGAAGATGTTGTCGATAAACAGCAGCACGTCTTGTTTACTGACATCGCGGAAATACTCAGCCATCGTCAGAGCAGCTAAGCCGACGCGCATTCTGGCTCCGGGTGGCTCGTTCATCTGACCGTAGACTAGGGCGATTTTAGATTCGCCAAGATTGTCTTTATTAATAACCCCTGACTCGATCATTTCATTGTAGAGGTCATTTCCCTCGCGGGTGCGTTCGCCCACACCGCCGAACACAGACACGCCGCCGTGATTGGTGGCAATGTTGTTGATAAGCTCCATCATGATCACGGTTTTACCGACACCAGCACCGCCGAATAAACCGATTTTGCCGCCGCGTCGATAGGGTGTCAGCAGGTCGATAACTTTAATCCCGGTTTCAAACACTGATGGCTTGGTTTCCAGGTCGGTGAACTTGGGAGCCGGACGGTGAATGGGGAAGGTTTCGTCAGCATTGACTGGCCCTTTATTGTCTACGGGTTCGCCAAGAACGTTGAAAATCCGACCCAGAGTGGCAGGGCCAACGGGTACGGTAATGGCAGCGCCGGTGTCTACTACATCCATGCCGCGCACCAAGCCATCGGTGGCACTCATGGCAACAGCACGCACTTGGTTGTCACCCAAAAGTTGCTGCACTTCGCAGGTTACGGACACGTTCTGTCCGGCTTCATTTGTGCCTTCGATTTTTAAGGCATTGTAAATCTGCGGCATCTTGCCGCTGGGAAACTCCGCATCGATAACGGGACCGATGATTTGGGTAATACGCCCTACGTTTGTCTTGTCTGTGGTGGCTACCATGCTTGTGCCTATGTTGTGAATCTATGTGTATAGATACGGGAAAACAGTCTTAACATTTAGCAATGCCATTTTCCAGAGTACCACTGAAAGGATGCCGAATCTGTCTGGCAGCTTGAGTTGATCCCTCTATAGGATGCGACCTAGGGAAAACCTCGCCTGAATCATTCCCCAAAAAAACTGCCATGCCTTCTAAAGGAAGATATAGCACTCACGCAGTTAAGTTGGCACTTGGCAAATCGGCTGTTATCTTAAGCTTTGCCTTGCTGTTTGCGCTTGGACGAACCTGCACCTAAAGCACCTACTGCTAGCAAAGCAAGCACTGAAGTAGGTTCGGGAACTGACTTAGCCGCTTGTCCGAAAGTGAAGTTATCGAGACTTGCGTTGGAATAGAAGCCAGTTTGGGAGTAGGAGTTGGTGTCGGAGAGACTGTCGTAGTTGTAGGAGTAGTAGGACTTACGCAGAGATCCCCCTAAATCCCCCTTAAAAAGGGGGACTTTTCCAATCCCCCCAATTTATCAGGGAGTTAGGGGGGATCTAGGTTTCAAGCTTTCAGTGCGTAAGTCCTGAGTAGGATACCGCTATGGTGTGGGGCTTCCGGCGAAGAAGTTAAACTTTGTGTTGCCGTTTCCGCAATAGCCACGAAGTAGTACCTAACGCACCAAACACTAATATACCCAACCCAAAAGAGGATTCAGGAACAGCAGCAACTGTACGGGATGCGAGACGGAACTCAGCCATGCCAAACCCATGAGCAGCACCGTTCGAGCGGTCAGTGATTTTGATGGTGGAAAGCAAATCTCCCTCAGTGGCGTAGAACCCAAAATACTTAGCACCTGACAAACCACTGACTTTCTGCAACAGGGTTGTCGAGGTACCATCTATACCCGTTACTGCGATGTCGAATATGCCAAAGAGGTTTGGCTCCACATATAAATCAAACGCAGTAATACTGGCAGGTAGTGTAATCGTCGTGGTTAAAACATTCCAGCCGCTAAAATATACCTCGCCCGTGTAGCCATGACTCCACGTTGTCCAGCCGGAATTAATATTCATTTTCTGAACCTGGGGGCTGAAGGTCAAATTGCCCAACGGCGACGAGAGAGTAGAAAGAATCGAAAACTCTGGTTCGGCACTATTTGCTACCTGAACCATCTTGAACCCCATCCTTGATAGCGTATCTGACCCGGTTGCCCACGATCCTGAATTATCCACTGCCAGAATTGCCGCCTTGAGGGGGGGTACATTCGCGCACATCCCTCCCACGGAGATACAGGCTACTCCAGCGGCTGTCATAGATAGCTTTTTCATAAGATTTAAGGCACTCATAAAACTTTTTTTCTAAAAAAGTGAATATTGACTGTATGGGTTGCCCGTTCCGCCGCAAGTCAAAGCACTTGCAAAGATGACTAATGAGGATTTCGGCTAATCGCAGATAGAATCAATCGCTACAGATAAATTTTGAAGATTTTGTGTCAGTCGTTGGTCAAAGCCGCTCTAGATATAACTTTCTACAATTCCGTGCCCATTCAGTTAAATGTTGATAACCGTATATTCTCTGACGTGCGAATGCAACTGTTGTTTCAATAAAATCTGCAAATCTCCTTAGTGCCTTTGTGTACTTTAAAAAAACAAAATTTTGTTGTAGTCATTTCTGTGGAAAGTGTGGCATATTTTTTGAATCAATTACCAGTACCTTTTGGTAATCTTTATTGAAACAATATATTTAAATAGCTTAATTTAAGAAGAATCGGAAGCCTAAATCAGCCCTTGGACTGAATTTATATCGATCGGTTAATGCTAACTTGTAAAAAATTATACGAAGACTTCATGAATTTTTAATAAAGGCTGATTGTGGGAAATGCTAGTTCTACAGCCGTTAAGCGCGATCGCCCAGCCACTTCACTGTCTAGAGGCGATCGCATCTGGTTTTAGCTGAGCTGAGTGCGTAGTTGGCGCGTTGTCCGAATACTAGGGGAAACAGCCGAATCATCGCGTATGCCGCGATCGCGTGTTAGATGTAAGGTTAAGTAGTGAATAGCATTGCCCAGTACACCTCTCATCCCTGGTAATAATTGCGATGCCTTCTAAGGAATATCCGGCAATTGCCAATTTTTCCTTGCAGTTAGTTAAGGATGTTTATCCCTAGCTTTCTGTTCCCATTTTCACTTCAGCATTTCAGTGTAATTATTAGCACTAATCACCCACACACTGAATGGAAAGCTGATTCTCCAAACACTTCCTAAACCCCTGGATTCCACGTCATCCCATTTTGAACTTTAGATTTGGGATTTTTGACTTGGAAATATCGATAGGTAGTTTTATAGATTTAAACTATACAAGGGTCGAACCAAATATATGACTTCCCAACATGGTTACTAGCTAGCCATTTCAAAAGTTACTGTAGGATTTATAACCGGAATCTTCACCCTTTTTAGTCCTACATAAACTTATGTGGCATTTCCTGTTTATAAACTGGGTAGAAGCGATCGCTAATTGAGGAATACAAAGCCCAATCTAGGGGCGTCCTGCATCCCCTTCCCTTGCTCTCAAAGCATTTGGGGGTGTTAAGCGGGCTTTATCTGAATTGGGTTGGAGCCGTTCAAATGCGATCGCTTCTTGACAAAACTTTTATCTAGATAGGCGAAATCAGCAGGTTGGGCTATGCCAACCTGCCTAACTAGGAAGCTAATTTTTTACGGCTGTTTGCGCTTGCGGATAGCACCAGCACCAACAGCACCAAACGCCAATAGAGCGATCGCACTCGAAGGTTCGGGGACGTGTTTAACAGTCACATCAAAAGAACTGAAAGCAAACCCACCATCGCCATCAGAGACTCTCAAGCCAACGGTATAAGTCCCGCGATCGCTAAAAGCCCACTGCCCCGCCGTGCCGGTGAAGTCGTCAAAAACGCCATCATTATTGATGTCCCAATCAAAGCTGAGCAGATCCTGGATGCCCGGATCGGTTGCGGTAGCAGCAAAATCAAACTTCTGGTTTTCTAAAACCGTGAGTGCCGAAGTGATGCTAGTAATTGTGGGGGCAACGTTCTCAACCGTCACGTTAAAAGCACCGTAAGCATACCCGCCATCGCCATCTGAGACTTGCAGCCCGATGGGATGGAAACCTTCATCGGCAAAGGAAGATTGCCCGTTGGAGCCAGTGAAGTTATCAAACAAACTGTTGTTATCTAAGTCCCAATTGTAGGTCAGAACATCATAGATTCCCGGATCGGTTGCGGTGCCATTAAAATTAAAGCGATCGCCTTCTTTAATGGTTAAATTTGGGGTCAGGTTAGTGATGGTGGGGGCAACATTTAGAACCGTCAGCGTTCGAGTGACGGGCGGACTATTCTCACCTCTACTATCCTGTGCTTGCGCCGTTAAGGTAAAGCTTCCCTCATCTGCATAAGTCCCTAGTGGCACGGACAATGCACGGATTCCTAAAGTATTGGGATCGGTACCAACGACATTGCCATTCAGCAAGAAGGCGATCGAGTCGGGATCGGGATCGGTGGCATACAATATCGGCGATACCGATTGACCCTCATAAATCGTGTAATTGTCGAAATTCAGAGTCGGCGCGATGTTTGGTGGTGGTGGTGGCGGTGGCGGTGGCGGTGGCGGCGGTGGTGGTGGCGGTGGCGGTGGTGGCGGTGGTGGTTCTAGCGGCTTCACCGGGTCGGCTGTGGTGCCGCTATCCGTATCGGCGATAAATCGCATTGTCCCGTTAAATCCGCCGTTCCAGGACATCGAAAGCGCCCCAAATAAGTCGCCTTTTGAAATGTCAATCGGGACTGAGTAGGCATAGGCAGTGGGAGATTGCCCTGATAGTACCTGGAATTCCCAACCCTCAGCTGACCCAGGCGTATTTTGGGAACCATTTAGATAAGGATAAGTATCAAAAACGGCATTTCCAGGAATCGCATTGATTAGCAGCGAGGCAATGGGGCTGACGCCGGAGTGGCTAAATCTCCAGCCGTATGCACCATAGTCTGGATCGTAACCGTATGTATTACCCGCTTGGGTGAGCGACCAGCCACTCCCAAATGCTCCTCCCGAAATAGAATCTGTGACCCCCCAAGTTGCCGTTTGCGAGGTTCCATCAAGGAAACCAACTGTAATCTGCATCCCACTCATCATGTTTCCGGAAGTTGCATAACCGGAGAGAGTGGTTGCCCTAGAGGGTGCGGCTGTTCCCAAGGCGATAAAGGTGGTCGCGATACCGGCTGATAGATATTTCCACAAAGAGGTAGTCATTGAACCGGCTCATCCTCAAGAGTAGATATTTTAATGCTGCAACGGGTTTTCTCGATGCCCTAATCAATCGACTTCTGAAAAGCTCTTTTTTTTGTGAAAAAAGAGTTTTAAATGCTGGAGTGATTCTCTTTTTATTGTTAACGACAATCGATAAATTTCCTATCCACCCACAGCAGTAAAAACAGCCAATCTGTTTAAATTTAACTTTAGAGAGAGGATTAATTAACACGGCAAATCAGACCAATTCGCCCTAAGTTTGCATGAAAACTTAGTTCGCTCTTAGGAGACAGGAGAGCATAAAAGCCTGAGAGCAGAACCCGATTTATTTTAGTTTTAAGAAATAAAAATAGGATTAAAAATTTGGTGATGGCTTTGATAGGATGGGTGCGATCGCTACTATGTATCCGCAGCCTCCGCGTCTGCTTTGACCCGCCGGATGGGCAAATTGGCAATCAATGCCGTTGCCCGTTGGTTACTTTCTAAAGAAAACTCCAACCCCTCCACCTCAATTTCGACATAGCGAGAGACGACTTCCAGGATTTCCTTCCGCATTGACTCTACCATCTCTGGCGTTAGGTCAGCCCGATCGTGGGCAATTACCAATTGCAGGCGGCGCTTGACTTCCGCGCGGCTGTTGTCAGCACTAATGCGAGGAAAAAGTCGTTCTAAAAGTTCGCTAATCATGGATCGGGCAGATGTGAAGGTTAGATAATCTTAGACCACAATAATTTTCGGATGCGAGAAAAGAAGTTGTCATTACCAGCATCCAAATCAAGAAACTCAATCGGCTCCCCTTCTAGGCGGCGAGCAATGTTGTAAAATGCCGTTCCCGGTAGGGTGGGATTTTCAGCCAGTACCAGAGGTTCGCCCCGGTTGGTGGAGACAATCACCCGCTCATCGTCAGGAATCACACCAATTAAGGGAATGGCGAGAAGTTCCTGCACATCTTCTACCGACATCATGTCATTGGCTTGCACCATTGCCGGTCGAATGCGGTTGACGATCAGGTGGGCACGCTTAATGTTTTGTGCTTCCAGTAAGCCTACAACCCGGTCAGCATCGCGCACGGCGGCAATTTCTGGCGTTGTCACAATCAAGGCTTCCTGGGCGGCAGCGATCGCATTCTTGAAGCCCGTCTCAATCCCCGCTGGACTGTCAATCAAGACGTATTCGTACTTGGCAGCTAATTCATTAACCAGCTGTTTCATCTGATCTGGGGTGATTGACTCCTTGGTTCGGGTTTGGGCAGCGGGTAATAACACCAGTCCCGGCTGCCGCTTATCTTTCACCAACGCTTGATCTAAGCGACATTCGCCTGCCAGGACTTCAACCGCCGTGTAGACAATCCGATTTTCTAGCCCCAGCAGCAAATCCAAATTTCTCAAGCCAAAATCCGCATCGACTAGAGCAACTTGACGCCCCGCCCTAGCTAAAGCCATGCCTAAATTTGCCGTTACGGTGGTTTTTCCCACCCCTCCTTTGCCGGAGGAAATCACAATAATGCGACTCATGTTGAAAAGTTCTTAGCTTCGTTTTAGTGCGTGAATGTATAGGGGCGAGTTTAATCGAATTGTCTATTCTCCCACAGCTATGCCTAGTAAATTCGCCCTTGAGAGAGTTTTGATTCTGGCATTTTAAATTAGGTCAATCAATTATTTTTGATTTTTTGAGTTTTGAGTTCAGTATATACTTACTCCTCAAAAATAATAACTCCTTAACTTAAAACTAGCGCAAAACTCAGGGCAAACACAGAGAAGATACCATCCCTACAACCCCTACAGAACTTATCACTCCCCGCTTATTGCCTCTTTAACGTCCAACCCCCATCGATAAAGACTGGGTTTTAGAAAAATCAGTCGTTCTAGCGATCCGAATCCCTTCCGGCGTTACGTAGGCAACCTCCGGATAGAATTGAGCGGGTGGATTTTCCGGTGCCCTCGCCAGATAATCGGCGATTCGCAGTTGGGTTGGTTCCATCTGTAGCGCCATAATTAAACACTCTTGATTGCCCTCGGCACCAGCATGAGCAATCCCGCGCAGACGCCCCCACACTAAGATATCGCCCGATGCGATAATGCTGCCGCCCGGATTCACTTCTCCCAGGATAATCACAGTACCGGGATGACGAATTTCCACTCCCGAACGCACAGTCGTTTGCAGATATAGGGGTTCTGCTAATAAAGTCGTTGGCGGTGAAGGCTTTTGATTGAGGGGAGAAACCGGGGGTGCCTGTTCCACCGAGTAACCGGCAGCGGCGGCAGCAACAGCGGTTTGACGGCGACTGGTGTAGACACGCACCAGTTGTAGCCGATCTTCGGCAAGGGCATCTGCGATCGCTTGTAGCTGGCGTCCATCTAACAGGCGATCTTTTGCCACCAAATGCACCTCTGTATTCGGCTGCCAGAAGCGTTCACCGGCATTCAGGCGCTGCTTCAGCTGTTGCCAAAGGTCAGACCAGCTAGCCGTGGCGGGTGTCTCCGCTTCTGGGGGCAAAATTAATGTCAGCCACCTCTGGTCGCTTTTGATGCGGACTTGTTCGTGGCAATTTACTTCCCCTGTATTTTCGGGAACAACTGAAACAGCTATTGGAACGGACGAATCAGAAGTCATGGACGAAAAGCCTGACCTGGGCGGATTGACTAATTATCCATGATATAGGCAAGCGGCAATCGAAGTTTGTAGGGGTACCCACAAGGAGTGCCCAGATTCTGGAGTCAACAGATCCCTCAAATCCTCCTAACCTCGCGATGAATTGCAAGGCTAAAACCTTTTTTTGCTCTTATCCCCTTTTTAAGGCTACCGCGTACACACATCTTTAGTTAAGTGGCAAAACATTGATTGATCCCCCTTGCATCCCCCGATAAATTGGGGGACTTTGACTTGATTTCCCTCTTAAAAAGGGGGATTTTAACTTGATTTCCCTCTTAAAAAGGGGGACTTTGACTTGATTTCCCCCCTTTTTAAGGGGGGTAGGGGGGATCAAAACGGGACTGGCAAGTTCAAGAAACTTGTGTGTACACGGTAGCTTTTAAGGGGGATCTCCAAGGATTACAGCGCTAACCGAATATTGGTTGCAACCAGCACTTTTTCCAACGCTACTAACCCAACGCTACTAACTTAGACGCCGATAAACTGTGGCTAACCCATCCGCATCTCCTACATTGCCGGGAAACAGAACAACAGGCAAATTTGGAAACTGAGGATGATTGTCTGGAGTCCGTACCATCGAACATCCGGGCAAAATTTGACCTAATAACCGCGCTGAGGTTAACGCCAAACCTGTACTCAACACATCATTAGAAGTAATGCCGCCTTTGCTGATGAGAAACCCAATATTTGCAGGTAAACCCAGTACGATATCCATCAATAATGCAGAAACATCTTCCCCAAACAGTAACCGCGTTTGCACATCCTTAAAAGTAAGTTCTTTGCGGCTAGTGTAAACTACGGGCGTTTTCCCCGAATTGTGCGCTGCATGAACCTTTTCTAGAGTTTCATTCAGGAGACTTTCTAACGCAGTCACAGAATCATCGAGTAAACGTTCAATCTCTACTTCAATGCCAACCGTACCCGGTTCTTTTAGCAGTTGTTCTAGCTGTTGTGTCGTCTTTTTGACATGAGAACCGACAATCACTGCACCGGGTTTGCCTTCCCGCACATATTGCGCCATATCGTCTGCCGCTACGGGTTGCGGAGGTAAAGCAGCTAAGGCAGTTAAGATACTGGCAGCACTGCGAAATAGGAAGCGTTTTCCCTGACTTGCTGCTGCTAGAATATCCTCTGCAAAACGGTTTAAATCTGCCTGAATTTCCCCATCTACGACGCCGCACTGATTGCCAGTGAAATTCATCAGGCGTTGCAAACTCCCAGCGCGAATATCTGCCAGTAAAAATCGTTCTACCTTGTTAGCGGGAATTTTACCTTTTGTCTTCTCTTCCACATAATCAGGCAAATAACTATGCTTGTAGCCAAAAACAGAATCGCGGGCAAACTCAGTTTCATGAACGGGTGTAGGAACGCCGTCAATTATCAGATAATGTACGCTATCGCGGGTCACTCGTCCCCCCTCGAAGAAGGCAGGAACCAGAAAATGGGCATCAAAGGAACCCAATTCTTCTGCAATAACATCGGTTTCGACTGGGTAATGTCCGCGCAGGGTGGAGTCAGAACGACTGACAATTAGAAAATCATGGATGTTTGATTGGCTAATGGCTTCCTTCAAGTTATGACAAGCTTCTCTAGTAACCTTTGCCGCTTCCTCTGGAGTCAGCGCCCTGGTATTCGTCAGCACAAAGAAAATCGGTGATTCATCTGCTAAGCCCAACCGCAAGGTATCTACATCCCAGCGCGTCAGCAGCAGGCAGCCGTGAACCGTCTGAGAACCAGTAGGGTCATCATCAAGGACAATAATTTTTGGTTTGGTTGTCATGCTAAATCTCTAGCGAACCCTGGCGAGAAGCGGCGGCTATACAAACTAAACCTGCCATAGTTTACCCTTAAGTAAAGTGTAGGAGCAGGTTTTCAATCTAATTTGTTTAGCCCGCGCCCGCGGACTTTGTTTGTGTAGCCGCGAATTCTATTCGCCAGGTATATTGGTTTTAACGTTGATTCTGTAATTTTCTCATCTCTTCCTGTACGCTGACGCCAATCTGCAACGCTTCATTCAGGAGACGCCCATACTCACTCGCTTGACTACTGACTTGCAACGCTTGCAACGCCTGCAAATTGGTGGCAAAAAGTTCTGGATTTGTGGCAATAATCTTCTGATTTTCCCGCATAATCCTTTCTACCCTCAAAGCATGAACCAAATCATCTCTAGCAATTTTTAGGGCTTCAACTAATTTTTCTCTATCAGTTAAATCTATCTTGTTAGACCTGGCTGCTTCTAGCTGCTGATTAATATTTATTGCTTGAATGACCGCATTATATCTATCCACATCATCCAGCAAACCGCCTAAAGCAGCCAGTTTGTTTCTCGTTCGCCAAAACCAGCGCCCAAATCCCACACAAAGGGGTACTAAAATTAGCAATAATATCAGCAGAAGAATTGAGTAACCAAGTGTTGGAAGAATAATAAACGTATAAATAAACCCCACTAAAATTGGAGTCAAAGCAAGAGATAGTAATATTTCCTGAAGTATAAAACTAAATCTAGTTTCTGATCGTAAGACTGAGGGTCGGAATACTTCATCTGTATCCACTCCACTCAAATGTTTCAATTCTCCCTTCGTAATTTCCAAGCCCTGCAAATCTGGCTGCACAGCTGGATGCTCCTGTAATATCTAACTGTCTAATTATGATACTTTAAGAGAGGTTTTGCTGAAAGCGATCGCCTAAAATAGCGGTAAATTTACGGATAGCGAACTTAGCTTAATTTAAATAAATATTTTAACTAGCAGGCTTAACTAGCAGGCTGATTCCTCCGTTTAATCTCCCCTGGAAAATCTGGCACTAGCAAAGATTTGCTTAATTCTCCTTGCTGATTATAAAAGCTCATTTTACCTTTAGCATCGCAAACCCAAACTTCTTGGGCACCTGCACCAAAGTACAAACCTTTTTTTTCTAGCATTTCTTCTATAGTATTGCTAGCAGATTTGACTTCTATACAAATCTCAGGAGCAATAGAGGCAACATCTTCATCTTCTATAATACTTAGTTTCGCATCTGAAGCCCAAACTACATCAGCAACTTTAACTCCATTAGTTGTTTGAATTGCTAGTTCTGGAAACGCTAGTCCTGTTTCAATCAATGAATTCAATAGATTTTGAATAATTCCCTGATAAATATTATGCTTAGGCTTAGCAGGACTCATGACAATTTGTCCCCATTTATTTAATTCGACTTTAAATGGTAAATTTTGAAGATACTTGTTTTCGCAAACTTCTTGCCACTTCATAAGTAATTGTCGCAATTGTATACAATAAGTCTAGCGCTAAAAAATGCGATCGCTCTTTCCCAGATCCTTTCTTTCGGGCATCTGAACTAGGTGAATGATGATAGCGATCGCCTCAATGAAAAACAGCAAAACAGTTCCTAAATTTTCTTATTTTTAGCTTCTCATCTGTTAGCAAAGAATTCATCGACTGTAATCCCTGCCTGTCGAATCAAGCTTCTAAGTAATCCTGGTGCTAATTCCCGATGGTTTGGGACTGATAAAGTTGGTCTTAATTCGTGCCACAATATCATGTGGCTTCCAGTTTGATGATCTAATACATAGCCAAATTTTTCAAAAATCTTGACAGCTTCTCTACCGGAGATATTTGATAAACGTCCCATTTATACGACAACTTCTCCGATAAAGGATTGAGTTTCCTTGGCTACATAAGGCTTGCCATGCTTGGCTTGGACGTGAAGATAGCCTCTGATGGCATCTTTAATATTTTCAATTGCTTCGTCCAACGTTTTACCTTGGCTTACACATCCAAGAAGCTCAGGAACCTCTGCAACGTAACCTTGATATTCTGGATCGAATGTAAAAATAACTCGAAATTTCATAGTTCTATTTATTGTTGTTTTTAGAAAAAATATTTTCTCAATTTATCACAGGCGATCGCTCTTTTTCAATCCATTGTCTTCACGCATCTTTATAGCTTCTTCTAACTTGTGTTTGTTAGTTTCCGCTTTCTGCTGTCGCTCAAATTCAGGTTGCTAGCGTGGGTTGGTAGTTGCAGTTTATTGCGGTGAAATACCAACAATCTTAGTATCTAGCTTTTCATCTTTATCGGCAATCCAGATACTCTTACTCTCTTCCTCAGCCTTTACTGCTATCTCCATTAAAGTAATCGCCTTAAGAAGTACATTAGCTACAGCTTTGTCTTTTTTGTTTCCACTTATCTTTTGAGCCAGCGTTTCCAAAGTTTGATAAAGTTCGGTTGACACATCTAAACTTAGCTGAATCTTTTCCTGTACAGACAAGACATTTTCTTACCTCGTTATGTTCTGGTTGTGAAAACTGATATGCACCCCCGCCTACTGGTAAAACATAGGCAGGGGCATCACTTCCAGCTTAATGCACTAACTCAATCGCGCGTTTCGTCAACGCCTCAGCAGTCAAACCATTAAATGCCATCAATTCACCAGCACTCGCTGTGGTTTCTCCACGCTTCCAGGCGAAGGTATCGCGCTTGCAGTTACTCCGTAGCATGATGGGTTCCAGCATCCCAGAAGCGCCACCTGTAACACCAACTAAAGCATCACCATTAAATAGTTTGGCAAAGCCAGCATCGTCCAAGAAGCCGCCGTCAGATTCGGAACAGGTATCCCAGGAGACATCGTGAGGACGGTACAAGCGACGTGGGTTGACAACAGAAACTATTCGCACGCCAATCTCTTCAGTTTCCAGGTATGTTGCGGCTTCAAAGACTGGCATCAGCGTCATATCTCCAATGACGGCAAACACCACCATCTTGTCACCGGGGATTTCATGCAGCACGATGGCACCGTCGCGCAACCCTTGGCGAGTTTGCTCAAAAGTGGTGCGAATCGGTAGCGGCGATTTGCTGGCAGTAATGACAATTCCCTTATTTTTCGTTGTCAGCGCCCAGTCATAGCAAACTTGGATACTATTGGCATCGGGGGGGAACAGGGGGAAAACGTTGCCATTCCGCATCATGGCGGCGAAATAAGCTTCGATTTCGGGACGTTGGTGCGTCCAACCGTTACGCCCTTGTTCCAATGCTCCAGCAGTGTATAAGGTAATCGTAGAGGGAGTGGGACGGCGCAATTCTGCCATCGCTTGCGTTACCGTTTGCCAAATCGGTAAGCCGTTGATGGCAAAGGATTCGTAGGAACACCAGAGAGTTCTAGCACCCATCAACGCCAATCCAACAGCTAACCCTGCACAAGCATCTTCGCTTAAGGGTTCGTAAACTTGTCCATTTGGTGTTTGATTGTAGAGATCGTCCACTGTGGGGTGGATAATCTTTAGGACTTGGTTAATATTAGCAATCCCAGAGGCTTCGTTGCCGTCAGCGTTAGTTACAATGAAGGCGCGATCGCTCTCTCCGACTTTCCCTACCAAACGCCCCATCGCTGTCGTTGACACCTTTGCCTCGCCACCCACAGAATATTCTTCCAAGGGCAATTCACCCAAGTCTGGCAACGGTAACTCAAATTCTGTCACAACGGTCTTAGAAGCAGGACCACCACCGGCGCGTTCGCAATTCGTCCGCACCAATTCCCACGCCGCAGATGATAAGGCGCGTGCTTTCAAGGCGTTGGAGATGTGGGGACTATCCAGGGTGTCTTTGGGATAGAGGTTGTGGGATTTTGCACCTTTGGCGTGGACACCAGCACCCTTGAGCTGTTTAATAATCAGTACGGTGAGTTTGCCGCCGAGTGCAGATTTGGCTGCTTTATCTGCTGCCAGTAGCACCGCTTTGGTGAATTCCAGCCGCTTATCAAAGGAAAAGGCTGTGCTATCAACGTAATCTCCTGGCTGGTTTTGATCGTCGAAGTCTTTGGCGTTAATTAAGATAACTTCTTCAAACCCATTGCCACGCCAGTAACCAATCATCTGCTCGTTGGACTTGGTGGAAACCATGCTATGGTGTTCCTGGCTGTAGCCGTTCCAAACCAGCACCGGCAAGAAATTCGTGACTTCGGGATAGGCAGTGTGGAAGTGTCCCATCCCACTCATAATGTAGGGTTCGCCTAAGCCTCCGTCGCCGATGGTGAAGGGGAAGAGTTTGTCGCGGTGCAGGAGTGCTGCTGCCATTGCGAAGTGTTGCCCTTGCCCCAAGGGACCAGCGGGTGCGAGAATGCCAGGAATGTAGCCGGAGAGGTGTCCTAAGAGTCCGTGCTTTTCCCGGTAGCGATCGCGCAATTGCTGCACGGTAGTTATTCCCATGTCCTCTAGCGACCGATCCAAGAACATGGCACTATAAAATCCGGGAGCGTGATGCCCGACTTCGGTAATGATATTCTTGTAACCGAGCATGACCAAAGAGGCATAAGCTTCCGCTTGAGAAGCAAAACCGCCGGGGTGTCCGGATGCTTTAGAGGCTGTAACTTGCAGGGTAAGGTACCGCAAAGCGTCGGCATAAAGTAAAGTTTGGAATACAGCAGCCGGATCGGTGGGAGATGCAATGCTTGGCTTACCCTCTTCTATGGCAGGAGATTTTCCAGCCGTCTCAAATCCTGGCAAATTCTCGCCAAAATATTGAATTCCATCGCCAAAAGCAGGCGTCGCTAACATCGCCTCTTGAGTCGGTGCGGTCATAATCTCAGATTCCTCTTGTAAATTAACTGCGCGAGAAGCTAAAAACGTAAAATGGCGTTGGCTTCCCGTAGGGTAGGCTAGGGCGTGTCAGCAGTGCTAGGATCGGCATCCGCCAGCCAAGCGCGATCGCTACTCGCACCCATCTCATTGCTCGTGTTGTATGGTTATTTCAGCAGGTAGGCGCTCATCAACCCAAAAACCGTTTTCCTGAAGACGTTGGACTTGAGACGCTAAGAAGTCCGTGCTTCAGCCAACTCCTAGCCTCTTAACCCTCGATCCTACAGCCTTCTAGGTCTATAAATTTCTTTTCTTCCTCCAGTTCTGAAGATTAAAATCTTATGAAAAATTAAACTTCTACTTATCTTTCTCAAAAATTCAATCTGACGCTAACAAACTAGAATAATGTTTCACAACTAACAGACAATTCCGATTGTCAGTGCGGGTATAACTCAAATAGTCGGCAATTTTTTGTAAAATGGCTATACCCCGCCCCCCCGTGGCATTCTTACTGATCTCCTCTGGTTTTTTGAGGCGGGCTTCTAAATCAAAGGGCGGTCCTTGATCCCAAATTCGGATTTCTAAACATTCCGAAAACAAGTTAACTTCAATATCAATTGGAACATCTGAAGTTTTGCCTTTGTGGGCATGACGAACCGCGTTAGTAAATCCTTCAGCCAGAGCTAATTGGCACTGTAGCCAAACTTTTTTAGGAATATCAGGTTGATTTAAACCTTCAAACCATGACAAAACACCGTCTAACGCCTTGAGGTCGCTGGAAACTTGTACAGAGATTTTTTTGATGAGTTTCAACTGTTCAAAGCCTTTTTAATCAACGACACTGAAGCTTTGTATTAAACACCAGCCCAAATCAGAGAGAATCCAGTCTAGCCTATAGGTAATCGTTGCGATCGCCATGAATTTTCTTGTAGTTGGGTGGCGTGCCACTTTCTCATTAGCCTCATGAATGCGTGGCATGAGTGCAGAAGTCGGAAGTGCCTAGACTGGAAGTATTGATGGCTTTGGGCGTAGAACTTGCTAGATTTGGTGATGACGTATCTCAAAATATCTACATGGGCATTTTTGATCGCAGTAGCAATGTTGATCATCATAATGCGAGTCAGTAACGGGTGGAAAGTCTGGAGAACTTCGAGCAACCGATGACTATACTTGTTTATGATTGTTCATATTTTCGGTGAAGTTTAGCGATCTTCACGCTTGCCTCAGGTGTCATCTTTTAGTTTTAACTGCCTTCCATCTTAAGCGACCTGTAGTCCCTCTATCTCATGGTTCAAGTTCTGATTATTGATGATGACCCTGCAATTCAGCTATTGCTGAAAAGAACGCTAAAAAGCGAGGGTTATGAGTTAACCGTCGCCAGCGATGGTGAAGCCGGTTTGACCCAAGCACGAGAGTTACGACCCGCACTGGTGATTTGCGATTGGATCATGCCGCGCATGAACGGACTGGAAGTGTGCCGTCAGGTCAAGGCAACGCCAGAACTTTCAACGACCTTCTTTATTTTGCTGACATCGATGGGTTCCGTCGAAGATCGGGTGAAAGGGCTGGATGCCGGGGCGGATGATTTTTTGTGCAAGCCCATCGATATGTATGAGATGAAGGCGCGAGTGCGGGCAGGGTTAAGGTTGCATCAACTCAGCCACGACTTGCAGCACCAAAAACTGCTGCTGGAGGCGGAATTAGCAGAAGCCGCCGAGTATGTGTGTTCCATCCTCCCTTCTCCGCTTACCTCACCTCCTGTAACCATCGATTCGCGCTTTGTTCCTTCCCGCCAATTAGGAGGGGATGGCTTTGATTATTACTGGCTAGATCCAGATCATTTAGCCATTTATCTGCTGGATGTCGCTGGACATGGATTGCGGGCTGCTTTACCGTCTCTTTCTGTAATGAACTTACTCAAAAGCCAAGCCCTGCCCAAAATTAATTACTATGAGCCTAGCGATGTTCTCAAGGCGTTGAATGAAACGTTCCAGATGACTCAGAAAAATGATAAATATTTCACCATCTGGTACGGGGTCTATAACCGAGTTAAGCGCACCCTAGTTTACGCCAGCGCTGGGCATCCACCAGCAGTATTAATCTCCGCAACCTCGAATTTAGTAACCCAAGTCAAACGTCTAAAAACCCCAGGTTTGCCGGTTGGGATGTTTCCTGATGCTGAATTTATGGATGGTAGCTGCGAGGTGGAAAAATCCAGTACTCTCTACATTTTCAGTGATGGAATCTATGAAATTAACCAACCGGACGGCACGATTTGGGGTCTTGATGCGTTCATCGATCTGCTTACAGAGTGTCCGAGGAATACTCAGAACAATCTAGACGAGATAGTGAATTCTGTTCAAGTTATGAACCCGAAAGACTATTTTGACGATGATTTGTCGTTGCTGCAAATCAACTTTGATTAGTCAAGCGCTAAGTGCTAATTGCTAAGTGCTAATTGTGAATTACGATTAGCCATTAGCGATTAGCCATTAGCTATTGACTAATCGCGTTATTAAATTCTTCTCGATTGGGAAAGATTTCAAAGACGCGATCCATACTGGTAAGTTCAAATAACATTCTTACTTGCTCATTAATCGAGCAAATAAAGAGTTTACCACCGGCGGCGCGAACAGTTTTGAGTGCAAGCACTAGCGCCCCCAACCCAGAACTATCCATAAAGGTAACGTCCTTAAAGTCAATTAACACCATATTGCCTCCGTTTTCAACAATATCGCTAATTTCTTGACGAAACTGAGTCGCCTTCATACCGTCTAAAATGCCAGAGGGTTGAACAATTTTGACAACAGGATTCATATTCTGTAGTGCTGACCCGTTCCAAGACGATGTAGACCTAGCCAGTATAACTGCGAGAATTGCTTTGGGCTAGACTTTAGCCGCTGTTAATGAAGAAAATCAGCGATCGCGCCTCTCACCACCTCTCACTATTCCGCCCGCTTGCCCTACGCCCCTCCTGGTGACGCCATGCCCTGAGCGGATGCTTTGCCCTGACCTTACTGGCGTTGCGTCTTGCACAAGCAGCCCTAGAGGCGTTTCCTCCCCGATCGAGCTGGCTGCTGCGGACGCAGGATATCCTTCGAGTGATAGACACTTTAAAGTTCTTAACTTTCTTAAAATCGGGTATATACACGGGTCTGAGAGTATTGTCCATGCAAGAGTACGATGTTGTCATTATTGGTGCCGGTCACAACGGACTTGTCTGTGCCGCATATCTCCTCAAAGCAGGCTATAGCGTTCTGTTACTAGAAAAGCGTTCCATTCCTGGCGGCGGTGCAACAACAGAAGAAATCTTACCTGAAGAGGCACCGGGTTTTAAGTTCAACCTCTGCTCGATTGACCACGAGTTCATTCACTTGGGGCCGGTAGTCGAAGAGTTAGAACTCACTAAATATGGCTTGGAATATCTATATTGCGACCCAGTCGTTTTTTGCCCTCATCCCGATGGCAAATACTTTTTAGGTCACAAATCAGTTGAAAAAACTTGTGCAGAGATTGCACGTTATAGCCCCAGAGATGCCGAAAAATATGCCGAGTACACCAACTACTGGCAGCGCTTACTTGGTGCAATGATCCCGATGTTCAATGCACCGCCAAAATCTATTGTTGACATTGCTGGCAACTACGACTTCAAAAAGCTTCAAGATTTATTCTCCGTCTTGGGTGGGCCAAATAAGACGTTGGATCTGATTCGCACCATGCTCACCAGCCCGGAAGATATCCTCAATGAGTGGTTTGATTCGGAGTTTCTCAAAGCACCCCTGGCTAGACTTGCCTCAGAACTCGGCGCACCTCCGTCCCAAAAAACAATTTCAGTGGGTGCGATCATGATGGCGATGCGCCACGACCCAGGTATGGCGCGACCTAGAGGTGGCAGCGGCGCACTGGTGGAAGCTTTGCTGAAATTGGTGAAAAGTATAGGCGGTGTCGTCCTGTGCGACCAGACGGTTGAGAAAGTATTAGTCGATGACGGTCGTGCGGTGGGCGTGCGGGTGGCAGGTGGCACCGAATACCGCGCTAAATCTGGCGTGATCTCCAACATTGATGCCAAGCGCTTGTTCTTACGCCACATGGATCAGAGCGATGTTGATTCAGCCGACCCGAATTTAAGGGAGCGCTTAGAGCGCAGAATTGTCAACAACAACGAAACGATTCTCAAGATTGATTGCGCCCTATCGGAGCCTTTGCGCTTTGAACACCACAACCACCAGGATGAGTATCTGATTGGCTCAGTTCTGATTGCTGACTCGGTGCGCCATGTGGAAATTGCTCACAGCGAGGCTTCTATCGGCAATATTCCCGATGCCGACCCCTCAATGTATGTGGTCGTACCCACGATGCTCGATCCGTCGATGGCTCCGGAAGGCAAGCATACGCTCTGGATTGAGTTTTTCGCGCCTTATCAGATTGCTGGTGCGGAGGGTACGGGTTTGCATGGCACTGGTTGGACGGATGAACTGAAAAATAAAGTCGCAGACCGCGTGTTAGATAAGCTAGCCGATTATTCGCCAAATCTCAAGCACTCTATTATCGCCCGTGCTGTTGAAAGTCCAGCGGAACTAGGCGATCGCTTGGGCGCTTACAAAGGGAACTACTACCACGTTGATATGACTCTCGACCAAATGGTCTTTTTCCGTCCATTGCCGGAATTGGCGAACTACAAAACTCCGATTGAAGGGCTATTTCTCAGCGGTGCGGGTACCCATCCAGGCGGTTCTGTTTCCGGGATGCCGGGACGCAACTGCGCTCGTGTGTTCCTGCATACTCAGCAGCCAATTGCCCAAAAGCTGAAGGATGCGGGAAATTCTCTTAAATCTACGGTTGAGTCTGTGTTTAAAATCTTTTAGCGATAAATGTAGTAGCACGGCAATGCCGTGTTACTACCACTGGAAGGATTAGGAGACAATTTGAGCTGAGCGATCGCTCGGCAACTCAACTGTAAAACAGGTCTGACGATCTTTACTTTCAACTCGAAGAGTCCCTTTCAAATGAGTGATTAATCTTTTCACGATCGTCAACCCTAATCCCGTTCCCCCTTGCTTCCACGGGTCATTAGTGGGAATGCGGTAGAACTTGTCAAAGATATGGGGGAGTTCGCGTTCCGGAATCTCCACTCCGGAATTGCTGACGCTAAACTGAACGCTCCCTGGCTTACCCTGGACTTTGAGCGTGATTCTTTCTGATGCGGGGGTGTACTTGCAGGCGTTGTCCAGTAACTCGCTCACAATCCTCCCTAGCGTCGTGGGGTCGCAGATGAAGCGAGGGAGGTCGGAAGAGATGTCAAGGAGCAAGGTTTGCTGGTGGTTTTTGGCTCGTTCTTGAAAAGGTTCTACAATAGGCGGCAGCCATTCCTGTAGCTGAATCGCACTTAGCAATAAAGGGTGAGCGCCTGCATAAAGTTTTTGCAAATCCAAGAGATCATCAATCAGGCGAATTTCTCGTTCGCACTCGTTGTGCAAAATCTGAAAGTAGCGAGCGACTTTGCTTTGTTGTTCTCTCGGCTTGCCCAGTTCGGCAAATAAGGCATAGTCTCGATTCAGGCTAATGGACAACATCTGAATCGCCATTTTCATGTTAGATACTGGTGTGCGTAACTCGTGGGGAACGGTATGGAGAAAGTCATCTTTGAGGCGATTGAGTTTTTCCAGTTCCTCGACTTGCGATCGCGCTGCTTGATAAAGTCGGGCTTGCCGAAGGGCGATCGCGCACTGATTCGCTACCTGTTGCACCAGTCGAATTTCTAGCTCGCTGAAGGCTTCTTGCTGCGGCTTAAATAACCACAAATCTCCTAATACCCCTTGATCGTCAACAATCGGGCAAGCGAATCTGGTAAGCGCACCTCGACCATCGGACACCCGTTGACAAAATTGGAAATATTCACCTTGCAGCAGCTGAGCATAACCCTCTGGGAAGTCTGCCATCTGCACTACCTGCCCTTGAGAGGAAGGGATTCCCAAGGTGTATTCGTACCTGATGGTAGACGTGGTATGGTCGGCATCGTACAAACCCGTATCGCAGCCGTCAATATTCAGCCCGACGCCTAATTCCCAGACGGCAATTTGCAAAATCTGGTTTTCGTCAAGGCGATCGCGGACATCGTCGGTGATGCGTTTGAGCAGCGCTTCAAAGTCGAGCGCTTGTTGCAATTGGGCAGTGCGATCGCGTACCTGGCGTTCCAGGTTCGTATTCAGTTGCTGCACTTGCCGATACAGTTCCGATTGCTGAATGCCAATAGATAGCTGGATTGCCAATTGCTTGAGCAGATCGATCTCCAACGGTTCCCAGTGACGCGGTGCCGAACATTGATGAGCCGCGAGTAACCCCCAAAACCGATTGCCATGCATAATCGGCACTCCTAAGGCGGCTTTGACTTGCGACGACTGGAAAGACTCAGTGATATCTGCTGGAAATGCTGCTTGTTGAATGTCATCAATCACTCTGGCGTTCCCCTGTCGATATAGGGGCATACATTCTCTAAACAGGGATGAGGGTACGGTGGTGCCTAAGAATGAGAGCCAAGCTGCATCCACTGATTCAGCCACCACGACGCCATCGCCACTCGGCTCTATGCGGTAAATGAGTACGCGATCGCTCTCTAGAACTTGTCGAATTTCTGCTACCGTCGTGTTGAGAATTTCCTCCAGATTGAGTGACTGGCGGATGTGTTCGGTAATCACCCGGATCGCCCATTCCCCTTCCGCCCGTTGCCACAGCGCTTTTTCAGCCCGCTGGCGCTTAGCGATCTCCTGTTTGAGTCGCTCGTTGGTTTCCACAAGCTCAGCTTCGTACTGGTTGCTCTGAGTAATCTCTTGTAGCAACCAGCGCAGGCTCACCACCTGCCCCTGCGAGTCCTGCAGTGCAGCAACCCTGAAAGTGGCTGGAAAAGATATACCCTGCCGAGGCTGAATCCAGACTTTCCATCCCCTCGTTTCGTTACCGCTTTGTAACTGACTTAACTGACTTAAAAATTCTTGATGAGCCTCACCAGACACAAACACAATCAATGAGTTGCCTACCAAGTGTTGCTGAGGAACTTTCAGTAAGTTACTTGCAACCTGATTAGCCTCCAGAATTACCCCATTTGGATCTGTCACCAGGTATCCGTCTGGAGTCATTTCAAACAACTCCTGGTAACGCTGACGCTCTGCTTCTAATACTTGACGGGTGGCAGCTAGATCCTGATTTTGCTGGTGCAGTTCCTCTGTGGCTATCTGTAATTCTTGTAGAGTTTGGTTGTGTGCTTCCAAACTTTCCACCAGCAGTTGCTTGTCCTGGGTGGGAAATTCTTCAATTTGTTGCCAAAACTCTTTCAGGCGTTGTAGCGTAGCCTCAATCTGCTGCTCGAAAATTTCCTTTTTCACTGCTGGACACTTCCATTGAGAAGTTATGCCGAATCCAGCTAATTACTCCCTTCATTCGCAACTAATGATGCCAGCCTGAAATTATCTTTAGATTAAGGAGTTCTTAGCAATTGATCAAAAGATTTTATTTTCCTTCATTCATGAACTATTGACGGCAGTCAGAAGCCTTTTGACAAAAGACTTCTGACGCCAGCTTTATTGGTATTTGTTTGAATAACATAGAAAATTTATATGTACATCTTCCTTAAGTATAATGTAAGAGTGTGAAGTTTTCGGGTAGATGCTACTCACTAGAGCTGGGTGTGAAAGGAATCTGATGTAGGTCAGCTGCTTGGCAAATTCATCTTCGCGGCTTTATATAAAACTTGTCTATCATCCTTTCTAGTTAGGAAAAAGTCTGCCTTGGTACCGATGGAGAGAAGCAGGCAAACCTGATGAACTGAAGATAACGTTAACAACTTGATTAATGACACGGGTTTTAATTCTGGGAGGAAGCGGACGGATTGGTAGCAATGTGGCGGCGGATATCGTCGCTCACACACAGGCGCAAATTACCGTTACCGGCAGAAACCCAATCGGAGCGCACGGTGTTGCAACCTTGCCAACGTTGGTCAGTGAAAAGCTGGGATCGCAAGTGCAATTTCGAGTTTTGGATTTAGCGGATCGAGAAGCGTTGAGGGATGCGATCGCCTCTTGCGATCTAGTAATCCACTGTGCGGGGCCGTTTCACTACCGAGATGTCCAAGTGCTAAAAACCTGTATAGAAATGGGTGTCAACTATCTGGATGTCAGCGATCACCCATCTTTTACTCGCAAAGTTTTGGATTACCGAGACGAAGCCGCCGCCGCTGGAGTTACGGCAATTATTAACACGGGTATTTTCCCCGGTATTTCTAATAGCATGGTACGCCAGGGCGTCGAGCAACTAGATGAGACAGAACGCATTCATCTGAGCTATCTAGTATCGGGGTCGGGGGGTGCTGGCATTACGGTGATGCGAACTACATTTCTAGGGCTACAAAGCCCTTTTAAAGCTTGGATAGATGGTCAATGGCAGATAATCAAGCCGTATAGCGATCGCGAAACCATTGAATTTCCTCCTCCCTATGGTCGCATCGGCGTTTACTGGTTTGATATGCCAGAAGCCTTCACGCTACCCGACACCTTTCCCGTTAAAACTGTCATCACCAAATTTGGTACAGTTCCCGATTTTTACAATTATCTAACTTGGAGCGTTGCCCACTGGTGGCCCTCTAGCTGGCTCAACAACCCAAAAGTCATCGAATTTTTAGCTCGCGTCAGCCACCGCATGACAGATTTTAGCGATCGCTTCACCGGCATCGGTGTAGCAATTCGGTCTGAAGTCAGCGGTCATAAAGATGGTCAGCCAGCAAGTTATTGCTCAACTTTAGTGCATGAAAATACAGCCGTAGCAGCCGGTTATGGCACCGGCACGCTTGCCGAGTTATTGTTGGCAGGAAAACTAAAAAAACCAGGCGTCTGGCCCGTAGAACAGGCACTTTCCACTGATTTATTTGAACAAACTATGCAGAGCCGAGGAATAAAAATTCATCATGAATGGTTGAAAAAATAAACGAATGTATCCTGCGGCAGAAGGCACAGATGTAACTAGATAAGTACGATGCATTTCGTACTTGTAAATTGTGTTAGTAGTCATATCTACTCGCGCATCATCAAGTCTCACAAAAAGCAATTGAGAGGAAATTTCCATGCAACGAATTTTATTGGCTTTAAAACAAAGATTGCATAAGAATATTTTTGTTTTAGGTTTGATGACTTTAATCAGTGTGGCAAGTTTATTCATCGCCGCACAGCCTAGTTATGCAGTGTTACATTCAAAAAACAAGCTGACACCAGACGAAAGGGTTGACCGCGCCTACCAATATAGCGAAGCAACAGGTTTGCTCGAAGAGGATAAGCAAAACTCAGGAAACGCTAATGAACCCTTTAACTATAATGAGAAGGCAAACGAAAAAACTGTAATCAAGTCCAAAGAAGAAAATAACGAGCCTAACTTAATAGAAAAAGCGCAAGACCTGATTCAAAAGGTCACAGGCAACGACTAAATCCAATCTTTAGCATTCTAAGGGTACGGGATTGTCAGTTGTAGGTTGGGTTGAGGAACGAAACCCAACAAATGCTTATGCAGTGCAGGCTGGATTTCGTTGCCTCAACCCAACCTACTAGCTTTGTACCCCTAGAATTACTAGCGATTAAAGGTAAAACGACCATTCACCTTTTCACCATTAATTTCAGAGAGAAAAACCACTTTATACTCCCCTGATGCTGGTTCGGGTAGCAAAACAGCGTAGTGTTTACCCTGAACATCGTATTTCATATCTAGGGTTTTTTGACCCCCATTGGGTAACTGAACTTGAGCCGTCACTTTAGCATTAGAAACTGCTTCGTGGGTGTCACCTTTCTGAAGATAAAAATCTAAGTGAGTGCCATTAGCTTCTTTTTCAGGCACAAACTCTAAATGATATTTTCCCGCCTCGACGACTTTACCCCCTTTGGACGGTTGTGAATGATCGGCTTTGGTTGCCGTTTCTGAAGGAGAAACAGCAGGAAGACTCGTTTTCGCCTCTGTGGGACTATTATCAGGTTTCGCTGCCTGCTGTTCGCCAGTGCAAGCGCCCAAAACCATTAAACCGACACTACTCAAAACAATTAAACTTGCCTTCAATAATTTCATTTTCTCTTCGCGTCCTTTGCGTCTTTGTGGTTTAAATTCTTCTTGCAACTTATAATTCAGACACAAGCTTTACCTGTTTCGGCAGCAAAACTTTGCCAAACTTGGCATACAAAGCGGGTAGAACTAACAGCGTCAACGCCGTAGAAGTAAACAACCCTCCTAACACAACTACCGCCAACGGTTGTAGGATTTCCTTTCCTGCGCCGCCTCCCACTACCAGAGGTGCTAATCCTAAAGCGGAGGTAAAAGCCGTCATCAGAATGGCATTGAGCCGTTCCATCGAACCTTGAATGATTACTTCCCAAAAAGGCATTCCCGTGGCAAATTTAGCGTTGTAATTATCAACTAATAACAATCCATTGCGAGTGGCAACTCCAAATAAAGTAATAAAGCCAACTAGAGAGGCGACGGAAATAATCCCACCCGTTAGTGCTACTGAAATTACACCTCCCACCAATGCCAAGGGCAAATTAATCATAATCATCGCGGTTGAGGGGATGGACTTAACAGACAAGTAGATTAATACCGTAATCACCACAAACGCGATCGCGCTGAATATCAAGATATTTTGAGTAGCGCGTTCTTCCGACTCAAATTGACCGCCGTATTGGATAAAGTAACCAGCAGGTAATTGCACTTGTTGTTTAACTTTGGCTCTAATTTCATCAACGACAGAGCGCAAATCTCGACCGCTAGCATTAGAGGAGACGACAATTAAGCGGGAAACATTCTCCCGGTTGATGGTATTCGGTCCAGTACCGTAGCCAATTTTTGCTACCTGAGCTAAGGGAATCTTTTGATTTGTTGGTGTACTCACTAATAAATTGCGGATGCTTTCTAGATTGCGCCTCGCATCTTCTTTTAACCATACAACGAGGTCAAAAGTTTGTTGTTCCTCCAAAACTTGAGAAACTACACGTCCATTGAGTGCAGTTTCAATAGTTTCGGAAAGTTCTCCTACCGATAATCCATAACGAGCCGCTTGTTGGCGATCAAACTGGATTTGTACCTGTCTAATTGGCAGTTGGGGTTCGAGTTGCAAGTCTACGACACCCTCAACAGTTTTCATAATCTCTTCGACTTGTTTACCAAGAGTGCGGAGTTGTTCTAAATCCGGACCAAAAATTTTGACAGCGATCGCACTCCTCACCCCTGACAGCACCTCATCCATGCGGTGAGAGATAAATCCGCCAATATTCGGCGCAACTCCTGGTAATTTGGCAAATTCTGCTCTTAGCTTTTCAATACTTCCTTGCCGGTCTTTTATCCCTTGTTCGCTCAGTTCTACATCTAAGTGTGCTAAATTGACACCCGCCGCATCCGCATCTCCGGGTGCCCTTCCTGAGCGTAACTGGATAAAATCAAACCGGGGGTCATCCTTGAGCGCATCCTGAAGGGCAAAACCGGCGCGATTAGTTGCTTCTAGGGAGACACCGGGATAGAGAGTCAGGGTGTTGACGAGCGATCGCTCTTGGAACTCCGGTAAAAACACCCGTCCCAACGAGGGGACAATTAAAATTGCAGCCACTAAACTCGCCACAGCAACTCCCAAAATCAGCTGAGAATTCCGCAAAGAAAACATTAAAAACGGACGATAAAGTCCTTTAAAAAATCTCGCCACCCAAGGTTCTTTTTCTGGTAAGCGACCGTGAGGCAGTAAGATGGCACATAAAGCTGGAGTAATAGTGAGTGCGGTAACGCTAGAAGCCAGAACTGCTACTAAATAAGCCACTCCCATCGGTGTAAAAATGCGACCTTCCACACCCGCGAGGGCGAAAATTGGCGAGAAGACGACTACGGTAATTAAAGTGGCACCAAATAGAGAATCACGCACCTCCTGACAACCTTCAAAGACAACTTCTAATGGTGACTTTGGTTTCTCTGCCAGCTTATTTTCTCGCAAGCTACGGTAGACATTTTCGGCATCTACAATGGCATCATCAACGGCTGAGCCAATCGCAACTGCTAAGCCTCCCAGAGTCATCGTATTCAGACCGTATCCCAGCCAATTTAACGCCAACAATCCTAACAGCAAAGACAAGGGAAGTGCGGTAAGACTCACAACAAGAGTGCGCCAATTCATCAAAAACGGGATAAGAATAAAGGCAACAATAATACTGCCTTCAAATAGCGCTTCCCGGACATTTTCAATCGAGGCGTCAATAAAGTCTTCTTGACGGAAAGTAACCGTCATTTTTACATCCGGAGGTAAACTCGATTTCACCTCTTTCATTGCCGCCTCAATGGCACGAGTGACAGTGGGAGTATCGGCTTGTGGCTGTTTGTTAACCATGACCACAATTGCCTTTTTGCCATTAAAACTGCCATCGCCACGCTTGAGTGCGGCACCAATTTTGACTTCAGCGACCTCGCCTAATCTAATCGGTGTTCCATTCCGAGAGGTAATCACTGATTGTCGCAAGTCTTCAATCGACTCAATCCGTCCAACACCGCGAATTAATAACTCTTGATCTGGGTTGATCAAAAATCCACCCGGAGCGTTAACATTGGCTTTCTCTGCGGCTTCAGTCACGTCCTGCAAAGATACATCAAAAGCTTTCAACTTTGCGGAATCGACTAATATTTGATACTGGCGAATATCACCCCCATAAGCGATTACCTGCGAGACGCCAGGAACCGCTAAAAGGCGGTTTGTCACCTGCCAATCTACGATACGTCTGACCTCCATCAAGTCAGTGCTGAGTGAATTTGCTTGTTGCCTGTTGCCTTCATCAACAGTGAAAGCATATTGCAATACAGTGCCGATTGGAGAACTAATCGGAGAAATTTGCGGTGAATCAACACTTCCTGGCAGCTTTTCTTGCGCTTGCTGCAATCGTTCTGTCACCAATTGTCGGGCTTGATAAATATCAGTTTCCCAGTTGAAGATAACTTTCACAACTGAAAGTCCCACCGCTGAAGCGGAGCGTACTGTTGTGACGCCGGGAGTCCCATTAATAGCACTTTCAATCGGTAAAGTAACCAGAGATTCTACTTCTTCTGGTGCTAATCCGGGGGCTTCAGTTTGAATTTCGACTTGGGGTGGAGCAAAGCTGGGAAATACATCCACCGGCATTTGCGACGCCACGCGAAATATCCAAACTGTCACCAGCATGGCGGCGAGGACAACTAGCCAGCGTTGTTTAATAGACCACTTAATGATGGTACTGAGCATTTGTCAGTTGTTGTCGTGAGAATCCCTTTTTAATAGTTGACACAGCAAAATGAAATCAGGATGAAATTCAAGCTAAGAAGTAGAGGAGTTGTGCGTAGGATAGCAATTATTGGGGTGATGCTCGTAATCGTCGCAGTAGTAGCGGCGGGAGTGTTAGCCTGGGCTGCATGGAAGCAACACCAGCGACAAGAGGAGCAACGACGCGAACAAGACAAACATCAACGATTAGCTCAGCGAGAAGAAGCAAGAAAGCTGGAAAACTTAAATCAGCAGCGATTAGCTCAGCGAGAAGAAGCAAGAAAGCTGGAAAACTTAAATCAGCCGCAGCCGAAGAATCAAGAAACAACCATCCAGTCACCGCCACTGAGAAGTTTGATTGGTGAGACTGAAGATGGTATGCGCGACTTGAAACCATCTATCAATGAGTTTTTCGCAAAGCCTGCAACTCCACAAAGTAAGCCAACGTTAGCTTCAAAACTAGCCGATCTTCTAGCATCTAGAAGATGGAAAGAAGCTGACGAAGAAACGCTCAGGATTCGGCTTCAAGTGGCAGGTCGAGAAAAAGAAGGTTGGCTGGATGTAGCATCCATCGAAAAATTCCCCTATGAAGACCTTCGCGCTATCGACCAACTTTGGTTAAAATCCTCTGATGGACGCTTTGGATATAGTGTACAAAAGCAAATTTGGAAAAGCGTAGGAGGAAATCTCAACGCTAGCGATCAAATTTACGAACCTTTTAGCGATCGCGTAGGATGGCGCGTGAATAAAAACTGCCTACAAGTCGATGACCTTACCTTCAATTCCTCAGCTCTCGATGGACATCTGCCTGCTGTTGCTATCAGGTTGGGTGGGTTGAGTTGGGGTGTGACTGGGTTTTGGTGGGAAAAGAGACAAGCATACGTGTTTCTTCTCTCTGACAAAGACAGGTAGATTGTAAAATTCTCTCGCTCGTCACTTACACAAATTAAATCCGCTAACTCAGAGTTTCCGGGTCAATACCCCTTTTCCGTAGTAACTCTAGCAACCGATCCCCTCGTTGCTGCTCTTTCTGTGCCCGTTCATCTGGCGTTGGGAATCGATTACCCTCCTCGTCATACCAGTAAAGCCATTCCCGCTGACAGCGATCGTGTGTGCCAATCTCGCGCCCAATTCCTAAGCCAATCTCCGGCATCCAGATAGGTTCCCCCGGTTGACGTACATATTTCCCGTCCACCAAGCGATAAACCTCTAAGGGGTCATGTTTGTCGCGCCGCCAATAATCGGGGTTGTAAACGCAATAGTACAACACCCCTAATCGGGCATAATCGGTAATTTTCTCGTCGTATTCTCCCCCGTAGGTTTTGGAAACGATTTCTAAGACCCAAGTTGGGACAATGTTATTTTCTTCCCAAACGATGTAACTTGGTCGTAACTTGCCATTTTTGAGGCGCGGTACTCCCAAACTCAGGAAACTATCGGGAACTATGGCAATTCTAGGATTTCTCCCACTTGTATGGTAAATGCCCATATTAACGCCGAAAAACCAGTCGTTACGACTAGCCCACAGCCAATTTAAAATTATCCTCAGCAAGGTGGGGATGAGGATTTGCAATTCATGATCCACTGGAGTGTCGTCAGAATCTGGTAGTTCGTCACTAGAGGGCAGATTTTGCAGCGGATTGTAGTTTACCATAATGGCTCAAAGAGCAGCTTTATGACTGGATCTTAGCTTGAGCGGGCTTTGATGCTGCAAAAAGGCGCAATCAAATATTGCCCCTTTTTACGTTACTTTGGTATTGGTTGGTGGGAATTAGAGTCTTGAGTTTTGTTTGTTTGGGAAGTTGAGAAGTCAACTAAGCTAATCGCTGATGGCTGATTGCTACTGGTGCGGCGTCCTAACCAAAAGGCAACGAATGCGATCGCTCCCCCGGCTGGCAAAACCCACCAAGGAAGTGAGGGCTGAGGACTAAGGACTGAGGGCTGAGGAGTAGTTTTCTGCTCTCCTGCTCCCTTGCTTCCGCGTAAGGACTGGGCGTAAAGTTGAATGGCTCCTTGGGTGACAATGCGATCGCCCTCAAACAAACTTCCCTTGACTTCAACTAAGTCTCCCATCGTTCGCCCCAAGGTGGCTTCAACTGGCTCAAAAGCGGTACCATTTTGCACGTAAACTAGCTGCCTGCCATTAGTTTCTACCACTGCTGAAGTGGGAATAACTAAGATAGGCGCGGGAGTTTGGTCGGTTAATACTTCCAATTCTGCAAACATCCCCGGCTTTAACTGTCCGCCAGGGTTATCCAGTTCGGCTTTGACTGGCACGACCCGCGTTTCCCCTTCTACAACCGAGCCAATCACCGCAATCTTGCCCTTGAAGGTGCGATTCGGCAAGCTAGTGACCTTCACGCTCACCCGTTGCCCAATTTTCACCTTATTTAAATCTTTTTCGTAGATATTCGCCGTAGCCCACACCCGATTATTATTCAGGATGGTCATTAGCTTTGCCCCCGCCTCCTCCACCGATTGACCGAGGGTAATTTCCCGGTCGGCAACGGTGCCAGAAATGGGAGCCGTTACCGTCACCAGTCCTTGCTCATTGGCGCGGGTTCCCAGTTGTTGCAGCCGCGTCTGATAAGCGGCGTTACTCAGGCGAATCCGGGAATTTGCGACTTTTACAGCCGATTGGGCGCGTTTGAGTTGCGCTTCGGCTTCCAGAACTTCCCGACGGCTGGTTGCTTTGGTCAATTGGGTTTTGGCTTCTGCCAGGTGAGCAAGAGACTCCAGCATTTGGCGACGTGGCATCGCTCCGGCACGCGCCAACTCGCGATCGCGTTCATACTGTTCTTGAGCGACTGCTAGTTCAGTGCGAGCTTGCTGAATATCTGCGGCGGCTATCTGCGAGTATCGCTGATAATTTTCTTGGGCTAGCTTTAAATCTGCTTGCGCCTGTTGCAGATCCGCTTCGGCTTCGGCTCGTTTTTCTAGGGAACCTACGCGCAGTTCTACTAAGTCGGGTGCGGCGATGACGGCGACGACTTTGCCTGCTTGCACTACTGCACCGGGTTCCACGAGAAGCTCAACGATTTTCCCCGCAGTCGGTGATGTCACTTCTGCTTTTTGGCTAGGCAAAGTTTCAATTTGACCCGTGGTTTTAATGCCAAAATCCAGCCGTTGTTGAGCGACTGGTTTTACCTCAATTCCCATCCGTTTTGCTGTTTGGGCATCCACTTGAATTCCTTGTGGAGTTCCTTGACTGGCTTCGGTTTCCCCATGAAATTCGTCCCCATGTCCAGCATGGGCGAGAACTGAGGTTGGTGCAGCCAGTAGCAGTAGGCTCAGAAGTGTCCCAAATAAGCGATCGCGTGCCTTAGATGGCTTGAAGCTTGCAAAAAAAAGCATAACTAGGGGTTTCTTGCGTTTGGATGGGATACCGAGGTGTTAATTCAGCCCTCTAGCAAGGGCACTTGCCTACTGCCGAAATAATCAGCGATGCTGACCGCAACAGCGTTAAACCACCATCTAAAGATTTAAGTTTGCACAAAAGAATGAAATTAGGATGAAATCCGGAACCTCACCCCTCCCCGTTCGCGGGGCTACGGTGTTCGCACAAGTGACTTATTTGTTGCTCAAAGCGCTCCCAGACCCAACCCCCCGCCCCTTCCCTCATAGGGAAGGGGCGCCATATTCAAAGCCCCTCTCCAGCCAAAAAAATTTATTCCTTTTCCCTCCCCTTGTAGGGGAGGGTTAGGGAGAGGTGGAGAGGGGTTTGGGGAGAGGTCTGCCGACTTGTGTGTACACGGTAGGTTCACGGGGAGGCAGAAATCCTGCTATAGGTGAATGGCACTGACGCAAGGAGCCTGGAAATAAATTTCCGGCTCACAGCTATGTCAAGCTAAAGCTTACTGGGTAAGCTTTTAACCCGTTGAAACGGGTTGCGAGCTTTTAGCCCAAACTTTAGTTTAGGGCTTAAGTCAGTGCCATTCTGCTATAGGTGAGTTTTTGCCTCACCTATCGGTGCTGTTTTATCGCCGCTTCCTGCTTTCAATTAACTTTCTGAATTACTTTTTGTACCAGGCTTGTCGCCACTGGTTCATTTTCTCAATTTCTGCTTTTTGGGAAGTGATAATTTGTTGGGACAATTGTTTAATTTCGGAGCGCTTAGACTTACTGAGTGCATCTTGAGCCATTGTTAAAGCGCCTTCATGGTGAGCAATCATCCCATTGATAAAACGCAGATCGAATTCAGCATCAGCAGCGCCCATATCTCCAGACATCATCATGCTTTGGCGTTGTTGTTCTGACATGGGGACTACAGATTTGTCTGCACCTCCGTAAGCAACAGGCTGTTTGCTGGCTTGGGGATACCATGCCCGTCGCCACTGTGTCATTTGATTAATTTCTTTGTTTTGATCTTTGATAATATTGTCTGCTAGCTGTTTAATTTCAGGACGCTTCGATTTTTGCTGGGCTTCTTTTGCCATCATCACTGCACCTTGATGATGCACGGTCATTGCGTCGATAAACCGCAGATCGTAGTTAGCATCGGCTGCTCCTAAATCCATTGCCATGCTATGATTCATGCCGCTTCCGTGTCCCATATTTTCCATGCCGCCAGCATCTGATGGAGAGGCGTTTGGGGCTTGGGCTTGGTTTTGGGAGCCACTAGAACAAGCTGTCAGAAATCCGCCAGTCATGGAGGCGATCGCTACCAGGGTGACAGCAAAAAAACCATTTTTTAAAAAATTAGGTTGCATAGACTTTATGGGCATCAATTTGTTTGACTATTCTCGCTTCTGCTCTCTACGTTACGTCAAGAAAGCAGTAGGCATTTCTCAGTGTCTTATAAAAAAATGAAATTAGGATGAAATTCTAATATGTCATTAGGAAGAAATCCAACGTATTTAATTAGATAGACGCAGTCAAGCATCCAACTTTCTAAAGTTAACCCCAAGAGGTACAAGTACCTCCAATGACAGTTAACTCAAGCAAAAGAGGTAAAACTAATGTCACATCATCTGCATCAAATTAGCCCAGAAATGCAGCAGTGCATTCAAAACTGTTTGGATTGCCATAGCACCTGCTTGAATACTGTATCGTACTGCTTACAGAAAGGCGGAATGCACGCAGACGCAGCTCACATTCGCCTGATGCTCGACTGTGTGGAGATTTGCCAGACAAGTGCTAATTTTATGCTGCGTGGTTCCGATCTCCATGCCCGTACCTGTGGTGTTTGTGCTGAGATTTGCGATCGCTGCTCCCAAGATTGCGATCGGATGGGTGACGATCCTCAGATGAAAGAGTGCGCTCAGATGTGTCGCCGTTGTGCCGATTCATGCCGCCAGATGTCAATGGCAACTGCTTGACATTTTCATTTAATTATGCAAAGGCAGTCGAATCGTAAAGGTGCTGCCTTTGCCCAATTCGCTCTGAATGTCGATGCTGCCGTTGTGGGCAATTGCGATCGCTTTGGCGATTGACAAACCCAATCCAGAACCGCCAGTGTGTCGAGAGCGATCGCTATTTACCCGATAAAAGCGGTCAAAAATTCGCGTCTGCTCTGGGAGTGCAATCCCAACGCCAGTATCTTTTATATAAATTAGTGCGTGAGAATTATTACTATCTAAAATAATCGTCACCTGACCCCCGGCGGACGTGTATTGAATTGCATTCACTACTAAGTTAAAAATCAGGCGATACAGCTGTTCTTCGTCGCCGTTGACATGCAAAGGTTCCGGCGTGCGAATATCTGTGGAAAGCGTCAAATCGGCAGCGATCGCTAGTGCTGACAATTCTTCTGTAACATCGCTAACGAGATCGTTGAGACAGGCGGGACGATATTTGATGGACAACACCTGCCGATCCATGCGGGAGAGTAGCAATAAATCCCGAACCAATTCAGATAGCCGGTAATTTTGCCGTTCAATGGTTTTTAGAGTATCTCGCGCCTCTAGTTCGCTCAGTTGATTCATTCTCAACGTCGATTCAACCGTTGCTTGGATTGCCGCTAAGGGTGTCCGCAACTCATGGGCGGCATCGGCTGTGAATTGTTGGATTTGCCCATAAGATTGGTAAATTGGTTGCATTGCTAGCCCCGCCAACCACCAACTGGAACCGGCAACGACGATCATTGCTACCGGCAACCCCAGCAAGAGAATAAATTTCAGGGCAGTCAGATGATCGTCCAATTCTTTGAGACTTCGCCCCACCTGAAGATATCCCCAAGGGCGATTGTCTTCGGTATGCAGCGATAGAGAAATTTGATGAAAACGGGTGCCTTGGCGATTCTGGAGGATTTGCCACAATTGTGCTGTAGAAACGCGATCGCCTTTATCTGTCGCTGGCAATCCCACTGGCTGAAGTCCTGCCAAAGCAACTGGGTGTCCCGAACTATCTAGCAGCCGCACGTAGTAGTTACCTTGGTGAATTGCCCCCAAAGTGTGACGAGTGGGATTTTCTATCTGGTTAACGCATTTTTCCCCAACCAAACAAATATCCGGCAATAGTTGCTGGACATCGGGTTCCAAGCGTCCCGGTTGCTGCAAAATCGGCTCCATACTGTCGTGAAGCGTACCGGCGACAGATTCCAATTCTCGGTCGAGGGCAACCCAATTCGCACGAGCGATCGCTTCAGAAACCGCAACTCCACACAAGCTTAAAATCACTCCCATGACGCCTGCATACCAACCTGCCAGTCGCCAACGAGTTAGCTGAAAAAGTTTATTTTCATTCACGTTAATTGGTAATTGGGAAATTTGATTATTTAGCGTAGGTTGGGTTGAGGAACGAAACCCAACTAAACATAAGTAGGTGTTGGGTTTCGTTCCTCAACCATTCCCTACAATCATTTTTAATCGAAATAATGACTAATAACTATTCAGACGATAGCCTATACCATAGACAGTTTCGATAAAGCGATCGCATCCAAAAGCCGCTAACTTACGCCGCAGCAATCGCATCTGCGCTGCTACCACATTACTCATTGGTTCTGCACTAAATTCCCAAAGCTGATTTAGCAACTGATCGCGAGTGATAATTTGGTTAGGATGCTTCATCAAATATTCCAGCAACTGAAATTCCTTGCTAGTCAAAGGAATGATTTGTTTGTCATCCAATGTATTCTGATACCAAACCGTATGAGTGCCGTAATCTAAAGTGAGATTTCCCACTTGTAGTTGTTGGGAATGAAGCTGAGGCGATCGCCTTTGCAATGCCCGCAATCGTGCCAGCAGTTCCGCCATGCCAAATGGCTTCACCAAATAGTCATCTGCACCAGCATCCAATCCAGCCACCTTATCTTCCATGCGATCTTTAGCAGTTAACATCAAAACTGGCAGAGGATTATTTTTCCCCCGCAGTCGCTGACATAACTCGATTCCTGATAATCCTGGCAGTAACCAGTCAAAAATAGCCAGCGTATATTGCGTCCACTGGGTTTCTAAAAACTCCCATGCCTGCGTGCCATTCAGAACCCAGTCAACCACATACGCTTCCTGACTTAGAGTTCGCTTAATTGCCGCCCCTAAATCTGGCTCATCTTCAACTAGCAACACCCTCATGGACTCCACGTTCCTTAGTCATAAGTTCTAATCTGGGCTGTACCCAGTGGGATATCACCTATTAAACCAACCATTTGACTTGAGACTCGATAAAGCCAGGTACGACCAAGGTAGCTTGAAGTCCTGATGCCTTTCATTGAAATTGACAGTGTTGTTCCTGAAGGTACAGGTTTAGCAAAAACAATCTTAGCTTTTCTGTCTTGAATAGAAACGGTAGCCTCAACTTTTTTTTGCGCTCGATCGGTAATCTCAATTTTCCTACCAATGCGAATGCCCTCTGGCACATCAATTGAAAGTTGAGAAAGAGAAGGCCCCTCGACGTGTAGCTCAAAGTGATGAGTGGCATTGGGGGAGCGAGCGTTGAATGGATGCGCTCCAGTATGATCTATATGCGAGGCTTTGACATCCCCCGGTACACCAGTGGCTTGAGCAGCTGGGATAGTAGATGTGAGCAGTAAAGTGAGTGCAGCGGCATAAATCAGTTTTTTCATCAAAATACTCCTTAACAATCAATCACTTCCTAATTAACTAGATTGACAGAGCTTGATGAAATCAAAATGAAATATGAGCTTACAAGTTTGAGAACAACATTAGCAATAGTTAAGCATTTGGGTAGATGTAGATAAGAGTAAATATTGCTAAAAAATTGGTAGCAAACCACAATTTACCTGCTCCCACGCAGAAGACATAAAGATGCAGACCAGACCAGACCAACCGATGACACCAGAAGATGCCTCTACATGGGTGGAAAGACTGGCACGTTTGGGCTTTGGGGCGAGAGGGGTAGTTTACGCTACGGTGGGAGTGCTGGCGGCGCAGGCGGCGTTTGGTGCAGGCGGCAGAACCACCGATACGCAGGGTGCGCTGGTGACGATTGTGACACAGCCTTTTGGGAAATTCTTGCTGGCAATTGTTGCTTTGGGTTTGCTTGGCTTTGTGCTGTGGCGTTTCGTGGAAGCGATCGCCGATCCTGACAACAAAGGCACCGATGCCAAAGGTCTTGCATCGCGCCTGGGAGCCGTTGGCAGCGGCTTAATCTATGCTGGTTTAGCTTGGAGTGCGATTAAGCTGATCCTGGGTTCGGGAGGCGGCGGCGATAGTAATTCCTCACAAGACTGGACAGCACGCTTGTTAGCGCAGCCCTTCGGTCAATTCCTAGTTGGGCTTGTGGGAGCCGGGATCGTTGGCATGGGCTTCTATCAATTTTACAGAGCCTACAAAGCAAAATTCCGCAAAAAGTGGAAAGTCAGCGAGATGAGCGAAAAAGAGGAGAAATGGGCAATCTTTGCTGGCAGATTTGGGATTGCTGCCCGTGGCGTTGTCTTTTCCATTATTGGCTTATTTTTGCTCCAAGCGGGGCGTCTGTCTGACGCCAACCAAGTTCAGGGACTAGGTGGGGCGCTAGCAGCACTAGCACAACAACCTTTTGGTCCTTGGTTGTTAGGAATTGTGGCGCTTGGTTTGGTCGCTTATGGTATTTATAATTTCGTAGAAGCTCGGTACCGGCGAATTGTAATTAGATAGTAAATTTTTAACGCAAAGGTAAGTTTAAACTCTGCGTAACGAGAGCGTTAAACAACTATTGGCTTAACGGCAAAATCTCCCAGTGTCACAGTGAAACTTTGCCGATTTCTAGTAGCAACAAAATTCACCATAACTTCACAAGCAACGGCAACAGCCAACATTACTAAATTCCGTGCCAGGGGGTAGTCGCAAACGTCATCGTTTACTGGTGAAGGAACTCGGTAAATTTCATTCCAGATAATTTCAGCGTAATCGGAAGCTAAGCCGACGTGCAGGCAAGGAATATTTGCATTGGCGCAATAATCTTTGACAATTTGACGGCTGGTGCTGTTATCAAAAGTATCGATGACAACATGGCTACCGCTGAGCAATTGGGCAGCGTTTGCTGATGTTAATTCTTTCGGACGCCCATCAACGGCGACACCCAAAGCGCGGTAAATGGTATTAGTAAGAATTTTAGCTTTGTACGCGCCAACGTCTGAGCGGTAATAAGGCTGGGTGGAGAGGTTGCGTTCCTCAATGCGATCGCGATCGATAACCACCAGCTTACCAAAGCCAGAACGCGCCAGATTTTCGGTAATATTCGCTCCCAGCGCCCCCGCACCGCACACAGTTAGCGAAAATTCCTTAATCTGTGCCATTAGTGCGGGTGTTCTGTGCAGTTGTTCGTGAAAGAATATCGACATTTTTGTTAATTGCTAATTGCTAATTGCTAATAGTTCAGGACTTACGCAACATCACTACATCTGAGGGCAACCACAGGGGGATTGAACCGACAAGAACGCTATATGTATAAGCTTTGCGTAAGTTCTGTTGCTAATAGTTCATCGTTCATGGCAAATTCAATAAACGATGAACTATTACCCATTACCCATTACCTATTACCTATTCAAAAGTCCCAGTTATCTCGCGCTTCGATCACGCCAACGAGAGATTGCAAGTCAAAATCGCGATCGCGTCCACTCAAACAAATCCCAGAACTGATAACTGTCAAATCGCGCTTGGCAATTGCAGATATCTGACGTTCACCGCTGCGGGTTGTCCACTCGACTTGCCAAAAGTCACCGCGATCGCGCACATCTTCGAGTTCGCCACCACCCATCCGCAAGGCATCGCGCACGCGGCTTTCATCGCCTGAAAACGCCTGCCGCTCCGGATCTTGCCGTACCTGCTGCTGGCGTCTTGTACCCCGCCGCATCTGGCGTAAGCGTTCTTCCTCAAGTTGTTGCTGTCTTCTAAGTTGATATTCTTCCGTCTGCTGCAACGCCAAGTCATAGACAGTCCGCATCTCTGGCGTCATCCCCGCAAAGCGAAGATTTTCCGCTTCCGTCCCATTTCTGAGTTGTTCTTTGAGTTGTTCCGCCACCAGCGGATCGGCACGTCGATCGAGTTCATCAAACCACCAAGCAGCGCCATCCCAACGCGCGATCGCTGGCTCAAATACTGCCCCCTCAGTAACTAAATACACCGGCACCGGCTTAGCAACACCCAAGCGCTGCTGCATATCAGATTCATTCACAGGGTACGCCAGCCACGTTTGCCCTTGCAACACATAAGCCAGACGCAGGCGCAACGGCTTCAACAGTCGCAGATATTCCGCCACCTGCGGCAAGTTTGCTTCCTCCAGCATCTCAGCCTTTTTTTCGTTCATCGGCTGAAAAATGCCCCATCCTTCAAATTCTTGTGGCTGCGGTTTAAATGTGTAAACCATCCCAGCTACAGAAGCGCGGACTTTCCCCCCACCCACGCACGGTGCGAGAAATTGAGTATCGCGTAATTGCACTTCTTGTGCAGCAATTTGGTTAAGGAGATTGCGAATATCTGCCATGATATTGCCTTGATTACGATGTTTGGCTTAGCTAAATTTTTTTGTTAATAGCAATGGCACTGACTTCAGGCAACTGTTAGGTTGGGTTGAGCGATCGCGTTACCCAATATTCCCAGGATGATGCTGGGTTTCGTTACCTCAACCCAGCCTACAAAATTGGGGTTTAAATTAGCATTGTTGTAATAAAAGAGCCATTGTGTATTTCTAAGTTGAATGAAGCTAGTAGGTTGGGTTGAGCGATCGCGTTACCTAACATTCCCAGGATGATGCTGGGTTTCGTTACCTCAACCCAGCCTACAAAATTGGGGTTTAAATTAGCACTGTTGTAGTAAAAGAGCCATTGTGTATTTCTGAATTGCCTGAAGCGCATTTTATTCCATCTATAGCAATCCTATTTTAGTTGTGAACTATCCCTTCAGATACCCGACTTCGTAAGAGTTGTCGGATATCTCGCCTTCACGAATCATTTAAGATTGCTATATCTCTCTTCTTACTCTTCCTTTGTGTTCTTTGTGTCTTTGTGGTTAAATAACAACCTTGCATCCTCATTTATCCTAACCTTAGACAAATCGGTGAGCAAATTCATAGGTGAAATCAACTCTTCCCTTGCGTAAAACGGCTGGATCTAATCTTTCAGTTGTATTGCAAGTCATCAAAACCACTAACTTTTGCTTAGTATGAATCCCCGAATCATCAATGACACTTTGATAGAGGGTTCCATCTAGTAAGCTCAAAATATGCTCTGTTTTGTTGTTATTTTGAGCGGCTTCAGAAGCGCGATTTTTTGCTAAATTATCCGCTTCGTTAATAATCAGACAAATTCGCTCTAAGTAACTTGGCGGTACAAAATTCTCAACCGCATCGTGATCCAGAATAAAAATTACATATCCGAGAGGCGCGAGAATTTCTTTTGCTACAGCTTGCGTCCAAGCAGTTTTTCCCGTACCCGGATCTCCGTGGACGAGAACCGCTAACTGACTTTGGTCGAGAATTGCCTGCTGTACGCTATCGGTAAAGCTTTGAATGTCAGCGGGAAACGACCGAATTGGAAATTCGCCGTGAATTTTTCCCACACGACTCTGGTAGCCACTCAGCATCACTGCAAGATTAAAAGTTGCTTTATTGACCAGTGGCGCTAGTTCCTTAGCCATCAGGGTATAGCGTCGCCGTCCCCGATCTAAATTTTCAATTTCTAGCCAAGCTTGCTGTTGAGGCCAATAGGCATAAACCGTGTTAATGATATCGAGACGTTCCCAGTTAACAAATCGATCTACAGGATAATAAAAATATCGATCTAGATAATACTGGGTAATCATGTCCGGACGTCCCAATAATTCCAGAACTTTGAAAATAGTAATTTCCTGTAGCCGATTGAGAACGTGTTCAATGGGAATGCTGTTACGGCTGACAAATTGAATGACAGGCGAATCAACACTTAAAACGTCTTGGAAGCGATAATCTGGACTTGGAGGGTCTGGGGTAATGTAATTCCAAAATTCATCGACTTCATATCGCGTACTTTCAGAAAATACATTTAAAATATTTGCCCACCAAGTATATTCATTGCGACCCATTGCATCAGCAACATCGCTAGCTAAATCCAAAGCTTTCTGGCTTAGCTCTTTGGGGTCGTTAAATACTAAATGCACAAGAAATCCCCAGTCAATCTGCCGGGTTAAGGGTCGCCAACCTGCACCCAATAAGCCTTTAGCTTGCGGGTTTTTGTTGCCTGGATTGCTTTCGTCGTTTCCGAAGTATCCCGATCCCATAGTTTCAGTTCTTCTTGCTTTGTGATGGAATGATGAGGAAGTAATGCGCTCAGTTATTTTTCCAAACTGCCATTTAAATTTTTTGCAAGTATTCGGATGGAACGCAATCCACTAGCCAAACCCCATTTTCAGAACAGTAAAATTCATATCCTGCTTTGTGCATTGCCGCCGCATCTACAGCAAAAACGACCGGACGACCATGCCGTGCGCCGACAGTTTTTGCGATGGAAATATCCTTCGATAGATGGACGTGGTGACGCGACATTTTACACAGTCCTGTACTCAAAATTGATTCGACTGTACCGTGTCCTGTACCGTGGTATAACACATCTGGAGGAACAACGGCTTCTAGCTGCAAATCAACTTCTGTACTATGTCCTTGATTCGCACGAATTAAGGTGCCTGTTGAGTCAAAGGAAAAGCGTTTTTTGTCATTTTTAGCGACAACTTCATCGAGTTCAGCACGAGTAAGAATAAAAGAGCGATCTGCACACGCTTTTAGAAGTTTATCGACAGCAACCCAGCCACCAGGTGCAAGTTGAAGACCAATTGCTTCAGGAGTATGCCGAAGATGCTTGCTGAGATATTTGCTAATTTTAACTAAGCGAGAATTATTCATTGAATCGCTCTTTTTAATTTAACAATACCAGTCATCCTCTAAATATCGCTTGACCAAACCTGCGTGGGATAAAGGACTCGATAAATCGTTTAAATCGCAGTTTGTTTCATAATCTAATAACAACACAGTTTGGTCTGCACTTAGCTGTTTTAGTTCCGCGAGTAGGTTCTGAAGATAGTTCTCTAGTACCCATTTATACGATGGTAGGTAGATGGCATGACGTGCTTCTGCATAGGACAATAATTTGTCTCCGGTTAAGCCTGCACGATGCCCTAGAACCTTGCCGGAAGTTCGTGTCGTGCGCTTGATCCCCTTCATATTAGCGATCGCTAGTTTGCCCGGATCTACATCCGCAGACTCAAAAACTTTTAATCCCTGCCAAATACCTTCAACGGTGTAGCTAAAGTGTCCCGGCGAAAATGGAACGGGAATTCCACCATGAGGATAAAATGGACTAAAGCGAAACCAGGGTTCTGAACCACGAGAAGTTAAGTCGAGAATCGTTGCTTCGTCATAGCGTTTACGCAAAGTATCCAGGGATGTGCGGCGACTTTTTACAAAAATCGGCATTTTAGCAATGCTGACAAAGGCGACAGGCTGGGAAATCGCACAATGACAGTATTTGTATTATAAGGTACTACAGCCTGGGATTGACCGATTCCCGATAAATCTTGCTTTGCCAATTGTAAGGGCGCACGGCTTGTGCGCTCCTATTCTATTTCTAGCTAATGCAACTCAGTACCGTCTTTGCGGAGGAGATAGCGATCGCTTATCAACTTCAACACCACTCGCCCAATTTCTGGATGCGTTCTCTCAACTAACGGCTGTACGACAACGCCTTCCATCATGCAATCTGAAACCAATACGCTATCAGCATTGTTAAACTGATATACCGCTTCCCAACTGTAAGCACCGATATAGAGAACAGGCACTCTGGGTAAGGAAAATTCTTCACAAAACCCTACAAATTCAGTGTAATTGAGGAATCTGTTGCCGCTACGCACAGCAAACAGAGCCATTCCAATCTTACCATTCTGCAAGCCATACTTAATATCTTGTACACCATAAATCTCCCCAAAAACTTGAGTGTTTGGTGGCAGTTTATGCAGAAATGGATTTTCGTTGTAAGCCCGAATGTAGACTAAATTATTGTTAGTTTCGTTATTTTTCCAGAAGTAGTTGTGGCTACCTACGTGAATGGTTTCATCAGCATCTACCAAGACAGTGAAATTCGTGCCGTGAAGCTTCTCCGTCACGACCACTTCTTCCCCATCCTGAAGGATATCTCGATACCGCTTGAGATTTTCTGGGCTGGGGAATTTGTAGTGTCCAATCGGGGCTTCCATATCCCCATTCATACTTTTTGGCGGCAGAGGATATTCGTACTTTGTCACCCCAAAGTATTCGGTGTAGTCATCGCCCACATTTACCGTAAATTTTTCACTAACAGGAATCAGTAAACCTTCAGAGAAGATACCGCGTAGTTTTGCTGCACGCAGTTTCTTGGAGTAGTAAGGGCGAATCCCAAATTCATCGAGATACTGTTCGGGAATCACACTTTCAATCGGGAAGTAGAACGCCAAATCTTCAGTTTTAAAATTACCCTTAGCAGTAATAACTTGATACGCCATCCCTTCAAACGTGCAAATGTCTAATCTGTCAGCATTGGGATGAGGAGTGACGTTGTTGATTTTGACGATTTCTACCTTAAAGATGCTCATGACAAACTTATTAAAATTTGAAACAACTCCGAATTCTTTTTCCCTTTGCTTTAACGCGAAAAATTCGTTTTAATATTGCTAAATCATCGGGATGCTGTTCGCCAACAATTTGCCATACGGCAAGGGCTACCACTTTGTACGCTGTCTGTATTTCGCTCATGGCATCTTTTGGGATGAATATATTTTTGGCAAAGATTTGCACTAGCGGCAAATCTACATCGATCGTTGATATATTTCACCGATAACGAAACCTATGCAGTCCAGAGTAAGGCGGGCACTGCCCACCTTACTTTGTTTTGTCAGAGCAGGTTTTTTAAAACCTACCCCTACTTGTCATCCCGGACTGGCAAAGGTGTCTCCAGAATTTCCATCAGCAACTCTAGACGCGAAGGACGAGACAAAAGTGGCATCAAGTTCGGCAACGAATAGTAGTCACCCGCAAAGGTGAAAGTATCTACTTGCGCCTGTTTTTCTTGTAACTTGCGCTCTAGCCAATCGTAGGAATAACCTACTTTGACAATGAGGACGCTTGGCTCTACTTTGAGATCGCGCTTGTAGGCGTCGAAAGTTTCCACAAAGTAGGGCGCTTTATTTTCTCCTCCGTCCGTTACTAGGATGATTTGCTCAACCAGTTGCTTTCTCAGGCGCATCGCTTCCAAGCCGCAACCGATGCTAGTGGCACCGTTGGCTTTGATGTGCTGGAATGCCCGTTCCCAGTCGCTCAACTGGTTCCCAGACGCCTTAATCGGATAAGGCATGGTGTCAAAGGCGTAGACGAATAAATCTGCCGCCGCCATGCCGGAAATTAGAGCGGCGATGCGCTTCCCGACTTCGATGGCGCTTTCCATTGAGCTAGACTTATCGACTAGCAGGGCGGTTGGCTGATTAATTTTGCCGCGCTTTTTCACCTGCTCGTCCATGACGCGCTCTAACTTGGCGGCTGTTTCGGCATCTAGTTCCGCCGCATCTGCCGCTACACGCGCCTTGAGAGCTGCTACCCGCACATCAGTTTGCGCTTTCTCCAATTTCTCGTCGATGAGGGCTTTTACCTGGGGGTTTGCCATTGCACCGCGAGATTGCAGTGACTTGAGGTTGTTAATCACCTCTTGGGGTGTCATGGAGTTAATTAGCGCGACTAGCACGGTGGGGGTCATCTGTTTGATGGCTCCCACTGCCACTGTGTAGGGAATTTTGTGTTCTACAATCAGTTGCGCTTGCTCTAAGGGTGAAGATGCGATCGCCATCAGCTTTAGCGCAAACGCTAAACTATCTTCTGGCGGGTTGTCCTTGAATAACACTGCATCTGCGCGATCGCTCGGTTTAATATGCAAGCTAGCATACAGGTGCTTCATCGCACTGCGTGCCCGCAGCGCTGCTCGATCGAAGAATACAGGATTTTTCTCCCGTTCATAAAGATAGCGCCGCACCGCAGTTCGGGTAGAACGCGGCAACTTACCCCGGTGTTGCTTCAAGAAGTCTACAATCCGCGCTACTTGATAAGGCGGAAACTCTTGTAGCATGACAAAACCAGCATCGCGGTGTTCCCATAAGCTGCTAGTAAGCAAATTCCCCACAAATACCTCTTTGTGGTCGCGGACATCCCCATTGCGCTGATACCATACCGCTAAATGTCCATAGAAGATGGGGTCGTTTTCCACCATCTTCTTGTGAACTTCACTCACCTTCTCTAGCTCCCGGTGAGGCGTGGTGAGCAGACTATTTAACATATCTAAACGCAAGTCGCGCTCTGTAGTTTGCATGGGAATCACCTCATAGCTAAAGGCTCGTGCTGGGAGTCCGCCAGGGATTTAAACCCTCACCAGGTCTTTTAGGACTTGGAGCATTTGTGTAAAGGCTCGTGCTGGGAGTCCGCCAGCCAGCCAGTCCGCCAGCCAGAGGTTTAAACCCCTGGCTAAT
>NZ_JBYCCT010000051.1:52236-137946 GCF_057473865.1 Coleofasciculus sp. H7-1
ATAGCTAAAGTCGGTTAAAACCGACTAATAATCATTTTCTTGAGAGTCCGCCAGTCCGCCAGCCAGAGGTTTAAACCCCTGGCTAATAGCTAAAGTCGGTTAAAACCGACTAATAATCATTTTCTTGAGAGTCCGCCAGTCCGCCAGCCAGAGGTTTAAACCCCTGGCTAATAGCTAAAGTCGGTTAAAACCGACTAATAATCATTTTCTTGAGTCCGTTTCAACGGACTTGAGTTTAAGCTGTGAGACTTCAGTCTCTGGCGGACAGAAGCGAAGATGCTTTCTCGGTTTGGATACGAGGTGAACGCTTGAAGAATTGGAAATTATAAGCTCCGCGCAAGTCGGGCTTTGCCGTTTCACTTTTTCTGATGCTCTACCACTGAGCTATATCTCCAAATGGAGATAATGGGATTTGAACCCACGACAACCAGAACCCTTATGTGTGTATGCTTCACTCATCCGGGCGCGGAGCGGAAAAATATAAGCGCAGTCTGCTTTTTGATATAAAATCAGGTCGCCTAAAAGCGTAGGTTGCGCTTCCAGAGCTACTAGCAGATGGCTTCAAAATTAGATACTCTTATATACTACAAATATAATACAAAGCCGTCAAGAGACTGGAAAAATTTTTTCGATGAAAGAGACTGACGATAGAATACAAATTCCCTACCAAGTCAGAACACCTGTATGGGGATGGTTCATTTCTATCGCCGTCCGGTTGCGGTCGATTTATTTGCGGGTGCGGGTGGATTTTCTCTGGGGATTGAGCAGGCTGGGTTTGATGTAGCGGTGGCAGTTGAGGTTGACCCCGTTCACGCAGCCGTTCACGCCTTTAACTTTCCCCATACCGAGGTTTTGTGTGCAGATGCGAGGACGCTATCCGGTGAGGCGATTAGAAAGGCGGTACAGAGATGGGCATTGCACAAGGGTTGGGTTGGGGTTTCCCCACCCGCACCTGCCTGGAATGGTGAAATTGATTTAGCAATTGGGGGACCACCTTGTCAAGGGTTCTCTTTAATGGGCAAGCGGCGTCTCGACGATGAGCGCAACGACCTAGTGTTGCATTTTTGCCGCTTAGTCATTGAACTGCAACCCCGTTACTTTCTCATGGAGAACGTACCCGGCATTGCTCAGAAAGAACACGCGATTTATCTGGAGCGACTCAAGAGTGAGTTTAAATCAGTTCAATACCACATCACCGAACCCGTGCAGGTGTTGAACGCGGCAGATTTTGGGGTGCCGCAGAATCGGAAAAGGCTGTTTTTATTGGGAACTCGTGCGGGGGAAGTGCCTTTGTCCTATCCTTTAGTCGCAGGTAAGCACGTTGAGATAACCCCCGATACTTCCTTGCCAAAGAAAAGAGGCAAGAAGAAAAATCCTTTTATCCTGCACGCTTTATCTTTTAGAGTGACAGTGAAGGATGCGATCGCCGATCTCCCCAATCTAGATGATTTTCCCGAACTCCTGACAACCGATGAAGTCCTGCTACAGCCTGCACAACTAGAGCAGATGCAGACATTAGCCAGCATCTATGCACTGCACTTAATCAGTATCGCACCCGAACCGAATAATTTCGCCTATCCCAGGCTTGTCAATCCTCATCTATTAACTAGCTCTCTGCGAACCCAACACACGGCAACTTCGATTGAACGGTTCGATAAAACACTGCCCGGACAACTAGAATCGGTGAGTCGCTTTCGACGGTTGAATTGGGATCATCTGTCCCATACCTTACGAGCCGGTACGGGTTCTGGATGCGGTCGCTACACCTCTCCCCGTCCGATTCATCCAACTTATCCTAGAGTGATTTCGGTACGCGAGGCGGCGCGACTGCACTCTTTTCCTGACTGGTTCCGCTTCCATACAACAAAATGGCACGGGTTTCGACAAATTGGAAACGCCGTGCCGCCAATGCTGGCAAGAGCTGTAGGGTACCAAGTTATTGCCGCGCTAGGGATCAGACCACCCATGCCACAACAGCCGATAAAATTGGGTGACATCGAGGCTTTGAGGTTTAACCCGTGGGAAGCGGCTCACTATTGGACAACACTCAGCCGTCTGACAACTCGCTAAATCTACTTTTGTAGCTGATTTTTTGTTGCGGAGACGGGATTGTATCCCGCTGCTCCTGGGGGATTTTGGGATTCTGAAGCCCCTTCTGTAGGACCGCCGATGGCTTTCCATGCGGGAAGACCGCCTTTGAGTTCAGCCACGGAATGGAACCCAGCCGAGCGGAGTTCGGAAGCCGCGCTAGAGGTTTCGGTGTCACTGTCGCCATAGACGTAGATATCGCGGGCGGGCTGAAGGCTAGCTTTAGCGCGCTCTACTAATTCATCCATCGGCATGGGCATGGCTCCCATGATGTGTCCGTCGTTGAATGCGCCGCGATCGCGCACATCAAGAATTGTTAAAGCTGGTTCGCCCCATTCCAGACGGGATTTGAGGTCATTAACGCTGGACTGCGTTTTCATTTCCGGTGGGGTGGGAGTAATGTCTGGAATGGCTTGTTTTACCTTGGAAACGCTCTCTGAAACCTTATCGATAGCGCCTTCAACGCTGTTTGTCACTTTGTCTTTAGCGCCTTCAATGTTGTTTTGAATGTCACTCATAAAAAAACTCTAATTGATCTGTTCATAGGAAATTTAATCAAAAATTGATATTTAACTTCTCTTTCTCTAGAAAGAACATTTAATTAATCCTTCTTTAGGCAGAGTAAAGTGTTAAAATTCCTATCCCTATCGACAAATATTTCCGGCAAAATTGCTGCAAATAAACAGTGACTCTTGCCTAAACTAAACTGGATCTCATGGTATCTAGTATTCAAACTCTACCGACAGAGGTAGTCAATCTGATCGCCGCTGGAGAGGTCATTGACTCTCTGGTTGCTGTGGTGCGGGAATTAGCGGAAAATGCCCTAGACGCTGGTGCAACGCGCATCAGCGTCTCCCTATCGCCGGAACAGTGGCGGGTGCGAGTAGCAGACAATGGCTGCGGCATGGGTTTGGTAGACCTGAAACAAGCTGCAACTGCCCACAGCACCAGCAAAATTCGCGCCTTGGAAGACTTGTGGAAAATTAGCAGTCTGGGATTTCGGGGAGAGGCGTTGCACAGTTTGGCAGCTTTAGCAGAATTGGAGATTTTTAGCCGTTCTGCTGGAAGTTGTGAGGGTTGGCGAGTGGCTTATAACTCAGTCGGGGAATCCATGCAAGTGGAGACAGTGGCGATCGCTCCCGGCACCGTTGTCACCGTCTCTAATCTGTTTGGCAACTGGTTGGCGCGGCGTCAGGGAATGCCTTCCGTCGCCCAACAACTCAGAGCAGTGCAAGCGACTATTCAGCAAATCGCGCTTTGTCATCCTCATGTCACCTGGCAGGTTCAGCAAAATGACCGCCAATGGTTCACCATTAGTCCTGGGAAGACAGCGCAACAGATTTTGCCTCAAATTCTCCGGGAAATCCGACCGAGTGATTTGCAGCATCTGACGGTGGAAGTGCCAACGCTTCCAGAAAAAACAGGAGCCGACGCGCCGGGAAGTGGGGGAGAATGCAACTCCACTCAAAACTCAACCCTGACGGTGGTACTCGGCTTGCCAGACAGATGCCATCGCCGCCGTCCCGATTGGGTGCGGGTAGCAATGAATGGACGGCACGTAAAGTCGCCGGAACTGGAGCAAACGATCCTGGGCGCTTTAATGCGAACTCTGCCGCGCGATCGCTACCCGATCTGTTTTCTCCATCTTTTCATCTGTGCCAGTCAAATAGACTGGAACCGCCATCCCGCCAAGACAGAAATTTACTTAAACCAGCTCAATTACTGGCAAGAGCAGGTGACATCAGCCATTGAGCAAGCCTTGCGTCTAAATGTGGGGACGATTCTGGAAAAAACCCCAGAGCGAGTCAGCCGCCTCATCAAAGCAGCGGAAGCGAAAAGTGCCTACAGCGTCAATCGTTCCCTTCAATCGCAACCAACGGATACTCAGGCAAAGAAACCGGATGAGATCGGATTGATGGAACTCCGAGCTGTTGCCCAGGTTCACAACACCTACATTGTGGCAGAGCATCCGGCTGGGGTGTGGTTGGTGGAGCAGCACATTGCCCACGAACGGGTTTTGTACGAGCAGTTGTGCCACGCTTGGCAACTCGTCCCCCTAGAACCCCCCGTCATCTTGAATCATCTCTCTGCCGCTCAGATTCAGCAACTCGAACATATCAACTTAGATATTGAACCTTTTGGCGAGCAACTGTGGGCGATTCGCACGGCACCCGCACCCTTGCGAGAGCGAGAAGATTGTGCAGATGCCCTCGTGGAACTCAGCTTGGGTGGAGATTTGCAAGCCGCTCAAGTAGCGATCGCCTGCCGCACCGCCATCCGCAACGGGACTCCTCTCGGCTTGCTCCAGATGCAAACTCTCTTAGAGCAATGGCAGCGAACTCGTCATCCTCGCACCTGTCCCCACGGTCGTCCAATTTATTTGTCCCTAGAAGAATCATCGCTTTCGCGTTTCTTCCGCCGTCATTGGGTAATTGGCAAAAGTCATGGGATTTAGGAATATTTAGTAATTGTGGTTTTACTATTAGCAATTATTTTTCCGATAATTGTAGTTAAGCTAAAGCAAAACCCAACCAATTCTTAAACAACAAGCCGAATTAAATTGTAAACCCTTGGATTTGGTAATCGGTAATAAATTGTTTCCAAAATGATCCGTAAAAGCGAACTCCTAGGGCAACTCTTACGAAGTCGGGTATCTGAAGGGCTGGCATCTCACATCTGAAATAGGATTGCTATATGTTGACCAGTTGTCAAGTATGGTATAAAAAAGTAGAATGCTGGAAATTAAAGCATGATTCTGGAAGTTGCAATTCTCAAGGTTAAACCTGGAATAGCTGCTGAATTTGAAGCAGCCTTCGCGACAGCATCATCAATCATTTCCTCAATGTCTGGCTACATTAGCCATGAGCTACATCGGTGTTTGGAAGTTGAAAACCAATACATTTTGCTAGTGCGTTGGGCGAAACTGGAAGACCACACGCTTGGTTTCCGACAATCACCGGAGTATCAGAAATGGTGTCAGCTATTACACCATTTTTACGAGCCATTTCCGACGGTGGAACATTACAAAAGGATTGTAAGCAACGAGGTCTGATAAGTAATAAGGTGCTGTGGAAAACTTGAATTTGGTTTTGCAGCCGAATGAACTGCACAGGCAGAAATCACTCCATTGTGTCACCTTTCAGCCTCAAGCAACTACTTATGAATACACCCTTTTTAGGTAGTCTATCCAACTGATGCAAGAGGTGAGTCAACCATTCCCTACGCTTACTCAAATACAAACAATTAGCCTGCGTGGGCTAATTGTTTGTATATAGCAATCCTATTTAAGTTGTGCGCGAGTCGCGAGTATTCGCCTTAGTGTAGAGACGCGATTCATCGCGTCTCTACAGGGAGAGTGCAAATCATTTAGGATTGCTATAGCAGCATTCAGTCTGACGGCTTATCAAGAATCAGCAGTAACCTTTTGTTTCTGTTTCCTACCTATTTTCTTGATATTGTGTTCGTACCAATTCATCAAAGGAGTGGCACTAACCCCATGCAAAAATACAGAAATCACGATGACGATGTAAGTAATCCAGGCAATCTGTTCGCCCAAACTATCTTTTAAACCTTCGCCAAAGGCATAGGAAAGATAATATAAAGAACCAACACCACGAATGCCAAACCAGCCAAACAACCAGCGGGTTTCAGGGGGATAGCGACGACCGAGCAGGCTAATCCAAACTCCCAAAGGTCGAATCAAAAAAATCAACAAGACTGCCACCAAGATGCCTTGACCACCAAACTGGCGAATCGGCTCATATCGCAATAGCGTTCCTAAGAGCAAAATTGTCGCGACTTCCAGTAGTTTCTCAAGTTGTTCGGTGAATTCAAATTGAGAAATTTTCTTTTCTGGATCTTGGTAACTCCGCTGAACGAATACTCCAGCCACAAAAACCGCCAAAAAGCCATAGCCGTTGACAATTTCTGTCAAGGAATAGGCGATCAAAATCGTACTCAGAGCAACAAAATCCTCCATCAATTCATCGACAGGTCGGAAACGTTGCAGTTGCTGGTCGATCCAAACAACGATTTTTGCGGCGATAATTCCCATGACGATGCCAGCTGCGATCGCCCAAAGTAAATCAACCGCCACCCATTGTTTAAACCAGTTATCCCAGTTGTTATCTTTTAAGGCGTGAATCCCGAAATAAACAAACGGAAAAGCTAGCGCATCGTTTAAACCGCCTTCCGAAGTCAAACCAAAGCGCAGCTCATCTTTATCTTTTATATCCCCCATCTGAACTTCTGAAGCCAAGACGGGATCGGTTGGCGCGAGAATTGCACCGAGTAAAATAGCTGGCCCCCAATCCATTTTTAAAAACCAATGACCAACAGCAGCGATCGCAAAAATTGAAATCGGCATCAGAAATCCAATCAACCGCACCGTTGTATTCCAAGCCCTTAATCTGAGTGGGCGATTCATCTTCAGACCGCAGCCAAAGACGGAGACAATCACCACAAATTCCGTCAGTCGTTCCAGAAACTCGGCATCAGGTCGTATGTGAATTAACTTAAGCCCGTATTGCCCTAAGAAGATACCCACGAGCAGGTAAATGATGGCATAGGAGAGGGGTAATCGTTTAATCCAGCTCGATCCCAAAGTAACCATCAGCAGGAGTAGACCAATAACCAGCAGGTTAAGAATATAAATAGATACAGGAGGGAATAGGACTTGGAGCATAGACTTAGCGATCGCATATTTGAAAAGAGTACCCTCAGTACTTTACTGACTTGCTGAAAACGCCAAATCATCACCCGGCTAGATTTTAGACAGGATGCGATTTATCTACTTTTACGACTGAAGGCTGAGGATCTCACTCTTTGAAACTGTCCTCTAAACGCTGACGCCAAATTATCTTGTAGTGGAAAGTTTTCGCCTCAGATTGCAGCGATCGCACCCCTGCCTCTGCTAGCTTAGTTTTGCGATCGATAAAAGGAAAAACGCCATGACACTGCCTGATGGGCCGCAGACGCCAAAATTCCTGCAACTACTCCAATGGATTTCCCAGCCTGTGCAGTACCTAGAAACATCTGTTAAAGCTTATGGTGACTGCTTCACAGCCCGCTGGGGTCGCTTTCCCCCGTATGTACTCATAACTCACCCGCAAGGAATTGAGGAGCTGTTAACGGCAGATCCCAGACAGTTTAACAGCGGTAGTGGGAATAAGATTTTACAACCTTTTCTGGGCGACCAATCTCTGGTATTACTGGATGGCGATCGCCACCAGCGCCAGCGACAGCTATTGACACCCCCCTTTCACGGGGAACGAATGCGAGCTTACGGCAAGTTGATTTGTGACATTACCGAGGAAGTCATGAGTCGGCTGACGATTGGCAAACCCTTCCCAATTCGGGCTACCACGCAAGAGATTTCTCTGCAAACCATCTTAGCCGCTGTCTTTGGCATCAATGAGGGTCAGCGTTTCCAGCAACTCAAGGAACTCCTCACTTCGATGCTGGATGCGGTGAGTTCTCCCCTCTCGTCCGCCGTCCTGTTTTTTCCATCACTCCAACGAGATTTGGGTTCTTGGAGTCCTTGGGGAAATTTTCTTCGCCAACGACAGCAAATTGATCAACTCATTTACGCTGAGATTCAGCAACGCCGGGAGCAATTCGAGCCGGATCGGGCAGATATCCTGACGCTGCTGATGTCGGCGCGGGATGCTGACGGGCAACCGATGACCGATGAGGAATTGCGCGATGAGTTAATGACCCTCCTGTTTGCGGGTCACGAAACCACAGCTTCAGCGATCGCTTGGGCGTTGTATTGGATACACCGTCAACCAGAGGTACATGACAAGCTTCTTCAGGAGCTGGATAGTGTTGGGGATGTTTCAGATGTCAGCGCCATTTCTAAACTTCCCTACCTCAACGCTGTTTGCTCGGAAACGTTGCGAATTTACCCAGTGGCGATATTTACTTTCGGTCGAATTGCGCGATCGCCAGTGCAGCTGATGGACTATCAATTTGATGCCGGTACAGTGCTTACTGCCTGTATTTATCTGCTCCATCACCGCGAGGATATCTACCCCCAAGCAAATTGTTTCAAGCCAGAACGCTTTCTGGAACGGCAATTTTCTCCTTATGAATATTTGCCCTTTGGTGGCAGCAACCGTCGCTGTATCGGCATGGCATTTGCCTTGTTTGAAATGAAATTGGTACTGGCTACGATCCTCTCTCGTTATCAACTGGCTCTAACTGATAAACGTCCCGTTAAACCTGTCCGTCGTGGCGTTACCTTAGCACCCCCAGCAACGATGCGGATGGTTGTAACCAGTCAGCGTCCCCAGAATGCTCAAACACATCAGCCCCTTTCTACTTCTGCATAAATGACTGCTAGCTCAGCTGCCAAGGTAGCGATCGCCTCTCGTTTAAAACTGAAAAACCACGACAATTTTATAGATATATAGCAGTCCTAAATGATTCGTGAAGGCGAGATCCCCGACTTCGTAAGAGAAGTCGGGGATCTGAAGGGCTGGCATCTCACAACTAAAATAGGATTGCTATAGTGAGGTAAATCCTCAGTTTCTATGTGTTTTTAGCTAAATGCTAGTCGAAGTTCGGAATTTTTAGGTATTTTCTTCATTCTCAGCCTTAGTCAAGCATAGTATGTTTAGTTAAGAAGTAATCATGGCAAGGTAATGGTGATACTTAATGTTATTCTAATTTGTGCAGCTTTAGGTATTAGTAGTTGGTTACTTTTAAATTATGGAAAAGAGTTAGTTAGAGCAATGAGTGTCTTGATTTCAGGATTAGAATCTATATTAATGGTGATTCTAGCCATTCTTTTGAAAACGGCAAAGTCACTAATAATTGGAGTAATAATTGCTCTAGTCTGTGCGGGAATATTTAAAGTAGCGGGTGCCCAGATAAGCATTTTGAAAACAGCTGCTATTACAGTAGGAATTATAGCCTTCGCCTTTCTAATGCTTAAAACTTTCGTAGAAGAGTGGAGTAACTTGTACTGGAGTATCCGCAATGCGATTCGCAACAAATATCGCTAACGGGAGAAGCATCTAGTTTCTAAACGGAGCAAACTAAGCTAAAATTTTTAAGATTGTCATCTTCCAGTTTATCCTATGAGAATTGCCCAAATTGCGCCACTGTGGGAACAAGTGCCACCTTTGCGCTACGGCGGAATTGAACTAATTGTCAGTTTATTAACTGATGAATTAGTTCGGCGCGGTCATCAGGTAACATTATTCGCCTCTGGCGACTCGATTACAAAAGCTCAGCTCAAGTCAGTGCATAACCAAGCGCTGCGCCTAGATCCAAAGATTAAAGAGCATGGACTTTATGAGTTAATGATGCTCTCTCAGGTCTATCAACAGGCGCATCACTTTGATATTATTCACTCCCACATCGGCTGTGCAGCTCTGCCCTATACTACTTTTGTGAAGACGCCAACCGTACACACTACACACGGCATTTTTACACCGGATAATGAGAAACTATTCCGGCAATTTGCATGGGAGCCTTATATCAGTATCAGTGAAGCTCAGAGGGAACCCCGACTCGGTTTAAATTACATCCATACGGTCTACAACGGCATTGACCCAGTGGTATATTCCTTCCAGGAAAAAGCAGTTGAACCGCCATATCTAGCCTTTGTGGGGCGCATCTCCCCAGAAAAAGGTCCGGAAGGAGCGATAAAAATTGCTCGTGCCAGCGGCTATCCTTTGAAAATGGCTGGTAAGGTTGACTCAGTGGACAAGGTTTATTTCCAGGAACAGATAAAACCATTGATTGATGGCGAACAAATCCAGTATCTGGGTGAAGTTTCTCACGAAGAAAAGGTGCAGTTACTAGGAGGTGCCACAGTGACGCTGTTCCCGATTACCTGGCGCGAACCATTTGGCTTGGTAATGATTGAATCGATGGCAACGGGGACGCCGGTGGTTGGAATGGCGATGGGTTCGGTGCCAGAAGTCATCGCGCATGGCAAGAGTGGATTTGTTTGCCACTCTCTGCAAGAAATGATTGACGCAGTTCCAGAGGCAATGACCTTAAACCGCCAGACGTGCCGAGACTACGTTTTGAGTCGCTTTAGCGTCAAGACGATGGTGGATGAGTATGAACGAGCTTACCAAATGGCACTGCTGGGGAATCCGGAATGAGGAAAAAACTAGGAAATTGCTAATTTTTGGGATAAGTTTTTTCCTTAAATTTGATTAATTCTAGGGGATCTAAACCAGAGGGCGTCATCAATTCTTTTGCTAATAAATACCCGGCACAAGTCCAGGTTTGATGCCTTCTCGCTTCCCTGCCAATCAAGTGACCGCTTTTCCCATCATAATATTCAGGCCACTCTTCTTTTTGCAAACGTTTTCCAGCTTTTTCAATTGCTGCTTTGGCGAACTGTATATATTCCTCTTCTTTTGCTTCTTGACCCACTTTTCGAGCAGCGGCTGCCCACATCCACATCAAAACGGGCCAACTGCCCCCATTGTGATATGACCAAGGACTATTTTTAGGATCGCAACCTGTCAAAATTCTCCAGTCTTCGTCTTCTATGGCTGCGTAAGAGATTTTAAAAGGCATTTGTCCAATTAGCTCTTTATCTCGTTTTTCGATAAGATTCATAATTTTTTCGGACTGAGGCTTGGTAACTAAGGAACAAACAATTGCCATCAAGTTACCCACCGAAAAGAATCGGAAATCCATCTGCGATGGGCCAATATTCCCGACTAAATAACCCCCGTCTTCTGGCAGCCAATCGTCTAAATTAGCATAAGGAATGGATGCGGCATAGATATTGTATTTGTTGATAGCAGTTGCCCCATATTCTTCAACATTGTACTGATAGGTTTGATTTAAACGATCCATATCCATCCAATACTCAGTCCGAATATGGTTAGCCAGAGAACCCAATCGTTTCTGTACCGCTGAGAGAATATCTTTATTGTTGTGATTTTTGCGATCGAGTAGCTCATCAGCAGCACGCAAGGCAGCGTAGAATAGAACTTGGATTTCTAGAGGGTATCCATAGATGCCCATCCGACGGTCAATCATACAAGCTCCATCGGGAACTAAGAGAGTGGGTTCTCGATCGAAGCGATCGCTAAAGCAGAGTTCCAGAATTAACCGGATTGCTTCTTGGAAGTCGACTTGATGGACTAAAGAGGTGTTTCCCGTTGCTTTCCAATAAGCCCGCAACAGGATAATCCACCAGAGACTGGAATCAACTGGCGTGACTCTAGCGATCGCGTGCTGACCAAAATCGGGTTCTAGGTGTTCTTTTCCCTTCTTATTCTTAAGAATTTTGAAGCTGGCTGGCATTAAAACTCGACCCGTATTCAAAAAAGTTTCAGTTCTTTCTTGCTGGTGTAGTTCTAAGGTTACTTCTAGAAAGTTTTTGACTATTTCCTTGCCGTTGATTGTTACTTCTTTTTTGTCATCAAGTTGAATAGAAAATTCACCTTTAACCAAAAATAAAAGTGCTACAGGAACAAAATCTCGGATAAAAACTTGGTCATAATTAAGCGTATCTTTACTAACTTTTTTCTGGATATTAATTTCATTTTTATCTCTTTTGTAAGTATGAGCTGCTGGAGTTCCAACCAGCCGTCCTTTATAGGAGATCAGCGACTCTACCAGTATTTGTAATGCTTCTATTTCCAGCGCCTCTACTCCCATCAGATGCGAACCTCCTTAATTTTTAGAGCAACCTATTATACGAGATGCTGCTCGATCGCAGAAACTTTTAAGCCAGGAAATTGTGCAACATAATCCTTTAAATAGAGCGTACTATATAATGCAGGGTGTATTGTTGAATTTCCTTTTAACGCCGTCATCCCGGCAAAGGGCACGATTGACCAGGTTGAGCGAAGGAAAAATCCGTCCGCAGCCGGAGAGCTGGAAAAAAATCGGAAATTTTGTTCTCTCCGAACAATAGAGCGGATCGGTGATTAGATTTGTAGAAGTATAAATAAGGTCACATTTGTCGGAACCTCGATCCCCTACTGAATATCAGTAGCGATAGGTAAGGTTTTAAATTAGATTGTGTGACCCCCATCAAAGCCTCACAAAGACCCTGTATTCTTGAGCAGAAACCTGATTCATGGCACCGGATATTCTTGAACTGGACGGAAAAACCTTTGTTCCCGCACAAGAGCTGCCCATTCCTGAGTGGGCTTGCGTTCTTGGCGATCGCCCCCAACCGACTCTCACGATTAAAGATAATGACCTGTTTTTAGTCACCGACACCCTAGGCAACATTGCTGGGTGTTTAGGCGATGACATGAATGCCAGCATGGGGCTGTTCTGTGCCGATACGCGGTTCCTCAGTCGCCTGGAACTGCAAATTAACGGACGCCCCCCCGTCTTGCTCAGTAGCACAGCTGACAAAGGATTTGCCCTTTCCGTTCTGTGTACCAATCCCAGCATGGATGGAGGAGAGCGATTAGAGGGAGGCGATAAATTAGAGCCAGAGGCGCAAATAGACGGCGGGGCAATTTTTGACTTTGCGCCCCTGAGAGCCGACACCATCGGAATTAACCGGGAAATTGTCCTAAATGGAGCGCTGTTTGAAGAATTAACAGTTTCCAACTACAGCACCAGTTCCATTCGCTTTCAACTTAGTCTCAGCTTTGATGCGGATTTTGTGGACTTATTTGTAGTCCGGGGATATGGTCGAAAAAACAAGGGACAGCTTTTACGAGCCGTGCCTAAATGTCAAGCCGCAGAACCAGAAAAGCAAGAAATGACGCTCGCTTATCAAGGGCTGGATGGCTCTGTAATGGAATCTCACATTGAGTTTGTTCATCGCCAGCCAGACACTCTCAGCGGTTATACGGCGGTTTGGCAGCTAGAGATGGATTCCCACGAAACCCAAAAACTGGGCTATCGGCTGCAAATGCGTACCAATAACCGTCCCACTTCTAGGGTATCTGTCCCAGTAACGTTGGTACAGGCTAGAGCCGCAGAGTTATCGGAGCAGCAAGAGTGGCGTCAACACGTAACCGGAATTCGCTCAGACAAAAACACGTTTAATCGAGCGATCGAGCGAGCCGAGCAGGATACTTATTTACTGCGCCAGTCTTTTGGCAAAGGCAAGGTACTCTCCGCTGGGGTGCCTTGGTTTTCGACGCTGTTTGGGCGCGACTCGATTATTGCGGCGTCGCAAACGCTGATGCTCGACCCGACAATTGCCCGCGAAACCCTAACTGTCTTGGCTGAATACCAAGGGAAGACAGAGAATGAGTGGCGCGATGAGCAGCCTGGGAAGATTTTGCACGAGCTGCGTTTGGGTGAAATGGCTCGTTGTGAAGAAATTCCCCATACGCCTTATTACGGCACCGTAGATGCGACACCGCTGTGGTTAATGCTGTATGCGGAACACTTTGCCTGGACAGCGGATCGGGAAACCCTGGAGCTACTGTGGCCTAATGCTTTGGGGGCTATGGATTGGATTGACCGCAACAGCAAGGAAACTGGCTACCTCAGCTACCAACGCCAATCTAAGCGGGGTCTGGCGAATCAGGGGTGGAAAGACTCTGGCGACTGTATTGTGAATCGCAAAGGGCAGATGGCGATGGGCGCGATCGCTCTTTGTGAAGTGCAAGCTTATGTCTATGCTGCCAAAATCCGTCTGGCAGAAATTGCCCGAATGAAGAAGCGCCTTGATTTAGCGGACAGGTGGCAAGATGAGGCGAGAGATTTGAAGAATCGCTTCAATCGGGATTTTTGGATGGCAGAGGAAGACTTCTGTGCCTTGGCTTTGGATGGCGACGGCAAGCAGGTTGACAGTATTACTTCTAACCCCGGTCACTGTCTGTATTTGGGCATCCTGACACCGGAAAAAGCTTATAGCGTGGCAGAACGGCTACGGGCACCGGATATGTTCAACGGCTGGGGGATTCGCACGCTCAGTAGTTTGTCACCGGCTTATAATCCGATGGGCTATCACGTCGGTTCTGTTTGGCCTCACGACAATGCAATGGTGGCGATGGGGGTGCGATCGCTCGGTCTAATCGATCAAGCGCTGGAACTTGCCAAAGCCTTAATTGATATGACTTTACAGCAACCCTATCAACGACCGCCAGAACTCTTCTGCGGCTACGAACGCACAGAAGATAACACTACGGTCAAATATCCCGTCGCTTGTTCTCCTCAAGCTTGGGCAACTGGCAGTATCTTCCAGTTGCTGCAAATGATGGTGAATCTGGTGCCTGATGCTCCCAATAACTGCTTGCGGATAATTGACCCCGCTTTGCCTGAGTCGATTAATCGTCTAGCGCTGCAAAACTTGAGAGTCGGGCCAACCCTGCTGGATTTGGAATTTGAGCGTTCCGGCAATACCACTGCCTGTCGCGTTGCCAAAAAACGCGGCAATTTGCGGGTTGTAATTGAAGCTTGATTTAGAAGTTGGGTGGGCACTGCCCACCTAGCTCTGTCAAGATAATTGCCAGTGAACTACCACACACCGACCGCTCTAGCGGTACGTTGTGGGCTTCCCAATTCATCGGGAACCGCCTCTAGAATTCCGCAATTCCGTTGGTCTTAGATTCCCTCCAAGGGCAGGAGTCCTGGTTCCCAAGACCCAAATTCTTTAAACATCCATGACTAGCCACTTTGACCGCTTGGTTTTCACGATCCTGATTGCTTGGTTTTTGCAATCATTGCGACATTTATGTTGCTTTGCAAACCAGTATATCAGAACTGTCCCTTCGTTTCTAAGAGTGTGTTTGTTTCGTCGGTATCCCCTTCCTCCGCTTTCAGCATTGGTCAGGGGATTCTCCTCAACAAACCTGGCTTTCATCCCACACCAACCAAGCGTATGGTGTGGGGATTCCCGCCGAACAAGCTAAAAAGCCTTGCCAATTTTACGGGTAAATTATCCGATTTCACTTTTGAAATACCTCTGATTCATGCTTCCTCAGAGGTTTCCCCATTGTTGCCGGGAGAAGATTTGTAGAGGGCATCCAATTGTTCGCGGGCGTCTTCTACGGTCATGGAACGCATCACCAGAAGCGGTTCATTAATGGGGTTCCCGGCATCATCTAATAGTTCCGGGTGCGGTACCGACCCATAGGGATAGCGGGAAGCTCTAAATTGGGACTGCATCCCTGGTGGGTAGCGCCGTTGAGCATCCATACTACTGATGGTTAACAAGTTGCGGAGCATATTCCCAATGGCAAGAAACGCCAGGATGGTAAAGGCAATTAGATAAAGCAGGTGTAACATACGATTTTCCTCCAAGCCGCACAGTCTAATGGGTTGTTCGTGAATAGGGGCTTTCGCATTCGTGGCGAAACTGTAATGCTTGCCCCCAGATTTTCCGTAAAAATGTTTCGCCCTTAGATTTACTTGTTAGTGGAAGTGGATTGCTCAGAGTGGAAGCGCATTGCCACCTGCCAACCTTCAGTGACCAACTGGTGCCACGGCATCAAAACCGACGTTTCAATGCCAACTTGAGCATCAGTGGCTTGGAAGAGCATCTGAGCGGTGCTGACTTCAGATTGAGCAAGCTTAACTCGATCCAGCAAGTCGGATTGCTGTTGGACACTTAAAAAAGTAATTTCTTCAGTTTCTAATAGAGAGCGCGATCGCGCAAACCAATACTGAAAATCTTCTAACAGCGGTTGTAATACCGTTTTCAGCAATTCATTCTCAGGCAAGTTGGAAGGAGCCATGAATCAAAAACCGAATACTATCTAGTTTAATCTTAACGTAGTTTACAATTCGTAATAATGTTTTAGATTCTCTTAAGCAGCGCCAGCATCGCCAGGAAAAAACAACCTCGGTATGATAGAGGCAGTAACACCCAATTAATTGCCCGTTTCTTCGTCCTTATGGAACCGCCGATGAGCGTCTCAGAATCTCCAGCGTCTCAGGAACAGCCAGAAAAAATGTATTTGCCTCGTACCAGCGAATCTGAATCGTTGAAGAAAATCCGTCACACCGCTTCCCACGTTATGGCAATGGCGGTGCAAAAACTGTTTCCTAAAGCGCAGGTGACTATCGGCCCTTGGATAGAAAACGGCTTTTACTATGACTTTGATAATCCAGAGCCATTTACCGAAAAAGATTTGAAGGCTATCCAGAAAGAGATGGTCAAAATCATCAATCGGAAATTGCCGGTGATTCGGGAAGAAGTCAGCCGCGAGGAAGCTGAAGGTCGGATCAAGGCAATTAATGAGCCTTACAAGCTAGAAATATTAGAAGACATTGAGGAACCAATTACCATCTACCACTTGGGGGATCAATGGTGGGATTTGTGTGCAGGTCCTCATGTAGAAAATACCAGTGAGTTGAACCCGAAGGCAATCGAACTAGAAAGCGTTGCTGGTGCTTATTGGCGCGGGGATGAAACGAAAGCTCAACTCCAGCGCATTTATGCCACGGCTTGGGAGACGCCAGAACAGCTGGCTGAATATAAGCGCCGCAAGCAAGAAGCGCTGCGCCGAGATCACCGCAAGCTTGGCAAAGAACTGGGATTATTTATTTTCTCAGATCCGGTGGGACCGGGATTACCTCTGTGGACGCCGAAGGGAACGGTGTTGCGGAGTGTTCTGGAAGACTTCTTGAAGCAGGAACAGCTTAAACGTGGATACCAGCAGGTGGTGACGCCTCACATTGCCAGAGTCGATTTATTCAAAACTTCCGGACACTGGCAGAAATACAAAGAGGATATGTTCCCGCTGATGGCGGAAGATGAGCAGGCGGCGGCGATAGAACAGGGATTCGTCCTGAAGCCGATGAATTGCCCCTTCCACATCCAAATCTATAAGAGCGAGTTGCGTTCCTATCGGGAACTACCGATGCGTCTGGCGGAATTTGGCACCGTCTACCGTTACGAGCAATCTGGGGAACTGGGAGGCTTAACGCGGGTGCGCGGTTTCACGGTGGATGATTCCCATTTATTCGTGACGCCAGAACAGCTGGATGGCGAATTCCTTAAAGTTGTGGATTTGATTCTATCGGTGTTCAAGAGTCTGCAACTGAAAAACTTCAAGGCGCGACTCAGTTTCCGCGATCCGGATTCTGATAAGTATATTGGCTCTGATGAAGCTTGGGAGAAGTCTCAAGGTGCGATTCGCCGCGCCGTGGAAACCTTGGGCATGAACTACTTTGAAGGCATTGGCGAAGCCGCATTTTATGGTCCCAAACTGGATTTTATCTTCAGCGATGCCCTAGACCGCGAGTGGCAGTTGGGGACTGTGCAAGTGGATTACAACCTGCCAGAACGGTTTGATTTGGAGTATGTGGCGGAGGATGGTTCCCGGAAGCGTCCGGTGATGATTCACCGCGCTCCTTTTGGCTCTTTGGAACGGCTGATCGGGATCTTGATTGAAGAGTATGCGGGAGATTTCCCGCTGTGGTTAGCGCCAGTACAAGCGCGATTGCTGACGGTGAGCGATGCCCAGTTGCCTTTTGCTCAGGAAGTGGCACAGAAGATGCGATCGCTCTGTATTCGCGTTGAAGTCGATACCAGTGGTGATCGCATGGGCAAAATGATTCGCAATGCCGAAAAGGACAAAATCCCCGTCATGGCGGTGGTAGGGGCGAAAGAGCTGGAATCAAATAGCCTGAGTATTCGCACCCGCGCTGCTGGCGATGTGGGCGTAATTCCTGTAGAAGAAGTGTTGGAGAAGATGAAAAACGCGATCGCTAACTTTGACAATTTCTAAGACGTTGCCTGTTCCTGTAGGGGCACCTCTTGTGGGTGCCCTTTTGCATAAATTACGCCTTTTCCTATGGCAATCAAGGGGTAAGTTTAACTAGGTTATACATTTCAGATTTTGGATGACACCAGTCTTGTCAGTATGAAAAAAAACCTAATCTAAATAGGTTTAATATTTATTTTTTTCAGCTTGCCAATGCTGTCATTGTGCCTATTCCCACAATTTTTAAAGCGCCTTGGGAAAGATCACAAATAGATTACTAATCGCTATAACAAGTACATATAGTACAACCGCACCCGCCAGAGTTACCGCAGTGTAGGCGGTTGCTTTTGTTTTCGGACATTTCATTACAATCGGCAATCCCAAATATAGCAGATATACGCTATACAACCCAGCGAGAAACGCGAAAATCGTGAAACTTGGCATGACTCGGAGGATACCTGCTAACCAGGCAGGTGTGTTGGCATAGGCAGCCACTTTAAGAGCTTGTAGCCGATCTTTCTTGGCTGAAAATTGAGGGGCGAAGGCATTAATAATTAGCGATAATAAAAATACGCTTAATAGCGTTAGTAAAAAGCTAACACCTGCATATAAAATAGCTGGCACTAATGGCAACCGAGACGTGGCAAGGCTGGAGGTATTGATGCCGATAACTGCCCAACCAACAGCAGCAGCGATGGGAGCGATCGCTGCCAGAGGAGCAATATAAGTATTATACAATCTAGCGCTAGAGGTCGTTTCTGTGGCGATCGCTCGCCACTCACTTTTGGGGTGCAACAGGATGTTGGGAATGCGCTTAATTAAGTTCATTTTTTGGCTCTGTTTTATCGATTTAATGTAGCAGGACTGATTTTAAGCCCCAACCCAGCTAAACACTATATATCTTCCCAATTATTAGGAGTTCAGCCTTTTGTCAGATGCTGTCAGTGCAGATATTGGGTCAGATGAATATTCCTTTGGCAAAAGGACTAGAAAGATTAGCAAAAGGTATCGTAAAAAGGGTTTTCTCTTAACTATCTGGCTGGGTAGCTTCTAGCTAAGGTGGAGATGATAAAAATAGCGATCGCCCTGGAAAAACATCCTAATCATGTAGGATGTCACTGTGGCGGGGATGTTTTCTTGCTGCCACAAATTTGCTCAATGAAGGCAAAAGCACGCGAAACCTAGAGACGAATCGAAGATTTACCAGGTTCCCTGCACGCTAATATTGTGCTGGTGGCGGCGAGTGGTGAATTTTGAACTTCGTACCGAAAATGGCGCGGCAATTTGTGTCAAATAAATACCGTTGCGAGGCGGCAATGCGATACTTAATGCAGCCTTGGCGGGAATCCTAAGTGAGGGAGTAACTGCTTTTGGCAAAATCTATTCGGCAATAGAGGAATTACAAATGCAAGTATGCGATCGCCCACCGCAATAATATACAGGTTAACCCATGCCAACAAAGGGATTGCTTAGCTTAGAGTCTGCCATCGATCGTCGTCCTTTGACTGTATCGCCTGACACACCACTGATGGATGCGATCGCCATGATGGGCAAAGCGAAAAGCAGCTGCGTACTTCCTAGTATGAAGATACCCCCAGAAGCAGTGCTAATGAGCGAGGCACGAGCTAGCAGTGTCCTCGTGGTAGAAGGGTTGCAGTTAATCGGAGTGTTTACTCACACAGATGCTATCCGGGTAATCGCCTCAGGAATAAATTTAGCAGAAGTCAATATTGCCTCGGTGATGACGCAGCCGAGCATCGCTTTGACTGAATCTGACACAAACAATATTTTCACAGCATTGTCAATCCTGCGCCAGCACCAAATTCGCCACCTACCTGTTATAGACGCTCAAAGTGAACTCGTGGGCATTGTCACCCTCGAAAGTATTCGTCAAGCACTGCCACTCGACGAGCTAATCAAATTGCAGCCTTTGACAGAGGCGATGACTGCCCCGGTTATTCAAGCACCAGCGACGGCTTCGGCGCTAAGTTTAGCTCAGCTAATGGCAGAACACCAGGTTAATTGTGTTGTGCTTACACAAGCAAGTCCAGAGTCGAGTTCTATTCAAAACGTGCTACGCACCGCTACGCTAACAAAACTCAAAACCATGCCCTTGAGCGAAGCGAAGGGTCAAAACTTAAAACGTGCTACGCACCGCTACGCTAACAAAACTCAAAACCTGCTACGCACCGCTACGCTAACAAAACTCCTGAAGCCAGTGGGGATTGTCACCGAACGGGACATCATCGAGCTTCAGGCTCTCAGGCTGGATTTATCGCAGATACAGGCGTTTAGGGTAATGAGCGCACCCGTGTTGTCTTTAAGTCCCTCAGATTCAGTGCTAGTTGCCCTTTGGGAAATGCAGCAGCAGCAGGTGCAGCGAGTCGTGGTGTCGGAGAATCGCAGGGAATTGTTGGGTATTGTTACCCAAACCAGCTTTCTGCAAACCCTCGATCTCACACAAATATCTACAGCAGTAGAGCGATTGCAGCAATCGATCAAGCAGTTTGAAGCCGAAGTTGCCTCCCTCCCCCCGCACAATGACACCCTGGAACCTCAAGGACAGGAAAGCCCAGCGGAACTGTTGGAACAGCTTGAGCGCAATCGCCTGTTAACCACAATTGCCCTCCGCATTCATCAATCACTCGATTTGGATGAAATTTTGAACACGGCAGTAGCCGAAGTGCGACAATTTCTCCAAACTGACCGCGTGATTATCTACCGTTTCAATCCAGATTTGAGTGGCACTGTCGTTGTCGAATCTGTCGCTGACGGCTGGCAACCTGCTCTAAACAGCACAATTCAAGACAATTGCTTTGGGAAAAATTATGCCCAATCATATCAACAAGGGCGCATTCAAGTCACGGAAGATATTTATACCGCCGGTTTAACCCAGTGTCACATCGATATCCTGGCTTTGTATGATATCCGAGGTAGCCTGGTGGTGCCGATTCTGCAAGGAGAACATTTGTGGGGACTGCTGTGCGCCTATCACTGTTCGGGACCCAGGCGTTGGCGGGAGTTTGAGATTGATTTGCTCAAACAATTGTCAACGCAGATAGCGATCGCCATCCAGCAATCTGAACTTTATCAGCAAGTACAAGCCGAACTCGCCGAGCGCAAACGAGCAGAGGAGCAACTCAAAGCATCGCTCAAAGAAAAAGAGGTGCTACTTAAGGAAATTCACCACCGCGTCAAAAACAATTTACAGATTATTTCTAGTCTGCTAAAGCTGCAATCTGCCTATACCAAAGATGACCAGGTTCTGGGAATGTTCAAGGACAGTCAGAATCGCATCCGATCGATGGCTCTCATTCACGAAAAATTGTATCAGTCCAAAGACCTATCTAGGATAGACTTTGCTGAGTATATCCGCGACCTGACAGGCAATTTGCTTCGTTCCTACAAAGCAAGCTCCCAGGCAATTACGCTGAAAACAACCGTTAATGACATTACCCTAAACATTGATACAGCGATTCCTTGTGGTCTAATTATCAATGAATTAATGTCCAATTCTCTAAAACACGCTTTTCCAACTCCCAGTAAAGATAATAAAATTTGTATTAATATTTACTCAAGCAGCAATAATCAATTTATTTTGAGCGTCAGTGACAACGGGATCGGCTTTCCGAAAGACTTGGACTTCCGGAATACTGAATCTTTGGGTTTGGAGTTAGTATGCACCCTTACAGAACAATTAGACGGGACTATCGAACTTGATAGCAGTAAGGGGACAAGCTTTAATATCACCTTTTCAGAAATCGGCAACATAGGAAGGCATAAATAAAAAAAAATGGCAAATGAAAAAATCTTAGTCGTTGAAGATGAAAGAATTGTTGCCAAGGATATCGTAAAAAGCTTGCAACGTTTAGGATATAAGGTTGTCGCTTCTGTTGCTTCGGGAGAGGAAGCTCTTCAAAAAGTAGCAGAAACGCAGCCCGATTTAGTGTTAATGGATATTATGTTAAAAGGAAAAATGGATGGAATAGAAACCACTGAAGAAATTCATAAAATTTTTGATATTCCGGTAATTTATTTAACTGCTTATGCTGATGAAAAGACACTGGAAAGAGCCAAGATTACAGAGCCTTTCGGGTATATAGTTAAACCCTTTGATGAAAGAGATTTACATACTACGATTGAAATCGCAATTCGCAGACATTTAGCCGAAGCAGCAACTCGCGTGGCTCTGGAAAAAGAAAAACAACTCAGCGAACTCAAATCTCGCTTTTGGTTCATGGTTGCCCACGAATTCCGTAACCCGCTGACCGCAATTTTATCTTCTGCTGAATTACTAGAATCTTATAGCCACGAATTAACAGAACTTAAAAGACGCGAATATTTCTATCTTATTCAAACCTCGGTTCATTCGCTGAACAATTTGTTAAATGAAGTTTTAGAGTTTGGAAAAGCAGAAGAAGGAAAACTAGAATGCAACCCAGAACCGCTGGATTTAGTGGATTTTTGCAGGGATTTGGTAGAACATATGCAATTCAGCTCTGGTTCAAAACATAGAATTAATTTCACAAATCTAGGTGACTGTACTGATGCTTGTTTGGATGAAAAACTGCTACGGCATATCTTTAGCAATTTATTGGGAAATGCTATCAAGTATTCACCCCAAGGCAGCAATATCTACTTGGAACTTTTGTGTGAGAATGGAGAGGCAATTTTTCAGGTAAAAGACAACGGAATTGGCATTCCTCCAGCCGATCGAGAACTTTTGTTTCAATCATTTCAGCGAGCTACAAATGTGGGTAGTATTCCCGGTCATGGGCTAGGGCTAACGATTGTCAAAAAATGTTTAGAATTACAGGGTGGAGAGATTGCCTTGAACAGTGAAGTTGGAGTGGGGACTACCTTTACAGTCACGCTACCATTGAACATCTGCGTACAAATGTAGGGAAAAAACGTTCCTTCAAAGACAGCAGACTGTTAAAAATGACCATTTTGACGCGGTAGAGTCTACAATAGTCTATTTCGCCAAGTTGAGATGCATCCTGTTTCTACCGTTACCGTTACCGTTCCAGCCACAACTGCTAACTTGGGGCCGGGTTTTGATTGCATAGGCGCAGCTTTAAGGCTGTACAACCAGTTCAAGTTCACTCGCCTGGAAGCGGATGCTGCAACACTACTCAGCATTACGATTCAGGGTACAGAAGCCGCACGAGTCAACACGGGTGCTGATAATCTGGTTTACCAGTCATTTGTGAAATTGTACGAACATATCGGGAAGACGCCACCGCCGGTGCAGATTGAGATCGAGCTGGGTGTGCCGCTGGCAAGAGGATTGGGGAGTTCGGCGACGGCAATTGTGGGAGGTTTGGTGGGTGCGAACTGTCTGGCTGGGGCACCTCTAGATGAAAATGAGGTGAGAAGAATTGCGATCGCTCTGGAAGGACATCCTGATAATGTGGTTCCAGCACTGTTGGGGGGTTGTCGTCTGGCAGCGACAGGTTTGATTGACGAACCGCACAGACACGGAGAACGCAAAGAAGAATGGGAAATCTGTGAGATTCCCTGGCATTCTGAGATTCTTCCCGTGGTGGCGATTCCGGATTTTGAACTTTCGACTGAACAAGCGCGGCGGGTTTTACCAACTCAGTACAGTCGTGCGGATGCAATTTTTAATACGGCTCATCTGGGTTTATTGTTGCGAGGGTTGGAAACCGGCAGGGGTGACTGGTTGCGAGTTGCCATGCAAGACCGAATCCATCAGCCTTATCGGACAGCATTGATTCGAGGATATGACGCTGTACGCTCGGCGGCAATGGCTTCTGGTGCTTTCGGGATGGTGATTAGTGGTGCGGGACCAACTTTATTAGCTTTAGCAGAGGCGGCGTCGGCACCGACAGTTGTGGAGGCAATGGCGGCGGCTTGGAAGGATGAGGGAATTATGGCACAAGTGCGATCGCTCTCGATTGACACCCACGGGGCGAAAACCTTTAATATCTCCTAAATTCGTAACTCAGACTTTTGCGTAACTGCTGAATTTGTCGATATTGATTTGTAGGTCCTGAAACAAAAACAAGAACTCTATCACCAGAAGGCGCACAAATCAAATAAGCTGACAGATTCCCAAATCGTCCGTAAGCCGCTTCTGCGATAACTCCTGTCTCTTTGGCGTTACTGCTTTTCAGGAATTCCAGCGCATTATCCAGACAGTTGTTCTGGCTGGTATCATCTCTCCTGTTAGTCACTCGGCTGACACTGCTGGTTTCATTTATTTCAATCCATTCGCTCCAATCACTCGTCGTTGTATCGGCTAAAGCAGGCATTGACAAAGTAAGCAATCCGGTTTTCATACTTAAAATTGTGGCAATGGCTAAAAACGAATTTGCTTTCTGTTTAGGACTAATTCGGTTCAACATAAGTTAGGTCGAGAAATGTAGGAATTAATGTTGAGCGATCGCAACCCTGGAAATTGATTCACAAAATGCCAGAAGTTTTACGGAACTATTCGCCTAAGTTAGGAAAGTAATTATGGAGCCAATTCAAGTAGAAATTGAAGCGATTCGCACTCAGATTGAGGCGCTCAAGGAAGAACGCGCCATACTGAAAGTCGATCCAGTATTGCCAAGCTACAACACGCCAGAAGCGATCGTTGAGGCTTATCGTCGTCATGCCAGAGAAACATCACAAATCTCTGCTGAAGTCAAGGGAATCGATGATGCGATCGCTGCCTTGGAAGCTAAATTGAGGGAGATCGGGCGATCGCAAGGATTGCAACAGTTATTGCAGGGGGGGACACCAGATCCTCTCGCCGCGCAGGTAGAGGAAGGTAAACAACGCGCTCAGGATCGCGCCGAACGAATTAACGAACTGGCGGAAGAACTGGAGCAGGAAGTGCAAGCGCTCAAGGCGATCGCTGATGAAATTAGTCCCAGTTATTGGCAGTTGTACAACAGACCTTTTATTACTGGATTCAGCAAAATTTCGGTTCCCTTCGTCCGCTCGGATGGCGCTGTGTGGATGATTACGAATCAAGTCGTGTAGAACGTGAGAAAACGCGACTATACCCCCCGCCCAATTGGCTACCGTGTACACCACAGGCAGACTCCCCAAACCCCTCTCCGATGCCCAGAGGGGCTTTGAAGATGGCTGGCTCCCCTTAGAAAGGTAGGGAAGGGGCTGGGGGTTAGCACCCGCTATTTTTCCAGGTTCGCCAGCGTTTCCGGTAAAGGCGATCGCTCTTGTACAGGATAATTCCGCTGCTCAATTAACCGCTGCAATTCTTTAACGCGCCTACCAGGGGCAGGATGGGAGGTCAAGAAATCAAAATCTGCACCACTTTTGCGACTCATTCGGGCAAAAAAGTCGGTTGCACCCGCGACATGACCGTAAGTTTGTTGCAACAATCTTATGCCAAACTCATCCGCCTCAGATTCCTGAGACTGAGAGAATCGGGAACTGCTGACAGCTTGAACACCCCCCGCCGCTGCCGATGATAACCCACCGGCATCCCCAAAGACAGTAGCGATCGCAATGGGTAACAGCAGCTGTCGCACCAATGCCCGTAAATGATCGCGGTGGGCAAAATGCCCCAACTCATGCCCCAACACCATCATCAGCTCATTTTCTGATTCCGTCTGTTTCAGCAAACCGGCGTAGATGATAATGCGATCGCCTGGTAGCGCTAGCGCATTCACCGTATTATCGGGAACATATAGCACCCGATAATCTCGCTCTTGGCGCTGCTCGGAAGGCAACTTTGTCTCCAGCCTATCTAGCAGCTGATTTAGCGTATCTTGAGCCGGTGAAGGCTTAGCCAAGCGCTCATAAGTCGGGACAATGAGGGCACCCAACTGTTGCTCCACCTTGGGAGGAATTACCCAAACCAAGCTATTAATTAGCAACCCCAGCAGCCAAATAACGCCGACGATAAATCCAATAAATAGCCCTAAGAGAATCAGTAACTGACGGTTATTGGGAGGTGGGTTGCGATCGCTCGATGTTGCAGTTCCAGACACTTCAGGCTTGCTCCAAAAACGCTATTGTTAAATCTGCATTGCCCCATCCGGTATGCAGGCAACTCTTGACGACCCGACCAAACAATGCTTCGACCTTCATATGTAAACTTGCATCGTGAGTTACCTGCACGCGATCGCTCGTCATTTCAGCGATATAATGCGGCTACCTAAAAGTTCTATTGGGTGCGGTTACAGCAAGATTCAGCTTAGTTGCTACTCTTAACTGGACGGAACGGATTCAAGAAATTTATCAGTGCATAAAGCTCACGCGACTGAATCCATAAACGTCCTTGACCCCGGAAGCGACAAACCAATCCTTCCCCGCCCAAAATTCCAGTTCTCAGCCCTTTAAATGACAAGCCCCCTAACATTTCGACATTGTATTGTAACGAGTCTTCAAACGCCACAATATAGCCAGTATCTACTACATAATCCCCTGCAACTGGAATTTCTACAATTGCCCCATAAGAACTAAACCAGATATCTCCTTGACCAGTTGCTCTCAGCAAAAACAACGACTCCCCACTAAAGAAGCCTTTAAAACCTTGAAACTTAGTATCAATTTCGACGCTGGGATTAGCTGCAACAAAACCCGAAGATTGCACCATCAATCCATTGCCACTTAGGTAGTAATGTTGAATGTCTCCAGGTACTCCAGGCGAAACATAGAGTTGTCCTGCCCTTCCTTCAGCGGTAAATTCACTCAAAAATAAAGATTCACCGCCCAGCATCCGACCGATACCTTGCATTAAGCCACCTTTGACTTTAGACTTCATTTTAATGCAAGTATCCATTGCTGCCATTGCGCCCGATTCTACTAAGACAGTTTGATTTGCTTGTAAGTCGAGGCGCAGGGAAGCATAGGCTGGGGAATGCTCGATTTCGTAGGCAATCTCATTCATAATTATCCTTTGCTAATTACTATCTTGTTGGATTGAAGGATTGTTCAAAAGCCATTTGTCAATGAGCAATGACTAATCACTAATTACCACTCTTTATCGCGGCGGCAACTGAGAACCAACTAGCACACCGAAGGCACCCGGATTGTGAGTTTGGCAAAACACTCGACCTTGTCCTTGAAACCGACAAACGAATCCTTCTCCGCCCAAAAAGGAACCAATTAAACTGGAAGTTGCTTTTCTAATTTCAAACTTCAGGCTTTTCTCAAATGCCACAATATGTCCGGTGTCAACGATATATTCACCATTCACAGGAATTTCATAAATAGCCCCAAAGGAAGAAAGCAGAACGGAACCATGACCGCTGACATTTAACCAAAAAATTGATTCGCCAGAAAACAAAGATTTTAAGCCTTGAAATCCTAACTCAATATCAACATCTGACTCGCTAGCGAGGTAAGAAGCAGATTGCACGACCAATCCAGATCCAGTCATTTGATAAAGCAAAATATCGCCCATCAATTTGGGAGCTAAAAATACTTCACCTCCAGCAGTGGGAGAGCGAAAAACGCTCAAAAACAGCGACTCACCGGCAACCATGCGTTTCAGTCCGCCCAAAATTCCGCCGCCTTTTCCTTGCCGTAAAGTCGTACTGGCATTGATATAACCGCTCATGGCAATCATCCTGCCAGCTTCTGCGATTAATTCTTCACCGGCTCTGAGAGTAACGCGAGCGATCGCGCTGTCCGGTTGATGTAAAATTTGCACATCCATCGCTTCAAATCCTCTTGATTTATGCACTTAGCAATTAGGCGAAAAAACTATTATTAATTAGCTTTTTCTTAACGAAATTTAGGACGTAAATATCCGACCAAACCACCAACACTGCGAGATTGTAAATAAATTTCTCCTTGCCCTGTCAGTCGGTTCACTAATCCTTCCCCCGACGTGACAGAACCAAGCAATCCACCAGCTAGTCCCACACTCATTTTGATGCCAGGTTCATAGGCAACTAAGTGCCCGCTATCAACCACAAATTCTCCGGTTATCCGTTTTTGAATGATGCCGCCATAAGCACCAAAAAACACCTGACCTTGACCGCTTAACTTTAGCTTAAACAGTCCTTCTCCTGATATCCAGCTCTTAAAACCTGCCCACTGAACTCCCATATTCACACCTGGACTATGGGCAATATAAGCACCCGGTTGAAAGCAAATTTCTCGTCCACCCCGCAAGTCAATACAAGCAATATCGCCAATGGTAGATTGAGTCAATACTAAATTCAGAGGTTGCTGTGTATTGTTGGTAAAGACATTCACAAATAGGGATTCCCCACCAAAGAATTTCTTTAGCAATCCAGAGATTAAACCCCCTGAAAATTCCGTCTTTATAGACAATTGGGCATCCATACTGGTCATAGCTCCCGCCTCAGCAGTGAGGCTATCACCCGGATTCAGGATGACAAAAATAGAGGCAAAGGCTGGTTTATAGCGAATTTCGTACTTCACCGACAAATCTCCTGCTTGTGGAGGATGCAAACCTATACAAGTCTGGCAGAAGTTTTTCCGGTATCCAAATTTATTTAAGAAAAAGCAATAAGTCGATCTGGGGCGACTGGGATGGCTTGACTCTGGATTTAGGGGATTATTTAGTTTTGGGGAAGCAGCAACTTGACCGCGTGGTAGGTTGGAAGGAAGACTGTAAAAGCATCCTTTCCTCCATGCGATCGCCTCAACCTCGAAAACAATTTGCTCAACACTGGCTGCGGAGTGACAAGGCGCTCAATCAAATTGTCGCCGCAGCTGAGTTATCCACCCGCGATTCGCCTGGGGGCGAAGCTGAAGCTTCACGGGTCTTAGAAATTGGCCCCGGCACCGGCATCCTCACTCGCCGCTTATTACCTTTAGCTCAATCTATTGTTGCGGTTGAAATTGACCGCGATTTATGTCAACTGCTGGCTAAACAATTAGGTAAAGTCGATCATTTTTTACTTTTGCAAGGCGATTTCCTTTCATTCGACTTAGACGCTCAACTCGCTTCTTTTCCAGCCTTCCAAAATCCCAATAAAGTTGTTGCCAATATTCCTTACAACATCACCGGCCCGATTCTGGAAAAGTTGTTAGGTACAATTGCCCAGCCAGCCGCCAAACCGTTTGATTCCATCGTGCTGCTGGTGCAAAAAGAAGTCGCACAAAGGCTTTACGCCAAACCAGGCACGAAACATTTTGGGGCATTAACCGTGCGGGTGCAGTATTTGGCAGAGTGCGAGTTAATCTGTATTGTGCCAGCGGGAGCATTTTATCCGCCGCCCAAAGTAGATTCAGCGGTGGTGCGGCTGCGTCCCCGATTGATAGAACCGCCCGCCCATAACCCCAAGCACCTAGAGAATTTGGTCAAGATCGGCTTTGCCGAGAAGCGCAAAATGTTGCGAAATAATCTGAAAAGTGTCGTTGAGCGCGATCGCCTCACCCAATTACTGGAACAATTAGAAGTAAACCCTCAAGTCCGCGCCGAAGACCTGAGTCTTACCCAGTGGGTTGCCCTGAGTAATTTGCTCAAGCCTGACGACTGAAGTTGTGGCTACACAAACTCTCGTCCGGATGGTGCTTGGATAGTGAAAATATCACTTGTTTGACTAATGTTTGACTAAGCCTGCTCTCGTCAGACTTGGTTTGTGTAGCCCCAGTATGAGAGCCTGTGGGCATCTATCTGCAAAACCCCAATGCGTTCCTATACCCTGATTTCCCCAGCCAAAATTAATCTGTATCTAGAAATTATCAGCGATCGCCCGGATGGTTATCACGAACTGGCGATGGTGCTGCAAAGCGTTGGTCTTACCGACCAAATTGATTTGCGTTCGATTAGCACTGAATCAGTCCACGTTCACTGCGATCATCCCCTAGTGCCGTCAGACAAAACCAACCTTGCCTACCGGGCGGCAGAATTGATGGCGGTAGAATTTCCCCAAGCTTTTGCCCGGTACGGCGGTGTCGAGATTACCATCAACAAACGAATCCCTGTAGGGGCAGGGTTAGCAGGGGGATCTAGCAATGCTGCTGCTGTTTTAGTGGGAATCGATTTGCTGTGGCATCTAGGACTCACTCAGTCGGAATTGCAAGAAATGGCAGCAAAAATTGGCTCAGATGTCCCGTTTTGCGTCGCGGGAGGGACAGCGCTGGCAACTGGGCGAGGCGAACAACTCTCTCCCCTCCCTAATTTGGAGCATCCCTGGGTGGTGTTGGGCAAATACCGCAACCTTGCAGTATCCACACCCTGGGCTTATCAAACTTACCGGCAGAAGTATATTAGTACCTACGTTTCTGACGCTGATAGTTTGGAGGCCCGCAGACAACGGGTGCATTCTGGCTCGATGGTTAACGCCATCTTCAAGAAAAATGAGGTGAGAATCGGTCAATTACTGCACAATGACTTAGAAAAAGTCGTATTGCCGGAGTATCCCCAAGTGTTGCGACTGCGGGAAGCGTTCTATGAAGCGGGTGTACTGGGGGCAATGATGTCGGGATCGGGGCCAACCGTGTTTGCTCTCTCGGAATCGGAAGCCAAGGCACAACAAGTACAGCAGTACGTGAGAAAGTCAATCCCCGACCCCAATTTAGATTTGTGGGTAGCACCGTTTACCACCACTGGGATTCGGGTTATTGCCCATTGATCGAGCTAAATATTCATCACCGATCCCTAATCGCTCAATTGACCTATGAATAATCCGAACACCACCCAAAACCCACCAGCCCCAGTCAAAACGCCCACGAGTCCTCTGCGCTGTTTGAGTGGTGCGTTGATCGCAGGAACAATGGCAACGGGTTGTTATTTCCTCACCACTTCAATTGCTCAAAGCTTTGCCGCCAAGCCTATCCACTCGGATAATGTAACGACCATCAATATTGCGATCGCTGTTCGCACCCTCGTTGTAGGCGTCAGCACGCTGGCAACCTCCATCTTTGCCTTAGTGGCTGTTGGTCTAGTCGCCTTAGCGATCCAAATCGCCTTTCAACGCTTAACCAATCGGACGCCTCCACCTACCCAAAATTAGAACTCTTTCAATCTACTTTCATGGCGGGGCAAGATACCCGTCGAGAGCTTTAACATACCAAGAGTCGGGTGGGCATTTTTCCATTAAGACAAATGGAATGAATAGGGGGCAGCTTGCCGATGGTGGGTGCTAGCTTCCCAATTTTCCGCGCCGTCAGCTAACTACCTAATCAGAGGAGCAACTACTAGGGAAATTGTAACGCTCGTTACAGCGATCGCACTGTCGAAAAGACTTGTCCTGGGAATTTTTTCTACTGGGGCTTTCTCGCCCATCACCGCCACAAACTCCTATTTCAAGGCAGGATGAGCTTGATTCTGGCTAACTTAGCTCGCATTCCCCCAAAGTCATTTAAAAAAATCCGTAAAAATGCCGATGACTGGTACGCCAAATTGGCTGGGAATTAGCATTTAGGATTCAGCAAAAAGTGTAAATTTTAAAAAAGGAATTATGAAGAATAGATGAAGTATGCAGGAAAGTAGACACCCTAAAAAGACGGTGTTTAGCCTTTTCAACAGCCTTAGCAGTAACTTTCAATACATACTATCCTTCAGATTTCGTCGTCAATCTTGCTTACTTTATCTTTTCTTTAAAATTTAGATTTTTAGCTGAGTGGAAATAGCAGATGATAGTAATAGAGAGGTTCGCTCCGAAAACTAGCGTTGAAATCCTCCTGGTTGAGCGAACGCAATTACAGGCTGCAAAGATAAACCCGGTATTCATGCTCTCTGGTGCATGAGTTACTTTTTTAGGAACCTATATTAAAGCAGCCACAATCAAGCTTAAGTGTAATAAAACGGTGCATACTTATGACTGTCTCCCCTTGCCAGATAATCACAGCTAAGAGCCAGGTATGGTTTCCGGAAATCAAAGAGCCAGCAGAACTAATCGAGCAACTTTTGGCAATCGGGACAGCGCTTTCGAGCAGTCATAATTTAAAAGAATTACTGAATCTGATTTTATCGAAGAGTCGGGAAATTACTTGTAGCGATGCGGGCAGTGTTTATTTAATAGAGCGAAGTAGTGAGACTCCCAAGTTACTGTTTAAGGTAGCGCAAAATGATTCTCAATGCAGCGCTTCCTTTCAAGAGTTTTCTATGCCGTTGACTCCGAAAAGTCTGGCAGGGTATGTGGCGCTGACAGGTGAAAGCTTAAATTTGCCGGATGCTTATAATTTACCGCCGGATGTTCCTTACCAGTTGGATCGCAGTTTTGACAGCTCGATTCCTTACCATACTCGCTCCGTCTTAGTGCTACCAATGCAAGACGGTGAAGGGGAAATTATCGGGGTGCTTCAGCTAATTAATCGTAAGGTGAATCGTGATGCGATTGTCACGCCTGAGAATGTGCTAGATGTTACCCAGCCTTATTCTGCTTGGGAAGAGCGAGTTGTGCGATCGCTTGCTTCTCAAGCGGCGATCTCGATCGAACGCAATCAGCTGCAAGAAAGTATTGAAAATCTATTTGAAGGCTTTGTTAGAGCTTCTGTCCAGATTATTGAAACGCGAGATCCCACAACATCCGGGCATTCCGAACGAGTTGCCGACTTAGTGGTGCGTCTGTCGCAGGAAGCCAGTACAATTACCACGGGATCGCTGCGGTCGATTTATTTTAACGAGCGCCAAATCCAAGAAATTCGCTATGCTGCACTGTTACATGACTTTGGCAAAGTCAGTACACCCGAAGCCATTCTGGGGAAGCAGAAAAAACTCTACCCATCCCAGATGGAGGTGATTCGTAACCGCTTTGCGGTGGCGCAACGAACTCTGGAAATGGAATGCGCCCAGACTAAATTTAAGTATTTACTGGAGCATCCCAGCCACCAACATAAAGATTCCCAAATCGTCTGTTCTCACTGCCAACAGCTACAACAATTAGATTGTCAGTTAGAAGATGCGATCGCTCAACTCAATGAATATTGGCATCTCCTACTAGAGGCGAACGAACCCCAGATTCTCGCCAAAGAGCTTCCAGAACGGCTCCAAGAGCTGTCTGGTTACACTTATCAAGATGTGGATGGACAGATCAAGCCTCTCCTCTCACCGACAGAGATCGCTCAGCTGATGGTGCCAAAAGGCAACCTGACAACCGAAGAGCGTTTAATCATCCAAGCGCACGTCACGCACACCTTTGAATTTCTCAACCGGATTCCGTGGACGAAACATCTCAAAGATGTTCCGGCGATCGCCGCAGGGCATCACGAAAAACTCGATGGTAGTGGCTACCCTCAAGGCTTGAAACAGGAAGCGATTCCAATTCAGTCTCAGATATTGACAATTGCGGATATTTATGATGCTCTGACGGCAAGCGATCGCCCCTATAAGCGCCGCTTGTCCGTAGAAACCGCCCTGAAAATCCTCAAAGCAGAAGCCGCCCAAAACAAAATCAACAGCGACCTCGTCACCCTGTTTGAGCAACGCCAAGTTTTCGCTGCTTTGGGTCATTCCCTCTCGGTTCCAGCTCATTCAGCCGCCTGAGTCAGTAGGATAGGCAGTTGAAAGGTTGGATCGGGTTGAAACGTTAAACCTTAACCTACCAACGTTTTAACGTGTCAACATTTAAACCCTCGACTGACCATTAGCCGTTAGCGATTAGCACTTTGCAATTCTTATCTTTCACCCAACTTTTCCCCACCCATTCCCCAGCCTTTCCACAAAGACGTTCAACTTTTTCCACAGGTTCTCTGACCTTTTCCACAGGGTTGAACACTCTGATCGGGTTTTGCTGTTCTATTGGGGATTTTTCTAAAAGACAGTGGCTCAGCCGGGAGCAACCGAGTTTTTATAAAGATAAGTAACAAAAATTTATCTACAAGGCTGATTAAGTCGTGAATATTTTTTAGAGATACCCCCGCTTGTAATATTTCGCAGCATTGACAACCCCACCCCCTCTCAGCAGACAATGATGCGACGGTCAGTGTGATTGGCAACTGCAAGACTGACCCTTGTAAGGGCATGGGGCTGTTGCGCCCCTACCCATAGACAACGCAAAGGAATTCTATGAACGCAAATATCAGTATCTTGGCAGAAATTCCCGAAGACCTACACGAATCTCTCAAAAACTACCTGGAAACTCATCCCGATTGGGATCAAGACCGGGTGTTTGCCGCAGCGCTGTCGCTGTTCTTGCTGCAAAATGGTAATGGCAACACCCCAGAAGCTTCGCGGAGTTATCGCAAAGCAGCACGGGTCTATCTGGAAACTCTCTTCCAGCACTCAGTTTGAGAAATAGCTCTGCTACTCTTACAAAAACTTGTTGATCTTACAGAGTTTGACTGTAGAGGACACGATTGATGGCTTATTCCTGGTTTAAGGCTTTTCACATTGTCGGCTTTGTGGTTTGGTTTGCAGGCTTGTTCTACCTGGTACGTTTATTTATCTATCACGTAGAGGCTTCGGAGCAGCCAGAACCTGCCCAAACGATTCTGAAGAATCAGTATCAGATTATGGAAAAACGCCTTTACAACATCATCACAACACCGGGCATGATTGTGACGGTAGCGATGGCAATTGGTCTGGTAAGTACTGAGACTGAAGTGCTGCGAGAGAGTTGGTTGCATATCAAACTCGGTCTGGTGACTGTTTTGATTGGCTACCATCATTACTGTGGTCGTCTCATCAAACAGTTAGCCGAAGACCGATGCACCTGGAATAGTCAGCAGTTACGCGCTTTGAATGAAGCGCCGACGTTACTTTTAGTGGTGATTGTTTTGCTGGCTGTGTTTAAGAATAGCCTGCCTACAGACATTACCACTTGGCTCGTTGTGGGGCTGATTGTGACGATGGCAGCCACCATTCAGCTTTATGCGAAAAAACGTAAGCGAGACCAAGAAAAACTCATGGCTTCTGTTACTCAAGAAGAGGCTCAACAAGTAATCTGACGAAGTTAGCAGACGCTTCTTAATTCGCTTGACCCAGGTTAGTGGTTACTAATAACAGACAATTGATAATGGACAATCAACAAATGACCACTAACAACGAAAAGGCAACATCTACTTTAATGATTCCCCAGCTAATCGTTGGTCTGGGGAATCCAGAACCTAAGTACGAGAAGACGCGACACAACATCGGGTTTGAAGCGATTGATGCCCTAGCGCGTTCCTGGCAAATTTCCCAGAGTGAAAATCGCAAGTTTCAGGGGGAGTTTGGGGAGGGACGTGGATTACACGGAGACAAGGTGGGGTTGCTCAAACCCCTTACTTATATGAATCTCTCCGGACAGGCAATTCGCGCGGTGACGGATTGGTATAAACTGCCGCCAGAGTCTGTCCTAGTAATTTATGACGATATGGATTTGCCGCTGGGAAAGATTCGCTTGCGTCTTTCTGGTTCGGCTGGGGGACATAATGGGATGAAGTCTGCGATCGCTCATCTCGGTACTCAAAATTTCCCTCGTTTGCGGATTGGCATCGGCAAATCCAAAGCAGAACAGGACGCGGTTTCCCACGTCTTGGGTCGGTTTTCACCTGATGAAAGTCAAACTTTGTCTGATGTACTGCAACTCGTGGTTGAGGCGGTGGAGTTGAGCCTCAAACAAGGGTTTGAGAAATCTATGAGTCTTTACAATAGCCGTAGTGTTATTGAAAATAAAGAATCGCCCTAGCTGATGTTGTAGTGGTAGCACGCCAGGGCAACTCACTTTTGTTACCGAAAACTCCTTTTCTTGCGGCGAGCAGCAGTTGCCTTGCGCTTGCGCTTCTCTTGGGGAGTTTCAAAGTGCCGCCGATATCTGACATCTGCTAAGATGCCAGCCTTGGAAACTTGCCGTTTGAAGCGGCGCAAAGCTGATTCTATTCCCTCATTTTCGCCTAAAACCACTTGGGTCATTCTTGATGATTCCTCCGTATAGGTGATTAAGTTGCTAGATGGTGTGAACTTAATCCACGATCGATGGCTTCGCTTGAGCGATCGCAGCTTTTCGTTCATTCCTCCTGCGATTGGAGTAGGGGCAAGGGTTATGCCCATGCCCCTACTGCCGTTCTCGGTGTAATTTCGGGTAAAGACTCGGCTGCCAAGTCTCTAGTGCCCTACCTCCAGACCATTTGCGTACTGGAGTTGTACAGACCCAATATCGCTTCTGTACAAAGCTTTTTGCTGATTTTTTTCCCGACGAGTGCGATTAGCCTACCAACTTACTCAGTCTCGGACTTCCAGGAGCAGCCCTACCTTATTCAGTCGCTCTGAGTACCTGGATTGACTCCAGCCAAACGACGGGTGAGCAGCACACTTGAGCCACCCTAAGCATTGATTGTACCATGCGCCACCCAGCATCCTACGACTAACCTGGTCTGGTGTAGTCGTAGGATGCTGGGCGCATTTTTACTAAATTTTGACCAACTAACACTGCTAGTTCCTAACCGAAATTAAGCGGAGAATTACAAGCAATCGATATATGCCTTTGTTAAAGGCACAGCATCTGACTAATTGACCCGTCTATGGCGTTGCAGCAGCCTAAAGAGTGGAAACAATCCAGTAAAAACGGAAAAACTAGAAAATTAAAAAATCATGCCTCTTGCCTTCCTTAGGGCAATCAGGAGGCAATTCCTTATAAGATTTGGCTCAAGCAGGAAACATCAGCATCCCCAAAGTGAAGGCTTAAAGCTATATTCAGATTTTCCAGAGATTTGATTAACCACGGCACACCATCTCTGGCATAAGACTCGTAGTGGTTAAAAAGAATTGAAAATCGCTTTTCTAAGTAGGGCTTGACCTTGCGGCACAGCAGGACTATTTTCAAAAGCAACCCGGTTGTGAACGTCGCCCCCAGGTTCGTAATTAGGTCAACGAAGACATAGTGATTCGGTCGCTGCGGACTTTCTACCACTAAGAAGTTCAACAATTGACTACAAGTTCGTACAATCAGGAATTCGCTGGGTCTTTGGGAATCGCTATTCGGGAGAGTGTTTTTTAGCTGGGAATACAAGCGCTCGTTAAACTGACGTTTACCAAATTCTGGGTCAATGGAAGAGGTCAGATATTCATATAAATCCCATTTAAAAGCTCTGTAGGACGGCGTTTGGCTGGTGTGGGTGAGGAAGCGCTGGGATAAATCCCGGTAGGTGTGGGAGCCTTCTACTTTGCCGTAAAATTGTTTGAGAGCAACACCCAGTTCGCGATCGCTCAATAACGTTGGATTTGTCACCGGCTGGATAATTCTTTCGGGTTTATCTGGGCAAGTCTGACGCGACACCTGGGCACGCCGTACTTGGTAAGTCACGTACTGAGACAAATCGACTTCAAATCCCCGCTGAATTCGGGATTGAATTTGCCGAACCGTTTGCTGATGCTCGTAAGAGCTGTCTTCGCTCAGCAGGCAATGTTCATATAGGTAGGGATACCGACGAATTAAGCTTCCCAAAGGCTTAGAGCCATTGCCAGTTGCCTCTGCGGCTTGACTCATCACCTGCGCTAGCCGTCGCAGCGTCAGATATTGCTCCGTTTGGTTGAAAAGCCTCACCAGTTCTCGCAAGCGTCTGGCTCCGCGAGAGCGAACCGTTCCCATGACTGGAGGTGTCAGGAATATGTCTACCAAATCCGGGATAGACGCTTGGAGATTGGGGTGCATCTGCCAGCGATTGATCAGAATGTGGCAGCACCGATTAAGAATAAACCGAAATTCCTGCTCAGCCTGCTTGGAAGTCGTAATTCTCTCCAGCACCATCCAGATTTTTGGCTCCGAGTATCCCACGCCATCCATGAATAGCTGACGAAATCGCTCAATCATCCGACTGGGTGATTCATGTTGAACCCAGTAAAGCAGATGATCGTAAAGCTGCTGCTCTTCAGTGCTAGTGTGTCGGTGATAACAGTCTGTCCAGGTTGTCACGTCAATGCCCCCCTACGTATGCACGCTAGGGCTGAGTTTATATCAGTTCGGTGGATTCGGTTTATTTCGATTGCAACTGTCGTGTAGTAGACGCTTGAACTTTCGATGCACCCTAGATATCACCCTGATAACGGGGGCCATATTCTATACTCCTATAACCGGAGAAATATTACCCCAAATAGAGCATATCTTGGTTTATTCTTCAAATGGTTCCGCATATTTACGGCAAAATTGTGAAGTTTCAATGAAGTAGAGATACGGACTCCGCAAAGCATCAATTCTTTACTTGGCCCATCTACCTCTAAAGTAGTGGGACAAGATAGCGGATTATGTGATTGAAATCACTGCTCAAAATGCATCTTTTGTTCTGATGCGTTGCGTGGTGCATGATAAGGATGAATCTTCTTGAAGTTTGAACATAAGCCTCATGCCTTGTCACGTCCTCCTCTCTCAAATAGTCCAAATCATAGCAGCGACACCAATAAATCTATCTGACGCCGAATTGGCGAGAGATGTTGCAGGAATTACAACCGACACCCGTAGCCTGAAGCCGGGGGAAATTTTTGTGGCACTGCGCGGAGACAAGTTTGACGGGCATGAGTTTGTGGAAACTGCTCTAGAAAAAGGAGCTAGGGCAGTCATTACTGACCATCCATTGTCGGTGTCTATTCCGCATTTGTACTTAGAAGACACCTTGAAAGCATATCAGATGCTCGCCCATTGGTGGCGCTTGCAGTTCGACATCCCTGTAATCGCTGTAACCGGCTCCGTAGGTAAAACCACTACCAAGGAGTTAATTGCAGCTGTTTTGTCAACAAAGGGAGACATTCTTAAAACTCAGGCTAATTACAACAACGAAATCGGTGTTCCCAAAACACTATTAGAACTTTCACCAATGCATAACTATGCCGTGATTGAAATGGCAATGCGTGCTAGGGGTGAAATTGCGCTATTAACACAAATTGCACATCCTTCTGTAGCGGTAATTACGAATGTGGGAACGGCGCATATTGGGCGGCTGGGTTCTGAGGAAGCGATCGCGCAAGCGAAATGCGAATTACTTGCCGAAATGCCTTCCACTAGCATCGCTGTTCTGAATCACGACAACCGCTTGTTAATGGAAACTGCGGCAACAGTTTGGCAAGGGCAAACCATTACCTACGGCTTGGAAGGGGGAGACTTGCGCGGGGAATTGATTGATAACGAGACATTGTGCGTCGAAGGTGTGCATCTGCCGTTACCGCTACCGGGGCGTCACAATGCATCTAACTTCCTGGCAGCCTTGGCGGTGGCTAAAGTTCTCCAGGTTGACTGGAAATCGTTAACCGCCGGTTTGTCGGTGCATCTCCCATCTGGGAGGGCGCAGCGCTACGATTTGCCCAACGATGTTGCCATTTTGGATGAGACTTACAATGCTGGGCTAGAGTCGATGCTGGCGGCGCTGCAATTGTTGGCACAAACGCCAGGAAAAAGGCATATTGCGGTTCTGGGGACGATGAAGGAATTGGGAGAGCGATCGCGCGAATTCCACTTTGCAGTTGGAGAAGCGGCGCGGCAGTTGAATCTCGACGCTTTGCTGGTGCTGGTAGATGACAAAGAAGCCGAAGCGATCGCGCTGGGTGCTGCCCCTTTACCCGCTGAGTGCTTTTCGACGCATCAGGCTATGGTAGAGCGTTTGAAAGAAATGGTGCAAGAAGGCGATCGCATCCTCTTCAAAGCCTCCCATTCAGTAGCACTAGATCGAGTTGTGAATCAACTTCGCGCCGAATTGACTGACTAATTATTTAAAATTCCCAACACCCCGTAGAGGCACCTCTTATGGGTGCCCACATCAAACAAGAAGTCACCCCAAAATGGCTAAGAAATTAGACCAAATCCTTGTGGTTGATATTGAATCAACTTGCTGGGAAGGAAACCCACCCGCTGGACAAGAAAACGAAATTATCGAAATTGGGATTTGTCCAATTGATATCGCTACGGGAGATCGCTTGGAAAAAGAAAGTATCCTCGTGAAACCCGAACGTTCCCAAGTTAGTGAATTTTGCACCAATCTAACCACACTAACTCAAGCACAAGTTAATCTAGGGATTTCTTTTGAATCTGCCTGTTCAATTTTAAAGAAAAAATATTTATCTAAAGATAGAGTTTGGGCAAGCTACGGCGACTACGACCGACGACAATTTGAAAAACAGTGCCAATCTCGCCAGATCAGCTATCCTTTCGGAACCCGACATATCAATGTCAAAACTCTTTTTGGCATTATTCATGCCTTGCCTAATGAAATTGGCATGGATATGGCATTAGAATTACTGAATCTTCCCCTTGAAGGAACTCACCATAGAGGAGGAGATGATGCTTGGAATATAGCCAGTATTTTATCGAAATTAATATTACAAAAAAGAATCAATGTAACTGCGGTGGCAGATGTGGTGATGTTGCGTAAGCCCTGATTGTTATTATTATAAGTTAGCTAAGAAGAAAATCGGAGCGATCGCCCTTACGGAAATAGCATCAATAGCCGCAATGAAATTTACCCTATATTTCATAAAATACTTCATTTAATGTTTATCAATTAAGAAATTGCTCCTGAACCTGAGAAACGCTTTCTGGAGAGGATAATTTCCTCCTGCACTCAGCTAGCCCAATTGGGTGAAAGTAGATAGAATCTAGAAGCAAAATCCTTTTGGTGTCTTAGTAGTCCTGAGTCCTTAGTCAAGAGGTAGTCGGTAATAGGCGGTCACTCTTACCAACTACCTACCACCCATGACCCACTACCCACTATCCATGACCCAGAAAATTATTTGCCTGGTCTTAACTTTGTTTCTGGTGGCCTGCGGTGCAACCGGAAGCAAGATTACACCTACACCTGAGACTGGAAAAGCCGGGACTTTTAAAGTAGCGATGCTTTTTCCTGGCCCTGTAGATGACAAAGGTTGGAATCAATCAGGTTACGAAGGGCTGAAATTAATTGAAAAAGAACTTGGGGCTGAGGTGGCTTATAGTGCTAGCGTTCCTGAAGCCGATGGTGAGAAACTTTTTCGTCAATATGCCAAAAAAAGTTTTGATTTTCTGATCAGTCATGGTGATGAATACCGCGACGCCGCCGAAACGGTCGCCAAAGATTTTCCCCGCGCTAAATTTGCAGTAATGAGCAGTTATGCCGGTAACAATAAAAACGTGGGTGCTTTGGCGTTTCGGAGTGGGGAAGTGGGTTATCTAACTGGGGTCGTTGCCGGACTCAAAACCAAAACCAAAAAAGTTGCCTTTATTGGCGGTCAAGCATACCCAGTGATGGAAGAAGAGGCTATCTTATTTAAACGGGGTGTCCTGGAAACGAAACTGGACAGTACAGTTTCTATCAAGTGGGTTAACAGTTGGTCAGATGCAGATAAAGCTAGAAAAATTGCCCAAGAGCAAGTTGCGGCGGGAACTGATGTTTTAGTTGTTGATGCCGATAGAGCCAATATAGGTGTTATTATAGCTGCCCAAAGTAAGGGTGTTTATGTTATTGGCTGGACGCATGCCATTAATGGGATGGAAAATCGGCACAAACTGGCTCCAAAGACAATTGTTACCAGCGTTGTCCAGCAGGTGCCAATGTTAATGCTAGAGGGAGCAACCTTGGTACAACAGGGGCGATGGGAAGGCAAGCAATACAAGTTTGGACTGCTAGAGGAAGTCCAAGATTTAGCTCCTTTTTATGGAGCGTTAACTCCAGAGCAAGAAGCTTTCGTCGATTCTGTCAAGCAAGATATCATCACTGGCAAAATAAATGTTTCGCCCTAGAGGCAATTTACATCGCTTTTCTAAGGGTTTAAAACAATAGCGAATCAGTGGGTGCAACTTTCTGCGCTAGGAGGCACGATGAACAAAAGAAATCGCAACAGTGCTTCGCATCAAGCTAATACAGGTATAAATTTACCCCTATCTTGGCTTTTTTCAATTGCAAATCAGCTGAGATACGGTCTGGTCTTGCTAGTCGTTTTAACGCTATTGCTCACTTCGGGAATTTTAATTTATCTAAGCTTTCAAGCTCAATTGCAACAAGTAGAAATTGCCCAACAAGAGCGTAGTCATGCGGTTGCTGGGGAAATCAATGCTTACCTGGATGACTTGCAGCGTAAACTAAGCTATTTAGCTAGAGTGCAAGGATTGACCGACCTTTCGCCTGAGATTCAAGATAGATTTCTGGAAGCCTTAACCCGCCACAATAGCGCTTATGAAACAGTGGCAATTTTTAATAATAAGGATAAAATCGTTTCTTCCTCTTCGCCTTATGGTCAGGCAACTTTCTATCGAGAAGAAGCTTCTACATCATTTTTACGAGCTTTTAGACAACAGGAAGATTTTGTCAGTTCCGTTAGAATTGACCCTAAAACTCGCTTGCAGACGGTCATCTTAGCCGTGCCCATTCGCAACCAACAGGATGAAATTAATGGCGTTTTAATGGCTTGGATCAATTTAAAGTTTCTCTGGAATGTTCTCTCCCAAACCAAGGTAGGTAAGACGGGTTATGCTTATGCGATCGATAACCGCAATTATTTAATTGCTGAGAAAGGAAAATCTCCTGAAAATTTTAATCTGAAAGACCTCTCGGACTATCCATTCATCCAAAAATTAACTAAATTAAATGGTGCAAAACGGCTTACTACTTATCAAGGTTTGCGAGGTGTTGAGGTAGTGGGAGCCATTTCTACCATCCGTACTGGGCGCTGGAAGGTGGTGGTAGAACTACCCACGGTTGAAGCCTACGCTCCGGTGCGAAAAATGCTTTTGGTAATGGGTATAGCATTGAGCGTGGCGATGCTAGTGGCGACTGAGTTGGGTTGGTTTTTCTCCCGGCAAATTGTATTACCTTTGCAGCGTTTAACAAAAGCAGCAGCCCAAATTAGTGGGGGAAATTTGGATACGCAAGTGACAGTTAGACAAGGCAATGAATTGGGGGTATTGGCGACCACTTTTAATGAAATGACGGCTCAATTGCGGGGGCTAATTAAGGATTTGAGGAAGGAGCGAAATTTTGTTTCTGCCATCCTTGATACGGCTGGGGCTTTAGTGGTAGTTCTCGATTGCCAAGGGCGAATCATACGTTTTAATCGAGCTTGCGAGAAAACAACTCAATACTCATTTGAAGAAGTCAAGGACAAATATTTCTGGGATTTATTTTTAATTCCGGAAGAAGTGGAACCCGTCAAAACCGTCTTTAAAGCTCTTCAAGCAGGTGAGTTTCCTAGCACGTATGAAAACTACTGGGTAACGAAAAATGGAAGCCGACGACCGATTGCTTGGTCGAATACGGTTCTCGTTGATGCTGATAGCTCAGTTAATTACATCATCAGTATTGGGATAGATATCACCGAACGAAAGCGAGTGGAAGAGGCACTCACGCGAAGTGAGGAATTATACCGCACGCTTGCAAGGAACTTTCCGAACGGCGCTGTTTTCTTGTTCGATCAAGACCTCCGTTACACTATCGCTGAAGGTGCAGGATTAGCTGCTATCGGTCTTTCTAAAGAGTTGTTAGAAGGAAAGACTATTTGGCAGGCATTACCTTCTGAAACTTGTGAATTGTTAGAGCCGACTTATCGTGCGGCGCTGGCAGGAAAAGCCACTGTTATTGAAGTGCCCTACAACAATTCGCCTGATAGCGATCGCTCCGCTTCCCGGATCTATCTTTTGCACGCACTTCCTGTCAAAAATGAAGGCGGAGAAATTTTTGCGGCGATGGTAATGACGCAAGACATTACCGATTGGAAGCAGGCAGAGGAGAAACTACGCCAAGAAAGAGACTTTAACACCACCATTGTCCAAACTTCTCCAGCTTTTTTTGTGGCTATCAATCCGGATGGCACAGTCAGGATGATGAATGACGCAATGCTTCACGCTCTTGGTTATACCCTGGAGGAGGTTTTAGGAACTGATTATCTTTCGACTTTTATTCCCCAAAGCGATCGCGCAATCGTTTCTGAAGTCTTTGAGGGTGTCATCAAACTACAGCAACTGCCTCAAAGAAACAACTACGTTCTTACCAAACAAGGCGAAAAACTGCTAGTAGAATGGCACGGTAGGTCAGTTGCGAAAGAAAATGGGGAACTTGACTTCTTCTTTGGGTTAGGAATTGATATTACCGAGGGCAAGCGTGCGGAAGAAGCGCTGTTACTCTCGGCGGAGCGCGATCGCTTGTCGGGCGCGATGGCGCTCCGAATTCGACAATCACTCGATCTTCAGCAAATCCTAGATACTACCGTGATAGAAGTCCGGAATTTTTTGTTAGCAGATCGGGTTTTTATCAGTCGTATTTATAGCAATTTTGAGATAGTTGCAGAATCGGTCGCTCCCCCTTGGCGACCTGTTTTGGGATGGAGTCCAACAGATGAAGAACATTTGCAACAAATCAGAGCGATGTTTGAGAATAAAAGTATCCACGTTGTCAAAGATACTTCTCAAATAGAGCTTTCTTCACTCATTTATGAAGATTTTTCCAATTATCATATCAAAGCTTATCTGGCTGTACCGATTCTGCTCAATGACGAGCCGTGGGGACTCTTGATGGTCGATCAATGTACGGCACCGCGTGACTGGAAGCAATTGGAAATTGATTTGCTTTCATCACTGTCAACTCAAGTTACGATCGCCATTCAGCAAGCAAAACTCTATCAACAAGTACAGGAGCTAAATGCTAGTTTGGAACGTCAAGTTGAGACGCGCACTGCCCAACTCATTCAAAAAATGGAGGAACTTAAAGAGCTGAATGAACTCAAAGATGAGTTTCTTCATGCAGTTTCTCACGATCTTCGCACGCCAATTATGGGAATGTCTTTGGTAGTGAATAACTTGTTGAATAAGCCAGGAGACACGATTCCCATTCCTCGCTCAATTTTAGAGCGGATGATTCAGAGTAGCGATCGCCAACTCAGCTTAATCAATTCCCTCCTGGAAGCGCATTCCAGCGAAGTTCGCGGCGTTGTCCTCCAATATGAGTTTGTAGAATTGAGTACGTTGATTCAAGCGATCGCAGAAGACTTAGAACCGCTGCTAACAAAACATCAAGCGTCGCTGACAAATCTAGTTCCCTACGATTTACCGGGCGTGACAGCCGATCCATTGCAGCTGAGGCGAGTTTTTGAAAATTTGCTCACCAATGCCCTGAACCATAATCCACCCGGACTTCGCCTCACCTTGGAAGCCACTGTGGAAGAAGAGATGATTCATTGCACCGTTGCTGATAACGGCATCGGGATGAATCCAGAAGCGTGCGATCGCCTTTTCGATCGTTATGTGCGCGGCTCTCGCGCCCGTTCAACTGGCATCGGTCTAGGGTTATATCTTTGTCGGCAAATCATAACTGCTCATGGGGGACAAATTGGTGCCATTAGCGCCCCCGGAACTGGAGCAACTTTCTGGTTCACATTACCTCTGTTTATGTCTCCTACTGTAGAAATAAGTCATTAGTAGGGGCGAAGTATTCGCGCAGATAAATTATCGGTAAGTCGTAAATTGTTATAGGTGAATGCTTCGCCCTTACAGGTTATTAATGACTAAAAATCACCCAATCGGGTGAGTCACCTGCACGAAGGCGATCGCCAGTGCTTATTGTAACTTGGAATAAGACTGAATAATACTGAAAATGAAGGATGAGTGCAATGCTGAAAAAGAAATTCTTAACTCAGGGAACTCAGTCACTTGCTGCTCATCAATCAGTTTTTCAGCATAATCCCATATCTAGGAGGGACATGGTTTCTGATTTAAATTATTTACAAGCTTTACGGGCTTGCTGTCGAGATGAAGCAGCTTTTGAACAGTTAAAGCAGCTCCTGAATTTGGAGGAACAAAGTATTGAAGAAATAGTCAGCCAGCCGGTAACACAAGTTGATTCAGATTTTCAGTTACCAACTGTCACCCATTCTTGGGAAAATCTTTTACCCGCAGATATTCCACTGCCACAAAGCGATCCAAAACTTGAAAAAGTGGCAGCCAACAAGCTAGGAATTATTTTTCAGCTCCTCAATCGCGATGATGATTCCCGCTGGTTACTATTTGCCCATTCCGACTGTCAAGAATTCTTAGAATTAGCGCCTTATTCAGCTTATACTGACCTGACTCTATTATGGAACCCGATCCATCCAGACGATCGGGAAGCTTATGAACAGTCATTAGCTATTTCGGCAGCTAATCTCCAACCTTGGATATGGGAAGGTCGTGTGATTACCAAATCGGGAAAACTAAAGTGGATGCAAACTGCGGCTCGACCTATTTTGCAAGGAAATGACGACATTTATTGGAATGGCTTGCTGATAGATATTACCGAGCGCAAGACTCACGATGAGGCACTCTTGCTTTCGGAACAAAAATTTTCTATAGCGTTTCGTTATAGCCCTGATGCCATGAGTATCACAACACTCAATGAAGGGCGTTATATTGATGTCAATGATAGCTTTCTCCGCCTTAGCGATTATCAACGAGAAGAAATTATTGGTCGTAACTCAATTGAAATCAATGCTTGGGTGAATCCAGAAGAACGCATTAGGATGCAACAGATTTTGCTGGAACAGGGAGCGATTCGCAACCAGGAATTTGAGTTTCGCAAGAAGTCTGGCGAAGTGGGAATATATTTGTTTTCAGCAGAAATTGTCAACATTAGTGGCGAATCATGCCTACTTTCTGTAAGTAGCGATATTACTGAGCGCAAAGCTGCTGAAGCTTTGGTTAGCGCCGCCGCAGAACGAGAGCGTTTGCTCTACGAGATTGCCTTGAAAATTAGGCGATCGCTCGATCTGAATGAAATTCTTAACACCACCGTTGAAGAAGTTAGGCGGTTTTTGCACGCAGATCGCGTCTTTATTAGTTACTTTGATGAAAAAGGGCAAGGCACAGCCGTAGCAGAGTCGGTAGATCCTAATTTTTCGTCAATTTTGGGTTGGGTTACAGAGAATATTGCTTACCAGGAAATTCAACAGATATTTGAACTCGATCGCATCCGAGTTGTCAATGATACAACGAAAGTAGAGAAATCTGCATTTATCGCTGAGTACCACAATCGATATCAAGTCAAAGCTGGCATTGGTGTCCCGATTATGCTGGGAGACAAACTTTATGGCATCTTAATTGCCAATCAATGCTCTGCACCAAGGGAGTGGCAGCAGTGTGAAATTGACTTGCTCGATCAACTGGGAGTACAGGTAGCGATCGCAATTCAGCAATCTTCTCTCTTCCAACAAGTACAAACGCTGAATGCCAATCTGGAACGCCAAGTAGAAGAACGTACCGCTCAGCTACAGCAGAAAATGCAGGAACTGCAAGAGCTGAATCGGATTAAAGACGTTGTTTTACATACAGTTTCTCACGATCTCCGCACCTCGGTTCTGGGCACTATCATGGTGTTAAATAATCTGCTCGGTTCGCCAGAAGAAAAAGTGACAATTTCTCGTTCTCTTGTAGAGCGAATGATTCAAGGCAACGAACGCCAACTAAGCATGATTAAGTCATTAATCGAAACAAATACCACCGAAAATAGAGGAATTGTCCTTCAGCGGGAGTTGGTTCAATTAAATACACTGGTTCCGGCGATTCTCCGAGACTTGCAACCTATGTTAATGGAAAATCAAGCAACTATCAAAAATATGATAACGGCAAATTTACCGTTAGTTATGGTCGATCCGTATCAGAGTCAGCGGGTTTTTGAAAATCTATTTACCTATGCCTTGAAACAAAATCCGCCTGGATTGAAGTTGACCCTAAAAGCTAAAATTGAACGGCAGATGATTCGCTTTACTATCGAGGATAATGGTATAGGAATGAGTCAGCTTGAGTGCGATCGCTTATTCAATCTCTTCGTCCGCGCTCCTCAAGCTCGCTGCTCGACCAACATCGGCTTAAAGTTGTATCTCTGTCGGCAAATTATTACCGCTCACGGTGGAGAAATTGGAGTGACAAGTCGCCCGAATCGCGGCTCTACTTTCTGGTTTACATTCCCTTTGGCGACAGCGGAGAATTAAAAATGCCAAATTAAAAAGTTTAAAGTCTATTTTTATTTTTAAATTTTTAATTGAGTTACTTGCGATCGCTTCTTCACCTGTGCCTTACTGGATCTATAGGCAGTAACGAGAGCGCGAACATCATGGCGATGCAAGAACTGGCTTCTCGGATTGACACAGTTAAAGTTTACGCTGCCGGTGCCACTGTGACTCGGATTGCTGAGTTACCGCTGAACGCTGGGGAAATGCCAGAATACGTTGAGATAGCCGGACTGCCTCTAGCGCTAGACGATAGTAGCGTCCGGGTGAGGGTTGAATCTCTACAGACGCAAATCCCGTCCCCCATTGCCTCAGATGTTCGCATTGGTTTAGCCGTTCCCCCGCCGCAAGAGACACAGAACCCACCACCTGATGAGGAATTGCGTGCAGCGACGGCTGAGGTACAACGCATTGAGGACGCGATCGCCCTCATCGAAAATGAGATCGTCGTCCTCAATAATCTAAAAGTACCCGATCGCCCCGAAACTAAACCAGGGACAGCACCGCCGCCTTCGCCAATGAACGCTAGGCTTGCTTTGGCAAACTTCAGCGACGAACAAATCCGCGCCCGAATGCAGGAAAAGCGGGAAAACTTGGAAAAATTGCGTCTAGCTCAAGAATATCTTGCCGATTTGCAACAAAAGCAGGCTATTGCTTCCACCGCCAGAAATGCTAGACCAAATGAGCTTCGCAAGACGGTAATTGTCCGTTTGAGTTACGAAGAGTTAACTCCCCCTACCCCTCTCCTTGTAGGAGAGTCGAGTCAAAATTCCCCTCCTTCCCTTGTAGGAAAGGGGGAAGGGAGGTTAGGTTTTTCACGCTTAGTTATCGAGTATTTCGTCCCTGGTGCGCGTTGGACACCCACCTATGTTTGCCGCCTAAATAGTGCGGAATCTAGTGCCAGTATTGCCGTCAGAGCCTTAATTTGTCAGCGTACAGGTGAAGATTGGTCAGGGGTAAGATTGGAACTTTCTACAGCTGAACCGATAAGTTGGTGTGAGTTGCCAGAATTGCCCTCATTGCGGCTAGGACGAGTGCAACCAACGATCGGAAAATCAGGCTGGCGCAAACCGCCAATTGGTGCAGAGATACTATTTGAGGACTACGATAGCCAGAAACAGACCGCTTTAGCTGCTGTGTCGCCACAAAGGGCGTCGCCACAAAGGGCGGCGAATTTCTTATACAACTCTCCTCCAGTCCCACCCTTACCCGATCTGATGGTGTATCACTCCGAAATGCACGTTAGTTATGGTATGGCAATGGCTATGCCAGCAGCAGCGCCTTGTGCAGAATATGAGGATGTGGAGCAATCACTGGCACCGGAAGTGGAATCCCTTTCCCTAGGAGACCGACTAGCGACCCACAAAGCACTGAAAAGGTCGGCATCTGCCCCACCAGAAGCACCGGAATTTCTCCAGCGTCGAAGGAGGCAGAAACTGGAGGATACTACAGATGAGAATGCTGTAACTGATTTACTTGCATACGGTCTTATGCGAATGGGAACAGCAGATGACCGAGCAAAGCGCGGTAAATTGTCGATAGAACAACAGCAGGAAATATATTTAGAAATCCTTCAACGTCAGAAAGTTACGGTTACGTTTAATGTCATGCAGGTAGTGAAACAGGCTGTATCTAACGCCCAAAACTGTCTCTCAGTTGCACTTCCTCCCGGTGGTATTAACGTGCGAAGCGTTGCGGGTTCCTTCGACTATGCCTACAGCGCCGATGGACGAATTGATGTCCCCTCAGACGCTCAATTTCACTCCGTCGCCCTAACTAGCAACAGTACAGATGTAGATTTGCGCTACATTGTCGTTCCCCGCGAAGATACCAACGTCTTCAGAATTGCCCAACTCCGCAACCCCCTACAAGCACCGCTACTAGCTGGTCCTGCGGATATCTACGTCGATGGCGAGTACATCTTATCTACAAATATTGCCACAGTTCCACCAAAAGCACAGATGGAATTAGGGCTAGGAGTAGAACAAGCCATCAAAGTTGCTCGAAACACAGTTTATGAAGAAGTTCGTTCCGGCGAAACCATCGTCTCCTTCAACGAACTGCGCCACAAAATTAAAATCGATATTAACAACTATCTACCAAGAGTTGCCAAGATTGAAGTACGGGAAAGACTCCCCATTGCCCAAGAAGGAGCCAAAGTAGATATCCAGTGCGATCGCGTCTCGCCACCTTGGGAAAAATACGAACAACAAGAACGCAACTTACCCATCAAAGGCGGTTATTTCTGGCAAGTCGAAGTACCCGCCAAGGAGGAAACTACCCTATCAGTTGATTACACCATTAAAACTTTTGTCGATAGCCAACTAATCGGCGGAAATCGACGCGAAGAGTAATAAATTGCTAATTGAGAAATTCTCCTCTTTCCCTCTCTTCCTCTGTGTTCTCTCTTGCCTCTGTGGTTCAAACCCTCATCACTTTCATCTCATGCAAGCAAATCAGGTCATCAATGAACTAACCCTAGATGCACCCGTTTCAATTGTCACACTCTTAGAAGACCGCGCCCAGGTGCGACGAATTGGCAAAATTAATTTAACCCAAGGACTGTGGAGAATCCAAGTCCAGAAAGTTGCCCCAGTCCTCTCCGATAAATCTCTCCGGGCAGAGTTTTGTGAAGAATATCCAGAGGCAAGAATTGACGATGTTCGCGTTCGCCGCCAGATGTTGGTTAAGGAAACAGATCGACTAGCCAATGTAGAGACGGGAAATTTCGCATCTCTACAAGCAGAACTGCGATCGCTACTCAACTCCTTCAACAATATCAGCGAAGACCGCCAGCACCTCGAATCGTGCTTCGAGCGAGTAAACACCATACTTGCTAAAGGTTTGCAGGAACTCCCCGTGGATGCAATTTGGGGACAAATCGACCCCAAATCCTGGCGAGAGCAAATTTCCAGTTTATTTAAACAATTGCGAGATTTCCGATCGGAAATCTTCAGCAGCTATCACACTCAAGAACAACTGCACCAACAAATTAACGACTTAATTACCCAAGCAGAAGCCTTATCCCGCCCGGATAGGGTCTACACTGCCAACATCGAAGCCGACTTAATGATTCCCCAAGCAGGAGAGTATGCGATCGCTTTCGACTACGTGGTTCCCGGTGCTATATGGCGACCCTGGCACCAAGCACGCCTTCTCCTCGCCGAAAAACCGAGTCTCTCTTTCCGCTTCGATGGCTGCGTCTGGCAACGCACTGGAGAAGATTGGAAAGACGTAGATTTAGTCTTTTCCACCGCCCGCGCCTCCTTGGGAACTGAACCACCACTATTGACAGATGACCCTTTAAATGTTCAAGAAAAATCTCAGCAGATCATCATTCAAGCTAGAGATCAACAAGTTCAGACAACAGGTTTGGGAACCGACACCGCCCCCGCTACCGTCGATTTACCCGGCGTTGATGACGGCGGCGAAGTCCGCAACCTACGCAGCCAGACCAAAGCAACCATTCCCTCAGATGGTCGCCCTTACCGCGTTTCCATCTTCTCCTTCGACTCTCCCGCCTCTGTAGAGTATGTCTTGATGCCAGAGTTGTCTTATCAAGTCATCCTCAAGAGCGAACAGACAAACACTTCTAAATTCCCGATTCTAGCCGGACCAGTGGATTTAGTGCGGACTTCTGGCTTTGTCGGTCGCACCGCAGTTCTATTTATCGCGCCTGGAGAGAAATTTGCTTTGGGATGGGGATCGGATAATGCAATGCGCGTGCAGCGCACCCAAACCCAAAAAAGAAAACAGGATCATCTTACTAAATGGAACATTATCACAACTACAACAACATTGTTCCTTTCCAATATTGGCGCAGAACCGAGAGCAATTAAAACTACCGAGCGGGTGCCAATTTCTGAGCTAGAGCAAGTGAAAGTTGAGGTAATCTCCGATAAAACTACAAATCGCCTGCAACCCGATGAAAACGGCTTTTGCACCTGGAATTTTACCCTAGAACCTTATTCTCAACTCCAGGCATCCCTCGTCTACCAAGTTTCAGCCGCACCGGAAGTACAAGGCATCTAGCGCCTTGCTCATATTGATTTGGGCGACATGAGCGGGGAACTTTTGGGTAAAGCATAATATCACATAACTAAAGAAAAGAAATCTACCCAGCTCCATAACCTCCTCACCATGTCTTTGCCTTCAAGCTCCTCCAAGCGTCTATTTGGACGGTCGATTGCCGCCCTAGCCACCGTCGTCCTCTCCACCCTCAATGCCGTCAACCCCAGCCCCGCAGCTATTTTTACTCAAAAAGAAGTTGAACAAGGTAAATTTATCGCCGTAGCTGCCCCTTACGGCACGAATAGTCATCAACTGCTAATTCTGGAACAGATATCAGATAAACGGGCGTGTTGGAGTGAAAGTGGCGATCGCCCGGTGGCAGTCGATCCGCTGCTACTCAACTTTGACTTCAGCGGCATTTGCGGACGCAGTACCGACAGCAACGGCTATTCTATCCGTATGGCGGGGACGGATTTGGGACTGAAGTACAGCTTCAACCTGGTTCAGCGCAACGGCGAACTCGTCCTCGTCGGCACCAACTTTAGCGATCGCACTGTCCCAACCATTGAAATTGGCAGAACCAACGGCATCAGCGATGGCTTTATAAAAATCAATCTCGATCCGGCATGGCGGTTCGCCAAAAGAACCTACAACGGTAAAACCCTCGGTCACGTCTATCTTGCCAGCGACCAAGCCGCGCCGGGAATCGACCCTGGCGATATCGCAACGACTCCCGGAAGCTCCGCCTTCGGAGATATCGCCTCAGATGTCTACGCTAAAGAAATTGAACAAGCTGTGGCGCTGGGGTTCGTCGCTGGCTTCAAAGAAGACAACACCTTCCGCCCTCAAGTTGCCTTAACCAGAGAGCAACTGGTGTCTATGGTGTTGGAATCTTTAACGAAGCTACCAGGAGCTAATGTCACAATCCCTACTCAAGCTGCATCTCGACCCTATCCCGATGTCGATGCTTCGCGCTGGAGTGCCGCTAAAATTCAATGGGCGCGGGATAACAAAATTGTCAGTGGCTACCAAGACGGCACCTTTAAACCCACTCAACCCGTCACCAGAGCTGAATTGATGGCAGTGCTGCGACGTGCTGCTGAATTTGGTAAAACGATGCGTGGACTTGCCCCAGAATTAGCGATCAAAAACTCAGCAAAAACCTTCTCAGACACCGAAAAACACTGGGCTGCCTCGCTGATTAGCCAAATGTCTTCTTATTGCAACGTTGCCTCCCCAGTCAATGAAGTCGGTAGCAAGTTTGAGCCAAATTCTCCGACTCGCCGCAACTATGCTGCCGCCGCCACTTTGCGGATGCTCAACTGCGTCAAAACTGAGTAATCCCGATTATTTTCTCGCCCCTAAGTAGGCGGGATTAATTATTTGTAAGATGGGTTAGCGATCGCGTAACCCATGCACGTGTTGGGTTTCCTCCGTCAACCCAACCTACGAAAATCTGCTAGCTTCTCTAACAACAGATCCAGTTTTTGCTCAATTTCTCCAGCACACTGTCGATATGTTGTCAAGTCTCCACCATAGGGATCGGCGATTTCAGCTCGCTCGTGATAGCCAACGTATTTTTTTAAGGTATATACTTTGTCGGCAGCAGCAGAGAATGCATCAGCGATCGCTTTCTTTTGCCCGCCCGTCATGGTCAGCACCAAATCCGCCCAATCGATCAGCTGGCGATCCAGTCGCTTCGCTTCATGGTAGTGATGGATACCATACTCCTTCAGGACGCGCTGGGTCTGTGGGGATGCAGAATCTCCCGCAAACGCCACGACGCCTGCCGACCGCACCTCGACTTCCATTCCTTTGGCTTTTTGTCGGAATAGCGCTTCTGCTATTGGGCTACGGCAGGTATTGCCAGTACACACAAATAAAATCCGCATTTGTAACCCTCCCTTTTCTATCTCGCTGTTGCTCAGCCGATCAAACTGCTGTAGTTAATTCTACGGAAGATCGGGTCTGTTTATTGCATAAACGCGAACAGTCTTTTCCTGAATAATTGTGTCTTTTTCGTAAGTCAAGCCGACTTTCATTGCGACCTTCACAGACGCGATGTTTCCCGGAGCAATTAAGGAAATGAGGCGGTTACAACCAATCTTAAAACCATAATCCCGAATTGCACTAGCAGCTTCGGTTGCCAAACCCTTTCCCCAGTATTCCTTAGCAAGCATATAACCAATCTCGACTTCTTTTTGCCCATCCACTAGCTGCGGTATTAATCCACACCGACCAATAAACTTGTTGTCAGCTTTGTGAATTGTCGCCCACAAACCGAAGCCGTGTTTCTCGTAGCAGCTGAATATCCACTCGATGTGGCGCTTGGTTTCTTCGGATGTCCGCGTGTTGGGGAAGAACTTCATCACGACTGGATCTGCAAAAATGGGTGCCAAGTCGTCTACATCATCCCAGGTGAGATGTCGGAGAATTAAGCGAGGTGTTTCAGCTACAATCATCTGATTTTTGGGTGGCTGTTCTACAAAGCCGGGTGTAACTGATATCTTGCACCATTCTTAACAAGCCGCCAATCCCGCCCGGAACTCAAGTTCCGGGCTAATAGCTCAAGTCCACTAAAGTGGACTGAAGTTCTTCCCCAGTCCACTTTAGTGGACTTGAGCTATTAGCCAGGGGTTTGAACCCCTGGCGGGCTGGCGGGTTATTGCAACAAGCCCAATCCAGATTCCTACCGGAACTTTGTTGGGTTTGAACCCCGGGCTGGCGGGCTGGTTATTGCAACAAGCCCAATCCAGATTCCTACCGGAGCTTTGTTGGGTTTGAACCCCTGGCTAATATCTTGCACCAAACCGATAACCCGCTCGGAATTTGAATTCCACAGCTTATAGTTTGCATTCCATTGAAATGGACTAAAAGCCTTGATATTTCTGAATTTTAGTCCGTTTTAACGGAATGCAAGCTATCAGCAAAGAAATTGATTTCCTGGCGGGTGATGACTTTGGTGCAAGATATGAGGTGCAATACGTTATTGGCGACGGTGAGGAATTTTAGATCTAGCTGAATTCTCAATAAACTCCGTTTTCATGCCAAGTATTGTAAAACGCACTATCTTTATTATTAGACCAATTTTGACGGTGCAAAAATGAAGCTGAGGATAACACGGCGACGGTTCGGTCAGCTAACGATCGCAAGTACCTTAGTCGTTGCCAAGGACGCGATCGCATCTCGCTTCGCAAATGCAAACCTTACAAAAAATATTTTTATGCAAACAAGCCCTAAGACTTCCACCGCAGTAGCGAAAACGCTGGAGCCTGGTAGTATTGACGTGACGCTGCGGATCAATGGTAAAGCGCACACTTTGCAAATAGAACCGCGCGTGACGCTACTGGACGCACTGCGCGAACGCATCGGTCTGACAGGCACCAAGAAAGGTTGCGATCGCGGACAATGCGGTGCGTGTACTGTGTTGGTGGATGGACGGCGCATCAACTCGTGCCTGACGTTGGCGGTGATGCAGGAAGGCGCAGAAATTACAACGATTGAAGGTTTAGCTCGCGGCGATGAACTTCATCCCATGCAGGCGGCTTTCATTAAGCATGACGGCTTTCAGTGTGGATATTGTACACCCGGTCAGATCGTGTCTGCGGTGGGTCTATTGGCAGAAGGGTGCCCGACATCCGATGAGGGAGTTCGGGAGTGCATGAGCGGTAATCTCTGTCGCTGCGGTGCTTATCCTGGTATTGTTGCCGCCGTGCGCGAAGTTCATCAGATGCAGAGTAGCAATGGGTAGTCGGTAATGGGGAAGAAATACCAATCATCCATTACCCGTGAGAGGAGAAAACTGCACAGGAGTTTTAATGAAACCTTTTAGTTATGTGCGTGCTACTGAAAAAGGCACAGCCATCCAGACAGTTGCCGGGGATCGGGCAGCGAAATTCATCGCCGGTGGCACTAATTTAATTGACTTGATGAAAGGAGGGGTGGCGCAGCCTGACCAACTTGTAGATATTACCAGGCTACCATTGGCAGATGTTACGGCAATACCGAATGGCTTACGCATCGGGGCGATGGCACGTAACAGCGACGTAGCAAATAATCGGCTGGTGCGCGATCGCTATCCGTTACTTTCTCAAGCATTACTCGCTGGCGCGTCGCCGCAACTGCGGAATATGGCAACCGTCGGCGGAAACTTGATGCAAAGAACGCGCTGCTACTACTTCAACGATCCGGCGATGCCGTGCAACAAGCGCGAACCCGGTTCCGGTTGTTCGGCGATTGAAGGGTATAACCGCATTCACGCGATTTTCGGTGCCAGCGAACAGTGCATTGCAACGCATCCTTCGGATATGTGCGTGGCGCTGGCAGCGCTGGATGCCGTGGTGCGCGTTGAGGGATCGAACGGAGAGCGACAAATTCCGATAAGTGACTTTCACCGCTTACCGGAAGATACGCCCCAAATCGATACGGTGCTTCAACATGACGAGTTAATTGTGGCGGTTGACTTGCCCAATTCACCCTTTGCCGAGCGATCGCATTATTTAAAAGTACGCGATCGCGCGAGTTATGCATTTGCCCTGGTTTCTGTTGCCGCCGCCCTCGATATTGATAATGGCATCATTAAAGCGGCGCGAGTGGCGATGGGGGGCGTGGCACATAAGCCGTGGCGGGCGGTAGAGGCCCAGAAAATTCTAGTTGGTGCCAAAGCAAACGAGCAAACCTTTGCAGCAGCGGCAGAGGCAACGATACGCGAAGCCAAACCCCAAAAATACAACCGATTCAAAGTTGAAATGGCGAAACGAGCGATCGCGCGGGCACTCACAAAGGCAGCAGGAGGCACGGTATGAGTCAATCTGATAATGCAACAAACCAAGCTGTGGGCAAGCCGATGGATCGGGTGGATGGACGCCTGAAGGTGACGGGCGGTGCCCGCTACTCGGCAGAAATCCCCCTAGAAAATCTCGCCTATGCCGTCACTATCGGCAGCGCGATCGCCTGTGGACGCATTAAAAGCATCGACACCAGTGCGGCGGAAAAGTGCGGGGGTGTACTGGGCATCTTGACGCACCTCAACGCGCCTAAACTCCGCCCAGTTGCCACCTTGTTAGGGGGTGGCGCTGCCGCTGAAAACCGCCTGGTGCTGCAAGAAGCGGTTGTACATCACATCGGTCAGCACATCGGCGTTGTCATTGCCGACACCCTAGAAAACGCCACCTACGCGGCATCCCTCGTCCGCGTCGATTACGAAGCAGAAACGCCGGTGGTGGAGATGGAAAAGGCGCAGGCATACGCACCGAAGTCAGTGTTTGGCAGACCGCCAGAGACGATACGCGGCAATCCGATGCAAGCCTTAGCCGCTGCGGAGGTGCGGATTGAAGAAACTTACCGGACTCCCACCGAACACCACAACCCGATGGAAACGCACGCGACAACTGCCGTGTGGGAGGGAGATCGGCTCACCGTTTACGACGCGACGCAGTACAACTTCGGGGTGCGTCAGGCGATGGCGACGACGCTGGGTATCCCCGAAGAAAACGTGCGCGTCGTGTGTCAATTCATCGGTGGTGCGTTTGGCTGCAAAGGTTCGGTTTGGCCCCACGTAACCCTAGCTGCGATCGCTGCCCGTCAGGTTCGTCGTCCTGTGAAATTAGTTTTAACCCGCGAACAGATGTTTACCACCGTCGGGCACCGGGCGGAAACTGAGCAACAAGTAGCACTCGGTGCAACGCGCGACGGTCGATTGACCGCGATCGCTCATCGGGGCATTTCCCATACTTCAACCTTCGAGGAATTCGTCGAACCGTACACCGTGGGGACACACATGATGTACGCCACTCCGAACTTGCAAGCCAAGCAAAGTCTCGTCCGTCTCAACAAAGGGACGCCGACATTTATGCGTGCCCCTGGCGAAACTCCGGGGATGTTTGCCCTGGAATCGGCGATGGACGAACTCGCTTATGCCTTGAAACTCGACCCGATTGAGTTGCGCCTCCGCAATCACGCAGACACAGACCCCAGCAATAACCTACCTTGGTCGAGCAAGTCGCTCAAAGAATGTTACCAACTCGGCGCAGAAAAATTTGGCTGGTCGCGGCGCACTCCCGAACCGCGTTCGATGCGGGATGGTCGTTACTTGATTGGGATGGGCATGGCAAGCGCCACGTATCCCGTGAACCATTTTCCCGCTAGCGCTAGAGTCCGCATTTTGCAAGACGGCACCGCCTTGGCGCAGAGTGGTTCCCAAGAGATGGGCACGGGTACAGCGACAGTGATGGCGCAAGTCGCCGCCGACGCCCTTGGGTTGCCGGTTGAGCGAGTACGATTTGAACTGGGGGACACCGAGTTGCCCCGTGCGCCGGTATCGGGCGGTTCGGCAACGATGGGAAGCGTGGGGACTGCCGTGCATGAAGCGGCACAAGCAGCCCGTAGGAAGGTGCTGGAGTTGGCACGCACAGACGCTGGTTCCCCCCTGTACAACGTCCCGGAAACGGACATGGCGACTGAGGGCGGACGCCTGTTTCTCAAGAGCGATCGCCACCAGGGCGAAACCTACCAAGAGGTGCTGATGCGCCAAAATTTGCAGCAAGTTGAAGAAAGCTTCGATGCCAAGTTTGCCCAAGCCGAGAAGAAGTTTTCCATGCACTCTTTCGGCGCTCAATTTGCCCAAGTGCGCGTCGATCCGGACTTGGGCGAAGTGCGCGTGACCCGCTTTGTGGGAGCCTTTGGAGTGGGACGGGCAATCAACCTCAAAACAGCGCGATCGCAAATGATTGGCGGTATCGTCATGGGGCTAGGCATGGCACTTTTAGAAGAAACGGTGACAGACTCCCGTACCGGGCGCATCGTCAACGCCAACCTGGGCGAGTACCACGTACCTGTCAACGCCGACATCCCCGCAATTGAATCGTACTTCGTCGAAGAAATAGACCCGCACGTTAACCCGATTGGAGCCAAAGGCGCTGGCGAAATCGGCATCACTGGCGTCGCGGCGGCAGTGGCAAACGCTGTCTACCACGCCACCGGAAAGCGCATCCGCGACCTTCCGATTACGCCGGACAAATTGCTGTAAGTTCACATCTTGCACCAGCCTCCACACCCGCCAGCCAGGGATTCAAATCCCTGGCTCATAGCTCAAGTCCACTTAAGTGGACTAAATGCTCAGGACTTACGCAAAGCTTATACATATAGCGTTCTTGTCGGTTCAATCCCCCTGTGGTTGCCCTTACTATGTGGTGATGTGCGGCGAGTCCTGTGCTGCTTCCCAGCCCACCAGGACTTACGCAAAGCTTATACATATAGTGTTCTTGTCGGTTCAATCCCCCTGTGGTTGCGGTGGCAGATGTAGTGATGTTGCGTAAGTCCTGCCCACTTTACGCGATGTGCGACTTTTTTTAGCCCCCCTTTTTAAGGCAGGGCTATTTCTCCTGAAACCTGCCAGCTACTTAAGTCCACGAGCTTTTAGCCCAAGTCATCTACAGACGACTCAAATACTAATGTACAGTCGTCTAAAGACGACTTTAGCTATGAGACAGGGGTTTCAACCCCTGGCTAATGTACAGTCGTCTAAAGACGACTTTAGCTATGAGACAGGGTTTCAACCCCTGGCAGATTATAGCGATGGAAATTAATTTCCAAGCGGGGTGACAAGGCGAACTTGAGAATGCTCTCAGAGATTAGCCGCATAAAGGCGAAAACAATGAAGGAATTACAGGAGATTGTTGCCGCATTTGCCAAAGCCAAAAATTGCGGCAAGACAGTAGCGATCGCCACCATTGTCAAAGTCAGTGGATCTACCTACCGGCGACCGGGCGCTCGAATGCTGATGACTCTAGAAGGTGAGAGAATCGGTTCGATTAGCGGTGGTTGTCTGGAGAATGACGTTTTTGAACGCGCTCAACAGGTCATCGTGTCGGGTGAACCCATGTTGGTGAACTACGATACGACCTCCGACAATGACATCGTCTGGGGACTGGGACTCGGTTGTAAAGGAATGGTACAGGTTCTGATTGAGCGCCTAACTCCAGAGAACTTAAGTCCCTTGACTTTTCTGGCAGAATGTCTGCATCGTCGGCAAGTGGGAGTTCTGGCAACTATATTTCACATTGAAGGTCAAATAAAGGCACCAGTCGGAACCCATTTAATGTTGCATCAAGATGGCACTATTTTCAGTAACCTCGAAGATGCGGATTTGAGTGCAGACATCCTCGAAGATGCCCGTGAAGTGCTTGATAAAAATTGTTCGCAGGTAAAACTGTATCCCTTATTGGGAGGGAAAGCCGAAGTTTTTCTCGAAGCGATTCAGCCACCTGTCTCGCTGGTCATTTTCGGAGCGGGTGACGATGCCATCCCAGTGGTACGCTTGGCGAAGGAATTGGGATGGTACGTGACACTAATTGATAGCCGACCTGCCAATGCAACATCAGCTCGATTTCCCAGCGCCGATGAAGTTATTTTGTCCCGTCCAGAGGCAATTCATGAAACCGTAGAAATCAATAACCGCACGGTAGCTGTGGTGATGACCCATAACTATCTGCACGACCTAGAAATCCTGAAAACTCTTTTGCCTTCTCCCGTGCAATACTTAGGCATTCTTGGTCCCAAGAGAAGAACCGAACAGTTACTTCTTGAGCTAAAAGAATGGGGAATTCAGCTGACAGAAGCCCAACTTCACCGCTTGCATGGTCCCGTGGGGCTGGATATTGGCGCTGATACACCGGAAGCGATCGCACTCTCAATTGTGGCGGAAATTCAAGCGGTTCTCGCCGATCGTTCGGGTGGTTTATTAAGAAACCGCCAGGAACCGATTCACAACCGGAGTACCAGATGAATGCGCCTGTCGTCGGTTTGATCGTTCTCGCCGCCGGAGCATCCACTCGCATGGGGACTCCAAAACAACTGCTGTTGTATCAAGGACGCAGCTTCCTCCGCCACACCGCAGAAATTGCGATCGCTTCCATCTGTCAACCCATCGTTGTCGTTCTGGGAGCTAATGCAGAACGAATGAAGCCAGAAGTCAACTTATTACCCGTACAAATCGTAGAAAACCCACAGTGGGCGGAGGGGATGAGTTCTTCGATTCGGGTGGGTATTGAAGCACTGGCTAATTTAAATCAGAACTTAGAAGCCGTTGCGATCGCCCTTTGCGATCAGCCTTTCATCTCTTCCCAACTACTCAATCAAATCGTGGAAGCCTATCATCTCACGCGCCAACCGATTATTGCTTCAGAGTATGCAGGAAGCTTGGGCGTACCCGCTTTGTTCAGCCGTACCTTGTTCCCAGAACTGATGAGCCTGAAAACTACCGTAGGCGCAAAACAAATCATTAAAAAATACTCCTCAGAAGTCTTTCGCCTCCCCTTTCCGGAGGGTGTTATCGACATTGACACCCCAAAAGATTACCAAAAATTTCAAGCGATCGCTGGCGAACATCTACAAAACCGAGAAAGCCTTACTAAGTGTAAAGGTGGAAACCCGCGCGAAAGTTAGGGAAACATGGCTACTTTTGGGTTAGCTAATCGTTAACGTTATTTTCTTGTTAGACATCTCCAGAAATTAAAGGTGCGTTGCCTGAAACCCTTGTAGAGACGCAAAATTTCGCGTCTCTACATTATTTTTTGGAGATGTCTGTTCAAAATCACACCTATGGCAAGCGACAAAACATCGTTCCCTGCGTAGACTGAGCGCAGGCAAACTTCCACAAAGAAATTAGCGATGAAGACACGACAGTTAGGACGAAGCGATCTCACCGTCTCGGCAATTGGTTTGGGTTGCATGGGAATGTCAGATTTTTACAGCAACCGCGATGATACTGAATCGATTGCCACCATTCATCGGGCGCTGGAATTGGGGCTAAATTTTCTCGACACGGCTGATATGTATGGGCCATTCAAGAACGAAGAACTGGTCGGACGAGCAATTAGCGATCGCCGCGACCAAATTGTTCTCGCGACTAAATTCGGCATCGTTCGCAGCGAAGACCCGACCGTTCGCAGTATCAATGGCAAACCAGAGTATGTTCGCTCAGCCTGCGAGGCTAGTTTGCGTCGTCTGGGTGTAGAGACGATTGACCTGTACTACCAGCATCGAGTTGACCCAAATACTCCCATTGAGGAAACCGTCGGTGCGATGGCGCAACTGGTTCAAGAAGGCAAGGTGAGATATTTAGGACTCTCGGAAGCTGGCTCGGAAACCTTGCGTCGCGCTGGCTCCGTACATCAAATTACCGCGTTGCAGAGCGAGTATTCCCTGTGGAGCCGCGATCCTGAAGACGAAATTCTTGCCACCTGCCGAGAGCTTGGCATTGGCTTTGTTGCCTATAGCCCGCTCGGACGGGGGTTTTTGACGGGTCAGATCAAAAGCTTTGATGACTTGGCTGCTGATGATTACCGCCGCAACTCACCGCGTTTTCAGGGCGAGAACTTTCAGAAAAACCTGGAACTGGTGCAACGGATTGACGAAATTGCCCAAGAAAAAGGCTGCCAATCGGCGCAGCTGGCTCTTGCTTGGGTGCTGGCGCAGGGTGAAGACATTGTTCCCATTCCCGGAACTAAGCGGCGGCAATATTTGGAAGAAAATATCGCCGCGCTGGAAGTGAATCTGACACCAGAAGATTTGCAGCGCATCGACGAAGTGGCACCTAAGGGCGTCGCTAGTGGGGGACGTTATCCGGAATCGATGATGAGCATGGTAAACCGCTGACATTTTTGATCGACGGTGTCTGCTACAAAGATGCTTGTGACAGGTCAAAGTTACTGCGTGCAATCCTGAAAGAGGTTAATTCCTAGCAATCAGATTTTTGGCTGGCGCTAAAACTACCTTCGTTATACAAGGAAAACCATGAGATACAAGCTATTAGGAAAGAGTGGATTAAGAGTTTCGGAACTCTGCCTTGGCACAATGACTTTTGGTGAAGATTGGGGCTGGGGCGCATCCAAAGATGAAAGCCGCCAAATATTTGATGCCTTTGTGGAAGCAGGAGGTAACTTTATTGACACTGCCAACGGCTACACAGAGGGCACCAGCGAGAAAATAGTTGGTGAGTTCATTGCCTCAGAACGGGAACGCTTTGTCGTTGCCACCAAATACTCGTTTCCCTTGCATATGAGCGAACTGACAAGTCAGCGCTTCGCTATCGCTCAGGCAACCCCAATGGCAGTGGCAACCATCGCAAGAACATGATGCAGTCGCTAGAAGGCAGCCTGAAACGGCTTAAAACTGACTACATTGACGTATACTGGCTGCAAGCTTGGGATTTCATGACGCCCGTGGAGGAGGTGATGCGTGCCTTCGATGACATGGTACGCTCTGGCAAGGTACTCTACATTGGCATTTCTGACGCACCCGCTTGGATTATTTCACAAGCAAACACCCTGGCGCAGTGTTACGGTTGGACGCCGTTTGTAGCGCTGCAAGTCGAGTACAGTTTGATTCAGCGGACGCCAGAACGCGACTTGTTACCGATGGCAAAGGCATTCGACTTGGCAATTACACCGTGGTCGCCATTGGGTGGCGGTGTGCTAACGGGCAAGTACAATCAGCCCAATAGCAGCAGCCAACAAGGGCGAATCGGAACTATAGGAGGGAATATTTCCGAAAGCCAGTTAGCGAACTGACAAGTCAGCGCTTCGCTATCGCTGACGTTGTTTGTCAAGTTGCCAAAGAAAGTGGACACACGCCTTCACAAGTGGCGCTGGCTTGGCTTAGCGCTCAAAGCAGCGTCATCATCCCGATTATCGGTTCTCGGAAGGTAAGCCAGATCGAAGATAATCTGGCTTGTCTGGATGTCAAGCTGATGCCAGAACATTTGCAACGCCTCAATGAGGTAAGTCAGATCGATCTGGGCTTCCCCCATGACTTCCTGAGTAATGACACGATCCGCGATCGCCTTTATGGTGGCACATTCAACTTAATCGACAATCATCGCAGCTGAAATCAGGGTAAGGAAGAAATTAATAAACCTATGCTTTTTTCCCGATCGAGGATAGGGTCATCAAACAGGCTTCACGATTGCTTACCAACACATTCAGGAGTTACGTAAAGCTTATATATATAGCGTTCTTGTCGGTTCAATCCCCCTGTGGTTGCCCTTACTATGTGGTGATGTTGCGTAAGTCCTGACATTACGAGGTAGTGCGATCTTCCCACGATTGCTAAAAACGTTGTGATGAGATGCCAGTGGTTCAGATCCCGACTTCTCTCTCGAATTCGGGGATCTCGCCTTCACGAATCATTTAGGATTGCTATATTCCGAAGGAATTGCTGAAAACGAGTTTCATCTCTACAAAGCATTGCGAACGCTAGAGCCTGTAGAGTAATTGGGCAAATTCCCGGCGTGCCACCGATTTGAGAAGAGGACTTTCCGACGGATAATGTAGCTGACCCTGAAGGTCGCAACTTTAAGACAGCGATCGCGCTAATTGTCCCAGCGCTAATTATCGGTCGCCACACTACCATTGCTCCCCTAAATCTAAATCTAAAATCACAGTTTTCCGTGTTCCGAAATCTCTAAATTGTTCCACAATTAAGGGAACCTCTATTAAGGAATCGTTATGGGCAAGGAAAAGGAAAAGGGTGGTAGAGAATCCAAAAAGCCTAAAAAGGAATCTGATGGCGCTAAGAAGGAGAAGAAAGATCCGAATAGACACGACGGGCCAGGAGGGAAGTAAACCTAACTAGACGAGTTCCGTCTTCATATGACCCGCTCCTCTTGTAGGATAGTCTTGGCATCCCGATCTGACCTCTTCTCAACCCCTTCCTTACTAAGGGAAGGGGCAACTGAATTCCCCCTTCCCTGCTAAGGGGGCTGGGAGATTAGGTTTGCCAAGCGTGGTGCTTTAAGTGGATAGCCATCACCCTTCATCTGCTTAAAGCAGAATCAAACCCAACCTCGCACCCAGAGTAACCGCCTCAGTCCGACTAGAAGCATTGAGCTTTTGAAAGATCGATGATACGTGGAACTTGACGGTATGCTCGGAGATGGTCAAGTGCTTGGCAATATTCTTGTTACCCATTCCCAGCGCCAGCATCCCTAAGACCTCGATCTCCCGTGGTGTCAGCGCCTGAATCGGGGAAGCAGGCAGTCGGCGTGCGGAGGACTCTTTGAGAGGTAGCAAATCCATAAAGTCTGGATGCAGCACCACCAGCCCAAGCGCTGCTGCCACGACAGTTGCGACAATTTCCTCAGCCGTTGCCGTTCGCGGTAAGATCGCTTGCACGCCGACTTGCAAAACCGACTCTAGCCAAGTGCTGTGGGGGTTGTTCGCTAAAATGACAAATGCCGGAGATTCTGCACCAAGCGCGAGTAATTTCTCTTCAGCAGGATCGTCATCTGAGAAGGAATAATCCAGCAACACCACATCGGGTTGTAGTTCCTCCGGCACCAAAGTGTCTGTGCTAGACGAACTACCGACGATTTCCAGCAACTCAGAGGTGCGGATGATGCTCTCCAACCCCGCACGCACGATGGGATTTTCGGCTGTCACCATGACCGAAATCACGCTGACTTAACCTCTGGAAAGGTTGGTTCGGCAATGTTTTGATTACCAGATGCGATCGCGTAGCACCGTCTGCCAGAACGCAGAAATTCCCACACCAGCTGCTTTCCCGGTTCGGCATACTTGAGAATGCTTTTGAGATCGTCAGGGGTATTAAAATATTCACCGCCTACTCCCATTAGCACGTCGCCAATTTGAAGACCCACCGAGGCAGCCAAACTCCCCGGAGCAACTTCCAACACCAATAAGCCCAAAATGCGCTGATTTTCTAAACCAAGCAGCACCGGACGTAGGGTGACACCCAGAGAGGGAGGGCGATCGCTTTTGAGAAAACATTCTACTCTCTTGCTGGGGATTGCCAACGCTAAACCACCTGCAATCATCGTGTTAATCCCAATCACTCGCCCCCGTGCATCGGCAAGCAAACCACCAGAATTTCCGGGTGCTAGCCGAATATCAGCCTTAACCCATCTTTGAGTGCTGAAGTCATCAATGGAGTCAGTCGCGTGGATAATTCCCTTGGTGAGTGCGCCAACTAGACCCAGAGGATTTCCCACTGCCAGCACCAGTTCGCCGACTCGGAGATTGGAGTCGCCAACCGTGACGGCTGGAAGGTCAGTTGTCTCAACCTGGAGTGCCGCTAAATCCTGTCTGGAGTCGATGTCTGTGCGGATAGCCTCAATGACTCGTCCATCCCAAAGTTCGACAATCGCCCTGTCGAAAGGGGCGACATGAGCGTTGGTGATAATCAAACCTTGAGAATTCCAGATTACACCTGAGCCGCCACTCCCGCGACTGCTGCGGACTTGTACGGTACAACGGCGTAGTTGTTCGGCGATTTGCGACAACTCAAGGGCAATCTCTGCACTTGCACCTGTATTCTCTAATGTTGCGGTTGCGATCGCCATCTTAATCCTCCCTCGCCGGTCGTTCGCCAACGGTGAGTGCGACTTCCAGGGGCGCACCCCCCCGAATCAGCTGCACTTTCAGGGTTTTTCCGACGCTTTGTGTCCCCAACATCGCCTGCACGTTCCCCGTGTCGCTGACCGGGTTGCCATCAATTGCGACTAACACATCGCCAATCAGCACCCCAGCTTTATCCGCAGGGCCATCCGGCTCAACGTTGACAACAATCACCCCACCATTAGAAGCCAGAGAAAGCGCACTCTTAAGCGTATCGGGCAAGCGAACCGGCTGCATTCCCAAACCCAGGTAGCCTCGTGCAATCCGTCCTTTTGAGAGCAACTGATCTACCACCCGGTTCACCGTAGACGCGGGAATCGTTAAAGCCATATTGCGCGGCCCGGAGGTGTTCATACCTGCAACTTTACCGGCTGCATCGACCAGCGGCCCGCCTGAGAAGCCGGGATAGAGGGTTAAATCGAGACGCACAAATCGATCGATCGAGCCACCGCTCATACTACGCCAAGCATCCCCTATCGCGCTCACCACACCCATAGAGGCACTCACACCCTTCTCAGTCCCTCGTCCGAGTGCAAGTACCAGATGACCGACCTTTAGCGTTGCCGCATCGCCAATTTCCGCAACCGGGAATTCTATGTTTTCTAGCTTCAGAACAGCTACATCGGTGCTAGCGTCACGACCCAGGACGGTAACGGGTACTGTCCGACCATCTGGTAAGGTGACGGTGATTTCCTCTTCGCGCTTGATGGTCTCGTCAGAGGTGACGATGATACCTGGTCGCCAGTGGATACCGCTTGAGGAGGAATTCCGCATTAGCCATCCTCTTCTCCCGTAGGAGGTTCGCCCATTGACTGCCACAACTGACCAACCCACTCGCTCAACAGTATCGGCTAAATTGTTGGAGAGAGCCAGCAAGGTGCTGGACATCTCCGATGAAGATAAAGACATTCCATTTCTCCACAAATGCGAGAGCTTTTACGGGACAACTGCCAATACGGTTCGGTAAACTTCTCCCTCCACCCCTCTCCACCTCTTCCTAACCCTCCTCTACTCTTGGCAGGGAAAAGGAATAAATTTTTTTTGACTGGAGAGGGGCGTTTAGTTCCCCCCGTTCCCTGGTAGGGAACGGGGTTGGGGGGTTAGGTCTACCCGATCTAAACCGGATTGCCACTTCCTTGTGCTGATATCATGCCGTTTTGAAGAGACGGGCGGCATCGGAGAAATGGGGAGAACTCACCCTAGAAAAATGGCTAGGGTTCCGTGTATTCCTAATTACAAGCCAACTTTATGAGGGCTAACTCCTCTGGCAGAACTACACCCCGCACGAAGGTAGTTCTTAAGAACGAGGTAAGCTGAGAACGGTTTCTCCAACATAGACAGCAGGCAAGTCATGCAAAACGCAAAAAACGGTCTATGGAACTAAAAGAAACCAATCCATCCCAAAAACCGGAAGACAAGAACTCCGAGCTAATTACTCAGGTACAACGGGATAGTGTAATTACCTCTGAAGACTTGCCTTTGAAGCCATTTCGCATCAGCCTGACCGTAGCGATGGTAATTCTATTGCTGTTTTTTGCCTTTTAGTTCGGCATCATTAATGTTTAGAGTATTGCTAGCAAGATGAGCTACTTCGCGTTTCACCTTGTCTTTATCCTGCCACCACTCTTCTTTTTAGCATGGCTTGGGCGGCAACCTCTGGCTGGTATCGGAGGACTCAGAGCGTGGTTAGGGCTGCCCCTGATAGCGCTGATTGCACTGATTTATACTACACCGTGGGACAATTACCTGGTTTGGCGCGATGTGTGGCACTACGGCACGGATCGTGTGGTGGGTACGATTGGCTACGTGCCCGTTGAAGAATATTTATTCTTCATCCTTCAGCCACTGCTAACGGGTTTTTGGCTGTACTGGCTGTTTCCTCGCACAAGTGAGCCAGCACAGCAGGAGGATTCTCCTGGGGTGCGAGTATCTGGCATCGTTTTATGGAGCGTTCTGAGCATTGCTGGAGCTTTCATGTTGCAGTCGGATCGGACTGTGTACATGGGGCTAATTTTAGCTTGGGCAGGTCCCGTACTGGCGCTACAGTGGGCAGTTGGAGCAAAGCAACTCTGGGCTAGAAAAGACGCTTGGCTGATTGGCACTCTGATCCCCACAGTTTACCTGTGGATAGCCGACCGCATCGCCATCGGACAGGGCATTTGGAGCATTTCTGAGACCTATAGCACTGGATTTAAGCTGTTTGGGTTGCCGATTGAGGAAGCGACGTTCTTTTTAGTCACGAACCTGCTAGTGGTGCAAGGACTTTTATTGTTTCTATTGGTGGGGAAGATGCGATCGCTCCTACCACCGATCTCTTTACCCATTCTCAATCATCGGCAGGTAGAACTTCCAAAACGTCTTTCCCAAGTAAAGTCTGGAAACGATACGGTTTAAGACGGTTGCCTCTATTTGCCACATCACTTTTTGGGAGTAAAACCGAGATGCCTATTAAGGAATTTTTAAAACAAATTTCTGACACGGTATGGGAAATTCCGGTTTCCTACAAGGAAGGGATGCGCGTTCCCGCCCGGATTTATGGAACCGAGAAGATAATTTCCGAATTAGATGAAGCGGTTTACGACCAAGTTACTAATGTAGCGACGCTTCCAGGCATAACCAAATATGCTTTGTGTATGCCCGACGGACACTGTGGCTATGGTTTTCCGATTGGTGGCGTGGCGGCGATGGATGTGGAAAATGGGGGCGTGATTTCTCCTGGCGGTATCGGTTTTGATATCAATTGTGGAATGCGCTTGATGGTTACAAACCTCACCTACCATGAAGTCAAACCTTATATCAAAAAGCTGGTAGATAGGCTCTACGAAAGGGTTCCTGCCGGAGTGGGAAGCAGTGGCTTTGTGAAATTGTCGCGGAATGACTTTCGCAAAGTGGTCGAACAAGGCGCTCAGTGGTGCGTTAATAATGGCTATGGTTGGGAAGAAGATTTAGAACTAATTGAAGAAAACGGCTGCATTAAGGGTGCTGATTCTGCAAAGATTAGTGACAAGGCAATTGACCGGGGTTTCAATCAAATTGGAACTTTAGGATCTGGCAATCATTATTTAGAAATTCAAGTTGCTCGAAAGCAAAATATTTTCGATCCAGAGTTAGCCGAGACAATGGGAATTACCATGCCGGATCAGGTGGTGGTAATGTTCCACTGTGGTAGTCGCGGATTTGGTCATCAAGTGGCAACTGACTATCTGCAAAAATTTTTAAAGGTAATGGATAGCAAGTATGGAATTAAAATACTGGATCGAGAATTAGCTTGTGCGCCCTTTGATTCTCCGGAAGGACAAGCCTATTTCTCCGCCATGAAATGCGGCATCAATATGTCTTATGCCAATCGTCAAGTGATTCTGCATCGTATCCGCGAAGTGTTTTCGGACATCTTCGGACGTTCTGCGGAAGACTTAGGGATGCACATGGTTTATGATGTTGCCCATAATACCGCCAAGCTAGAGAGTCATGTTGTAGATGGGAAAGCGCGATCGCTCCTCGTCCATCGTAAAGGTGCAACTCGCGCTTTCGCACCGGGAATGCCAGATGTTCCGGAACGGTACAAAAAAATTGGTCAGCCAGTTATTATTGGCGGCAGTATGGAAACTGGTTCTTATTTATTAGTTGGCGTACCCACTGGCGACCAAACTTTCTTCAGCACTGCACACGGAAGCGGACGCACAATGAGTCGTACCAAGGCAAGAAAAACTTGGCGCGGAGAAACACTCCTAAAGGAGATGCAAAATAAGGGCATATATGTCCGCAGTACCTCAATGTCCGGACTGGCGGAAGAAGCGGGTGCAGCTTACAAAGACATCGATGATGTGATTGAAGCGGCTGAATTAGCAGGGATTAGCAAAAAGGTGGTGCGGCTGACACCGATTGGAAATATTAAAGGATGAAGAAAATTTAACATTTGAGCGATCGCCTGATGCACCGAAACACAACAGCACTCTTGTATTCCGGCTAGTCTAATGCACCCTACCATAAAGCATCAGTGTTGGTAGGTAGCAATTTAGATAAGATTCGCGTTAAACCGCCATCTTACTTGCATCTTTGGTGTTGCACCTTAGCAGTATGAATCGTGCAAAGCCCACACGGATGAATCCTTTTAACGTGCTTGATAAATTGCATCCTAAGTTGCAGTAATCTTAGCTAGTTGCAGTAATCTTAGGTTTTAGCTAAGGATTTAGATAACTATGGATATGAAAATACATCATCAATTAGAAGGCATACTGGAAGACCAGGCTATAACAGAGGAAGAGTTGGAAATCAGCCACCAAATCTATCACAGTGGCATTAGTATGAGGGATGCGGCTAAGGTCAAACCTCCTACTATCAAAACGATAACAGAAGCAATTCGGGCGCTAAAGATTGGCAATGCTCTCTTTTTCAGCGGACGCAGACTTCCTATTGATTTTTCCGCCGTTGAACGTCGCGCACAAATCCTCATGCAGACTCCTTTTGCTGTTGTTCTTGGCTGTTCTGATAGTCGAGTGCCGACCGAAATAATTTACGATCAACAAGCAGGCGATTTATTTGTTATTCGTATTGCCGGGAATGTTGTTGAGGCAGGCACTTTAGGAAGTATAGAGTATGCTATTAAGCACTTAAAAACCCTAGTAGTCGTGGTGATGGGTCATGAAGGCTGTGGTGCAGTGCAAGCAGCAATGCTAGATGAGGCACAACGGAGTTTGGAACCTTACTATGTTAAGTCTTTACTCGATTATATTGTGCCAGCCGTAAACAAATTGCCAGCGATTCGTGACCCAAAGGCACGGATGCGAGAAGCAGTGATTGCTAATATTCGTCGGCAAATATACAAACTTAAGCAAAATCAAGTGATTTTAGAAGCAATTCAAAGTCAGCAGATTGCAGTGATTGGTGCCTACTACGAAATTAGTAGCGGCGCAGTTGATTTTCTAGAGACAGAAGCGGAGTTGCATCTTGATGATGAAGAATTAGCTCAGTAGTTCTAAGTTGCATTAATCAGCTTGTGGATATCTTGCGCCGCCCAATTTTTTAGAAACATTGAAAACTTAAAAAGCAGTGAGGTTAACTTAAATATTGCCTAAGTACATTTCTGTTTCTTGTTAATTCAGTTGTTTGGTTCATAGGTATCAAGATTTTACAATGCAGTGCCACACGCCATCTATTGACAAAAATGGTATTTCATGAAAAGACGCACGCCTCTCACAGTAATTACAGGACCACTTGGAAGCGGAAAAACAACTCTGCTTCGTCATATTCTCGACTCTTTTCCTAAAAAGATCGCCATTTTAATGAATGAATTTGGCGAAATTGGTATCGACACTAAAATCATTCAAGGTAAAAATGTCCAAATTGCGGATCTCGGTGGCGGTTGCGTATGCTGTTCGCTGTTAGGAGAGTTTGAAGCGGCTGTTAATGAAATCATTGATAGCGTTGACCCGGATAATATTGTGGTTGAGACAACTGGAGTCGCAGAACCAGATGCTTTGGTTTTCGACATTCAAGAAAGCTTAACCAAAGTGCGACTGGATGGAGTTGTCACGGTTATCGATGCAGATGCAATGGTGAAATATCCGTCTGTGGGACATACAAGTCGAATACAAATAGAAGCAGCAGACACTATCCTTTTGAACAAAGTCGATTTGGTTTCCGAAAGCGAGTTAAAGGCAATAGAAGATAAATTGCATTCTTTAAACGAAGTCGCCTCAATTTTGCATACTCAGCGATGCCAAGTAGACCCGGACTTACTATTTGGTATTGGTCGAGAGCGAGTACAACCGCCACCCCATCACGTTCACCAACTTGAATTCGACTCGTTCGGTTACACTTCAGATGCTACATTTAATCGCCAATGTTTTGAAGTATTTGCCGATAGTCTTGGTACAGATGTTTATCGAGCAAAAGGGTTTATCCGATTTGCTGAAGGCATTTATCTGTTTAATTTCGTGGCTGGACGCTGGGATCTGGAGCCATTTGAACAAGAGGCGACAGAACTGGTTTTTATCGGCAAACAGGTGAGGGCAAGAAAGGAAGAAATTCTGAATCGTTTAAAGCCGTGCGAACAATAGTAAGTTGGGTTGAGGTGAGCGTTACCCAACTATATAAACACTTGTTGGATAACACTAAGTCGCTTAAGCCAACCTACAACTGAACCGTATTGCGAACAATAACCTTATGTCCTACGAGTTTCTTGAAGATGTTGCTACTGCCGATATTGCTTTTCGCGCTTGGGGAAAGAATCTAGAGGAACTTTTCAAAGCGGCGGGTGATGCAACTATGAACGTAATGATTGAAGATTTAGACTCAATAGAACTGAAGGAAACGCGCACCTTTAGCTTAGAAAATGATGAATTGGATATGCTGTTATTTAATTTTTTGCAAGAATTCATCTACTACAAAGACAGCGAGTTACTACTGCTCTTGGCGCAACAAGTTGAGATTTCCGAGAAAGATGGAGTGCATCAGCTAAGTGCGGTTACGAAGGGAGAAAAGCTAGATAGCGATCGCCATCAGCAGCGAGTAGATGTCAAAGCGGTTACATTACACCAGTTCCAATTAGAAAAAATCGATGACGGTTGGACGGCGATGGTAATTCTTGACATTTAGCACGTGTCTGTGAATTCGAGAATTGAGAGCGATCGCTCTGGCTCTGTTCAGAATTGAAGTAGTCCAAACGAATTTCCGTGGTTTTACGGTGATGCGGCAAAGGAGTCCAACCGAATTTCCGTAGTTCTACGGTGATGCTTCAGGTGCAAAAGACAATACATTAGCATGCAGTGAGTATCAAACTTTATTACTTGAAACTTATGCTATTTTTTTCAATTAACTCAGTAAAAAACGCACTCGTTCAGGCACTTGAATATTTGCCTGATTTTAGTCAAATGACTTCTTTTCAGAAGGGAACAGTTATTGATCAAACCTTTAAATCTATTTTGAAGGATTTGATGACTCAGTTTAAGATGGAACCAGGTATAGATTATGTAGATAATTTGAGGGATAACGAACCTGCAACAGATTTTGTAGCTTTATCTGAGAGAGCAGATCAGCTAATTACAGGTTTAATGGATGGCAAAATTATAGCAGTCAACACACATATTAAGAAAGACAAGCAAGGTAATCCGTATCAGGTAAAAGCGTACTTCCGAAAAAAAGCATCTTAAGTGTATTGTAAAAATGAATTATGCAATACCTCATGTTCTAATAAGACTACAAATCTCAAACGAAAAGATTAATAAAAATGGAATCAAAATTTTTTGAGAGTGGCAATTATATCTATGAATGTAAAACTTCTCCTTCTCCTACAAGAATCGGAGGATACTTTGACACTTCGTATCTTAACTCATCAATCAAGAAACTCAAGGTAAGATGGAAGAATGGGAATATCCCAAATGTTCCAAGCGGCTATCGTTATGTTTTTCCAATCAATTATCTTGATGATGAAGCCCTGCAATTGTTGCAACAATTGCAGAGGGATTATCCAGGTGTGGACATAAGGTATTATGACTGTGAAAAAGTTCAGAAACTTGTGGAAAGTTTAGAAAAGGTTGGTGATTTGCAATCTTTGGTTAATTACATCAAGCAAGTAAGGGGGAAGTAGGAGTGGCTCAAGATTTATACTTTTATAAGCAAAAAATATTTTCTAAAAAGGTAGCTCGGCTTTTTTCACAAGAAGAGCTTCATAGCGCGGTAAAAGCATTACTTGCCAACCGAGATTTGGAAGATGACACAAAGCTCCGAGGTGAACTATTTGAGGAAGTTTTAATCGACTTTGATGTCAGTGCTTATGAGAAAGAAATTAAGAAACTCTTAGAGACTGATACTGAGTTTATCTCGCCTCAGTCTCGTCGTTTTATGATGAATAAAAAGATTTGGTCTGTTATTCAAAAGATTGTCTTGTCTAAGTATAGTGGAATCGAGAAGAATAAGGATGAGCTGTCTGTAACTGATAGTAAACTTGATGGTAAGCTAAGGGAACTTTGTCAGCAATTGAAGAACCAGCCTAATAGTGATAGCAAACCTGCCAATAATTCAAGTTCATCTCTTCAGTTATTAAGTGATTATTCTACTCTAGAAAAACTTTTTAAGAAAAACTTACTTTTTGTCAACATTCAGTGATTACTTGAATATTTTTTTACTTTAATTAAGTCTATCATCACTTGAATCCGCGTAATTATGATTTACGTTTGTCTTTATTTGGAAGTCAAGTTTCCCTATCAAGAGGAGAGTTGTATTCCCAGAATTCTCCGAGTTCCATAAGGGGTAATTTCATAAGTCGTTACAACATTGCCGTTGCGTTCACTTATAATATTACTTGCTTGGTGTGAGTACGTATTGTTTTGTGTTCCAATAGTTGTACCGTTATTTACGCCTATATTTACTTGTTTCCCTGAGTGATTAACATTAGATTGTTTAACACTGTTAGTGAGTTGTTGAGCTTTTACTAACTCTATAAGCTTCTGGGATGTCTTAATAATTTCTTCGTCTTGATCAGCCTCTATTTCAATTAGCTTTTCGGTAAGAGCTGACTTCCATGCTTCAGGCTTCTTCTCATATTCAATTAAAATCATTTCAAGAATTGAGGAATCGGCTGACTTACGAATAATTTGTTGTTTAAGGAAACTATAGATATCTTTTATAGTTTCACTAATAGCCGCCCTAGTAGCCGACTCAGTAAGAAATAAAAGACCTGTTTCTATGGCTTTAATGACGAAGTTTCTATCTGTCACTGGTTGTCCTCCTGAACATTTGCAATACTAGGGGTATGAACCGTTTTCATGCAAAAACACGTCATAGGCTTATATTATAAGCTTGTTCCTATAGAGTATGCGCCCCCAGCAACATACCGAATATGGATATACTCACACTTGAACAATTTGGTCGTCTTCTCATTCCCAACGAGATACGAGAACAACTTGGAGTGACCAGCACCACTCAGTTCACTTTGGCAGTTCAAGACGCTAAGCTGATTCTGGAGCCTTTGCCCCAAGAGTCCAAAGTTTATCATTCAGGCACGTCATTAGTCGTTGAATCAGAGCCAACAGGTAATTTAGAAACGGCACTCGAAGAAATACGGGAAGAACGTATTAGGGAATTTATTACCAGCAGTGAGAACCCTGTTTGATACCAGGCGTCCTATATATTGTGATGGCTCGACTTGTGCAAGTGCCGCAGTAAGAGAGTACACTTTTCAACTCACGATGCCTATCAAAAACCTGGGTTCAGCTGCCCCGCCTAGCTAAGATACAAGCAGTAAGTTACCAGAGGGAGTCGTCATGGTACAGTACAACCCGTTGCAGTATCTTCCCAGTGCTGAAGAACTGCCCGACTCAGACGATACCCCAGTGGATAATGAACTGCAAATCCTCATCCCTATCCTGCTACGAGGAATCTTAGCTTTAGTGTGGGCAGACCGCAGAGACTGGTTTTTCGGAGTCAACATGGGAGTGTACTACGAGCCAAACCAGGCGGCAATTGTACCGGATGGCTTTCTCAGTCTAAGAGTAGAGCGATTTAAGCCGAATGGTAAGGTGCGACTTAGCTACGTCCTTTGGCAAGAAAACAATATTGTCCCGCAGTGGGTATTAGAAGTTGTCTCGAAAACTCCAGGCGGTGAGTATGACCAGAAGATGACAAAGTATGCCCAACTCGGCGTGCTGTACTACCTCATCTATAACCCCGATTACGGCAAACGAGATAAGCACGACTCGTTTGAAGTGTATCGTCTAGAGAATGGTGTCTACGAGCGTCAGATGGGTTCCCCGGTATGGATGCCAGAAATTGAGCTGGGAATAGGGTGCGAGGTTGGTACTCATGAAGGATACACCAGAGAGTGGTTGTATTGGTACGACCAAAATGGCAATAAACTCTCTACCCCCGGAGAAGTTGCACAGCAGGAGCGTCAACGGGCAGAGCGTTTGGCGGAGCGACTGCGACAGATGGGAGTTGACCCCGATATTCTGTAGAAATGCGATCGCTTATCGCTGAGTCACTAACATCTTCATCCCATGTTTTGGGCGGAGTGTTAACGAGGGTTGCAGCACCACCGGATAGTCTGGTTGTAGCGTCAGGCGGAATCTTTGCGCGATCGCGACTAGTAGTAAACTTGCCTCCATCATCGCAAAAGCCTTGCCAATACAGATGTGTTGACCGCCACCAAAGGGAAAATAAGCAAAGGTGGGCAACTTCTTGATCAAATTATCTGCCCAACGATCGGGGTGAAAAACTTCTGGATTTTCAAAGAAGCGAGGATCTCGGTGCATCGCCCACTGATTGATAAACACAGTTGTACCCGCTTTTACCTCATACCCCCCCAGAACGCAGTCTTCTACAGCAAGTCGGCTCATTCCCCACACCGGCGGATACAATCGCATTGATTCCAGCACAACTCGCTCTGTGTAAGGCAACTGACGTAAATCGGCAACCGTGGGTGCGCGATCGCCCAACACTGTCTTTAATTCCTCTTGCAATTTCGCTTCTACTTCTGGGTGCTGTGCAAGTAGAAACCATGTCCATGTCATGGCGTTAGCAGTCGTTTCGTGCCCCGCCAAAAATAGAGTCATTGCCTCATCTCGCACTTGCTGATTCGTCATCCCAGTTCCATCAGATTCATCCCGCACCTGAAGTAACAGCGAGAGTAAATCGCCCGTATCTTTGTTACCACTGGCTCGTCGCTCGTTAATAATGCGATAGACAATCGCATCTAATTGTTCAATTGCTCGTTGGTAGCGCAAGTTACTAGGAGTAGGCACCCAACCTGGAAGGAAATATTGATTGAGCAGATCGGCATTAAAATCCATCACTGCATTTAGCGCCGCCTGCACCCCTTCCGCTTCATCCTTAATATCAACATCAAACAGTGTTTTTGACACAATTTCTTCGGTCAACAACATCATATCTTGATGAATATCGCGGATTTCGCCATCGTGCCATTGGTCAATTAATTGCTGAGTATAAGCAACCATCACCTTTCCATAGGCGACAATTCGTTCCTGATGAAAAGCTGGTTGAACCAGACGGCGTTGACGCTGCCAAAAGTCGCCTTCACTGGTCAGTAAGCCGTTGCCTACAACGCGCAATCCGCGTCGGTATACGCTACTTTTAACAAAGTTGGGGTATTGAGTGACTAATACTTGTTCGATCAAGTCGGGATGGTTCACTAAAAAAGCTGTAAATGGACCGAACTGCCAGCGAACCAAGTCGCCATACTCCCTAGCACATTGGCTAAAGAACTTAAGTGGATCGCGGTTTATTTCTGGAAGATGACCTACAAGAAAATGACCTTTAGGGCCAGGTGGTAAATGTACTGCGGGCATAAACAACTCGGTTAAAAATGCTTTTGTGGATCAGGACTTACGCAAAGCTTATACATATAGCGTTTTTTCGGGTTCAATCCCCTGTGGTTGCCCTCAGATGTAGCGCAAGTTGCGTAAGTCCTGTGGATAATCAATTGGTTTTATGGCTGCTCATGCCGAAAAATTGCTATCATCTCGGTTTTTGTTGAGTTATAGCTGTTCAAAACCGAAAATTCTCATTCTGTTTTCCTACCTTGATTGAATTTCTGATGCTTTCTACGGTTCAATTTACTGGCATCGTAGTGAAGAGTTACGATTTGCCTAATCCACCTAGGGATAGAGAAAGCGCTCGATAGAAAGAGAGAGTTAATAGCCTAGGAGCGATCGCCTATTCTCCATCGGTTAGGTTAAAGCACGAAACACAGCCTCATCCTCTTTATTTCCTAACGCTAGTGTCAACAAGTGGCGTTTGAGGTCACAAAAACCACCAATACGGCTGGATTTAGCGTTAGATTTCGCTTTGGCTAAACCCAACTCACAAGGTGAAAGTATGTAGGTTATTTAATCGCCGATCCTCACAAACGGTATTTCAGAATGTAGAAAATGTGTTGCCCTGAGTAGTGTCGTGGCGATTACTTCTGGACTGTACCATCAGGCATCGTTACTTCTTCTAAGCGTGCTTCACTCAAATCGGTGTCAATTACAGCCGCATTGGTCAGGTTTGTCTTCAGCAAAACTGCCCCAGCCAAATTTGCTTTGAGCAGAATCGCTCCTGTTAAAATTGCGCCAAATAGAATGGCTTCGCAGAGATTTGCGTGCCTTAAATTGGTTTGACTCAGGTTCGCTCCACCTAATACGGCTCGGTTTAAGTTTACCTGCTTCAAATTGGCTCCTGTAAGATTGGCACCGCTGAGATTTGCTCCCGCTAAATTCGCTCCCTCCAGGTTTGCCCCCGTTAAATCTGCATCCTTCAATTTCGCCCTTCTCAGGTCTGCTTGTTGTAGGTCTACGCCACGCAGATTTGCACCCCTGAGGTTGATCATGCTTAGATTGGCTCGACTGAACTTCGCTCCATCCAGACAAGCAAAGGTGAGTTTTTCTCGGTATAGATTCGCTTGCCTAAAGTCCCTTTGCCCTGCTGCATACTTGCTTCTGAGTGTCTCAGCATTCATATTCACTACTTCCTAGGTGACAGTTAACAATCTTGTTCATTACCCAGTGAATGTTAATGTCCTGCAATAAGTTCCCTAGTTGCTTTTTGCGGGACTCCCAGAAAGCCGTTTTTCAACCACGCAAAGCAAGACAGCAAGCTCATGCTATTTTCTCTCCAAGTATTTTTTAATAAATGTTTAATCTTACTTCTACCTCTAATTTAGGGAATAAATCGTGAAGATATGTCTGATGCTGAGCCAAAGATTTGTAAATCGGGCAGCCAACCTTAAAAAGTTGTTACTTTTTAATAAAAATAACGGCTTACTATGCATTTATTTACCAAATATGCGTAACAAAAATTATCAATATTATGTGGATTTTTAGGGCATGGCACTGCTGTAACCCTGAGATAATGAACGATTAGCCGCTATAAAGAGTTATGTTTATTTCCACGACTTTGCTTAATAAAAAACTATAAAAATCATTAGCCAAAATATAATAATTTTGGGTTTAAATCAAAGATTTACACAATTCGCTTAGGCACTGGTTTTGTGAAGACGCTCTAGCCAATACTCCCCGGCGTGTCAGCCTAAAGTCGGTTATGACAGGATTGGGAGTAGCAACAGACCGCTGTTAAACGGAGATTTATACATGACAGAAAGTAGTCATCAGCCCTCGCAGGGAGGGCGTTTTGAGCCGCAGTATGACGGGCACGCCGACCACCTGAAGACACCCATTGAACCCATTGAACCCGTTGAAGTCCAGGTGGAAGACGATCGGACTGGGATGACGGTAGCGACCCTGAAACGGGCGTTTGCAGATAACCTGTATTATTTGCTGGCAAAGGATGAGTATTGGGCGACGCCCCACGATTACTACATGGCGATCGCTTATACCGTGCGCGATCGCTTGCTGCACCGATGGATTAACACGGTCAGAACCTACATCGACAAAGATGTCAAAGCCGTATTTTACCTATCGGCAGAGTTCTTGATGGGTCGTCAGTTGGACAATAACCTACTCAATTTAGGTTTGTACGAACGGGCACGCCAAGCTATCCACGAGTCCGGACTCGACATCAATGACCTCAAAATACTCGAAGCAGAACCCGGACTCGGCAATGGGGGTTTAGGGCGTCTGGCGGCTTGTTTTCTCGACTCCCTCGCCACCTTAGAAATTCCGGCAGTTGGCTACGGCATTCGCTACGAATTCGGAATCTTTGAGCAATGGATTCAGGATGGCGCTCAAGTCGAACACCCCGACAAATGGCTCCGATTTGGCAACCCTTGGGAAATTCGCCGCTCAGAATTAACAGTTGAAGTGAACTTCGGCGGATATACAGAAGCTTACAGCGATGGGCAAGGTCGCTATCGGGTGCGTTGGATTCCCCAGCGAAAAATCTTGGGGACGCCCTACGATACGCCCGTATCTGGGTACAACAACAATACAGTAAATACGTTGCGCCTCTGGCGTGCGGGTGCTTCTGAAGAGTTTGACTTCCAGATTTTCGACAGCGGTGACTATGCCGGTGCCGTTACCAACAAGATATTTTCTGAGAATATCTCAAAAGTTCTCTATCCCAACGACAACACCTCTCAGGGTCGGCAACTGCGCCTAGAACAGCAGTATTTCTTCGTCAGTTGTTCCCTTCAAGACATTATCAATACGCATCGGCGCATCCACCAGACTTTTGATCGCTTCCACGAGAAGGTCGCTATCCAGCTAAACGACACGCACCCATCGATTGGGGTTGCCGAACTGATGCGGTTGCTGGTGGATGAGTACGATTTGGGTTGGAACCGAGCTTGGTACATCACCCGGCGCGTCTTCGCCTACACGAACCATACACTGCTCTCTGAGGCTCTAGAACGTTGGCCTGTGAGCTTGTTTGAGCGTCTGTTGCCTCGGCACTTAGAGATTATCTATGAAATTAACCGCCACTTTCTCGATGAGGTGCGTGCCAAGTATCCGGGCGATGAGGCGCGGGTGGGGAGATTGTCAATTATTGAGGAAGGTGCCCAGAAGTACGTCCGCATGGCGCATTTAGCTTGCGTAGGGAGCCATTCCATCAATGGGGTGGCAGCACTACATACAGATTTGCTCAAAGCGGATGTCTTGCGAGATTTCTACGAATTGTGGCCCGAAAAGTTTAATAACAAAACGAACGGGGTGACACCGCGTCGGTGGTTGTTGCTGAGCAATCCCCATCTGTCTGAGCTGATTACACAGAAGATTGGCAAGGATTGGGTAACGCAACTCGATCAACTCAAGCAGCTAGAAGCGTTTGTTGATGATGCTGAGTTTTGCTCTAGCTTCTCGTCGATTAAACGCAAAAATAAGCAAGACTTGGCAGAGTACATTCTGCTCTACAACGACATTGAAGTAAATCCAGATTCCCTGTTTGATATTCAGGTGAAACGGATTCACGAGTACAAGCGTCAGCTGTTGAACGTGCTGTACATTATTACGCTGTACAACCGGATCAAAAAAGATCCCAATGTTGATATTTTGCCCCGGACTTTTATTTTTGCAGGCAAGTCGGCTCCCGGCTACTACATTGCCAAACTGGTCATTCAGTTGATTAATTCGGTGGCGAAAGTCGTCAATGATGACCCGGATGTGCGCGATCGCATTAAGGTTGTTTTCTTGGCAAATTTCTCTGTCTCTCTCGGTCAGCGAGTTTATCCAGCCGCCGATCTTTCCGAGCAAATTTCCACAGCTGGCAAAGAAGCTTCCGGCACCGGCAATATGAAGTTTGCGATGAATGGGGCGCTTACCATCGGGACGCTGGACGGTGCCAACATCGAGATCCGCCAAGAAGTCGGACCTGAAAACTTTTTCTTATTTGGCTTGACAACTCACGAAGTTTATGAGTTGAAAGCCAGAGGATACAACCCGCGAGACTATTACCATAACAACGCCGAACTGCGAGAAATCATCGACGCGATCGCTTCCGGCTACTTCTCCCCCGACAATCCCGCCCTTTTCAAACCAATTGTAGAATCGCTGCTTGACAGGGATGAGTATATGCTCTTTGCCGACTACCAGGCGTATATTGACTGCCAGGAAGAAGTCAGCCAAGCTTATCGAGACGCACACAACTGGACTCGAATGTCAATTCTCAACGTTGCTCGCACGGGTAAATTTTCCTCAGACCGCACCATTCGAGAGTATTGCCAAGAAATTTGGAACGTCAAGCCAGTCAAGATAGATTTGAAAGAGTATCAACCGCATACAGCGGGTTTGAAGGTGAAGGGGCAACCCAAGCGCCCTGTGCTTTAATTAACCACTTGTAAGTAAGCGGGTACGTCCCAAGTAGGCGACAGCGCGACAGCTGATTCAGTTGCATATTGCTCATTAAAATGACGATCCAGGCTGCTGAAGAAACTCTCAGGACTTACGCAAAGCTTATACATATAGTGTTCTTGTCGGTTCAATCCCTCGTGGTTGCCCCTAAATAATGGTGATGTTGCGTAAGTCCTGACTCTGCCTCTTGGGGCGTTGTCTCTCGATCGAGAATCTGATTACGATGAGGAAATCGCCCAAACCGTTCAATTACCTCGAAGTGTCGAACTGCGTAGGAAATGTACGCAATACTGTCAGGATCGTCGCTCAGTTGCTGAAATAACTCCACTGATTGACGCTGATGTTCGAGATTTTCACTATGTTCAAACGGTAAGTAATTGAAGCATCGCTGAATTGGCAGCAGTTCTCGATCGAAGCCATTGGCAACTGCGTACTGTGCCGCAGACAGAGCAAGGCTATCGGTAGCGAAGGCTATTGCAGTCCCGCGAAACAAATTCCTGGGAAATTGATCTAATAGCAGTATTAGTGCCAGACAGCTTTGGGGTGATTCCTTCCAGCGATTTAACCGATCCGCTGCGGCTAGTTCGTAGTCTTGTAAGAAGCGGGTTCGGATCTCCTCATCAAACTGCGGTTTTTTGGTAAACCAGACTTGACGGGGTTTTCCATAACCCGCCTCATCGGGCTTGCCAAACCAAAAATCCAAAATTTCATTGATTTGTAAGCTGACCCCACGCATAGAATGCGGGGGATGAAAGCCCTAGCCCATAACTTGCACTAAACAACAAGCCAGTACCGAGCGTTCGGGAAGGCTTACAAGCGCTCCCCCAAGACTAGAACAGGACTTACGCAAAGTTTATACATATAGCCTTTTGTAGGGGCAATCCCCCTGTGGTTGCGGTGGCAGATGTGGTGCTGTTGCGTAAGTCCTGAAATATTAATTGCGCCGTTCACGCTCAGCGTCACCATCCCAATTGCACGCCTGATTAACACATTTGAAAGATTTACCATTGCGGCTACCAATTACACCGCAGGAATGGCATGATTTAGACGTATAAGCAGGAGGAACCAGCACAACTTCAATACCAGCGGCAAGAGCTTTGTAGCTAATCAAAATCCTGAGAGCGAAGAATGCCCAAGAGTTAGACAGTCTACGTTCCTTGTTTGTCAGTTTTGCGTCAACGTTCTGATTGATGTAGTTGCAAGCATCTGCTCTCCGCCTGAAGGGTTGCCTGAATCATGTCCGCCTGCTCAGATGTTGGTTGAAGTTTGCAGCTAATAGTCAGAATGCTTTTCATCCTTTTAGCATATCACTGCAATGAAAGAAAATATTTACAGGCGGTTTTAACCGCTAATCGCTTACCTCCCCATGTCGCGCATCCAGGGGCTTCTGCTCGTTTTTGGTGACGCGACTTTTACTGCCCTTACCGTCTCGCACCAGGATTTGATGTTGGGCAAAATCGACGTCCTTGACACGCAAGCGTAACCCTTCGCACAATCGCAGTCCACTGCCATAAAGTAACTTCACCACCAACTACTGAACGCCACAGATCTGTTGAATGACCGCCTGCGCCTCTGTTTTGGTCAGGACAGTGGGAAGGTACTGAGAGCGTTTTGCCCGAATTGCGTTCACCTCAGATACTTCTAGGCTTAAGACCTCTCGGTACAGAAAGAGAATGGCATTGAGTGCCTGATTTTGAGTGGAAGCAGCAACTTGCTCTTGCACCGCCAGATGCGTCAGAAAGGTCTCAATCTCGACCCGCCCCATTTCTGTGGGATGCCGCTTGTCATGGAACAGAATATACCGCCTGACCCACTGCACGTAGGTTTCCTCAGTCCGATAAGCATAGTGCTTGAGCCGAATAGCATCTCGCAGTTGGTCTAACAGCTTTTTGGGACGCGGTTCCATGAGCAGACGAGCCACAAGAATAAATTATGTATTTAATGATACTTAAGAAGAAGTCCGTACATATCTAAAGATATGCGGAAATTTTCTGTTCAGCTACCCCGATCGGCGTATTATACTGAACTATTCTGCCGATCTAGCTAATTTGGGGTGATATGCGGAAGCTGTCTGCCGATCTCCCTGTTTTGGGGTGGATCTGCGGAAAAATTCCGTCTAATAACAAGTTAGATAGCATAAAGAGAAAAACCTCTGAGTTTGAGCCAGAGGTTGACGATTTCTTCTTATGTGCTTTAAATAACTCAGTATATTAAGTGCTGGATATTCCCGTAGAATGTAAAGACTGTAGACACATAGGTTAATTCATGTTTTGGGCTGACAAAATTGCTGAGGATGCACAAGAAAATCAAATTGTCAACGACTCAAAGACCCCTTCCGGTAGGGTTCATGTTGGTTCGTTGAGGGGAGTTGTGATCCATGATGTGATTCAGCGAGCCTTAAAACATGCTGGCAAGCCACCAAAGTTCCTCTATGGGGTCGATGATTATGATGCGCTTGATACTGTTCCGCATTATCTCGATCAAGAGAAGTTTGCCCCTTTTCTAGGCTTCCCCCTCTGCAATGTTCCCTCGCCGGAAGATAGTGCTAGCGATTACGCAAAATATTTCATGGGTGAGTTTCTGGAAGTTTTCGAGTATTTGGGGGTTAGACCAGAGGTTTACTACCTGCGTGATCTGTACCGTTCAGGTCAATTGAATTCTTATATCGATACCTTCCTCAAGAATGCTCACCTTGTTAGAGAGGCTTATTTAGAAGTCAGCAAAGCGCATCGACCTGATGACTGGTATCCCTTTCAAATTACCTGCGAAAATTGCGGCAAGATTGCCACAACTATCGTGTCAGATTACAACGGCTCGGAAGTTTTCTACACTTGTAAGCCTGATGCAACAGATTGGGTGCAGGGTTGTGGTCATTCAGGCTGGATTTCCCCTTTTAATGGCAATGGCAAATTGCCCTGGAAAGTGGAATGGGTTGCTAAATGGGATCTGTTGGGAATAACGATTGAGCTTGCCGGTAAGGATCACTCTCAGAAGGGAGGATCTAGAGATGTTGCCAACGCCATCTGTCGAAAAGTGTTACGGAAGCAGCCACCTTTCCATTCACCTTATGAATTCATCTTGGTGAATGGGACGAAGATGAGTTCATCGAAAGGAGTTGGTTCAAGTGCTAAAGAAATTGCTGAGTTGCTTCCTCCTGAACTACTTCGCTTTTTGATGCTGCGAACTCAACCCAAGACAGTTATCAACTTCGCTCCTAACTATGAAACAACAACTCGATTGTTTAGGGACTATGATGCTCTAATCGAGAAGTATCAGGCTTTATCGCCAGATGTTCAACAAGAATCCGCTCTGCCTGAAGATTTGATGCCATTATTTTATGCTCAACTTGACGGCGTGATTAAGCCCTACCATCCAGTCGATTTGAGCACGCTGATTTCCTTACTACAAGTGCCACATCGTGATATTCATGAGGAGATTGAAAGACGCAGTACTCAACCTTTAAGTGAGTATGACCTGCAGATTGCAGATCAAAGGATTTCGGTTGCTCAGAAGTGGCTGGCAGACTACGCTGACGAAGAAGAAAAGCTAGTTCTTTATCTTGACAAGATTCCTGAAAAGGCAAGAGACTTGACGCAAGAACAGATCGCCTATCTCAAACGGCTAATTCAGAGCTTGGCTAATGTTAAAGCTTGGGAAGCTGAGGAATTGCAAACAACATTATTTTCAACGGCGAAAGAACTAGAGATGCAGCAACCCGTTGCATTCAAGGCTGTTTATTTGTCTTTCTTGGGCAAAGAACGTGGACCCAAAGCGGGAGCCTTGCTGTCGTATCTAGAGCGTAGTTTCGTGATTTCTCGTCTTCAAGATATCGTGCAAGCGAATACATCTCAAACTGCTCTCGTTTCTTAATAGGTATGAGTTTAGTTGAGAAAACTCTGTACCTGTTCTTGAACTAAAAGTGCAAGAACAGGTTGCTTACTGGATTCAATTATTTGCTATATATCCCTCTTCTGTCACTTTCCGAATATAATGAATAAAGAAATTGAAAAATAAAACTCTACACAGTAGGTAGGGCAATGGATGTAGAATTACAAGTTTTCAAACATTTAGCTAGAGATGCCCATCCCACA
>NZ_JBYCCT010000052.1:0-7387 GCF_057473865.1 Coleofasciculus sp. H7-1
TTCAATTCGATTACTAATTCATTATCTCAGATTTGGAGATGTTCCAATTCCCTATCAAAATCAAAGAAATCATTTTCGGCTCCCCTCTCGCATTCTCGCTCGCATCATACCCTAATTCAGCAACGCCTAATAACGCTTTTGTGACTAGCTGAAAATATTAGCGATCGCTTCTTCTTAAAATAGATAGGTGGGCAGTGCCCACCCTCCCGCTACTTGTGCTTTTTACCTGTTGACTTCTTAGGGCACTGTCATACCGCGCTGTACGGCTGGACGCTGCTGAATTGTCTCAAACCAGCGTTTAAGATTTGGATGATTATCTAGGGTTAAACCTGGAAATTCATAGCTAGCAACCCAAGGAAATGTGGCAATATCAGCAATCGAGTATTCATTGCAGATAAATTCCCTATCTGCCAGCTGTTTGTCTAAGACACCGTAAAGTCGTAGTGTTTCTTTCTCATATCGCTCAATTGCGTAAGGAATCTTTTCCGGAGCAAATTTCTTAAAATGGTTTAATTGACCAAACATTGGTCCTACGCTTCCCATTTGGAACATCAGCCACTCCAGCACTTGAAAGCGAGCTTCTTGTTCTGTAGGTAGGAATTTTCCAGTTTTCTCTGCTATATAGATCAGGATAGCACCCGACTCAAAAACCGTTATGCCAGTGTCTTGGTCAACAATCGCAGGAATTTTGCTATTCGGATTAATTGCTACAAATTCCGGCGTAAATTGCTCTCCCTTGGTGATGTCAATCTTATGGACGTTGTAAGGAAGCTCGACTTCCTCCAACATGACAGAAGCCTTGCGCCCGTTCGGTGTTGTGAAGGTGTAAAGGTCAATCATGAGGTTAGATGTTCAGTTTTGCAGTTCCACAAGGTAGTGTAACTTGAACGACGGCGCGATACGTGCGATGCACTCTGCCAGCTCTGAAATAATTACCATGATCTATAGGGCTGGCATCTCGTCACTCTGGAAAATTTAAACACTGGCTTTTAGATGCAGGTAACATCTCCGATTGTTAAAGATTTAGTGCTGATTGGTGGCGGACACAGCCATGCCATTGTGCTGAAAATGTTTGGCATGAAACCGTTGCTGGGAGTACGCCTGACGCTGATTACAGACACTTCTCATACGCCCTATTCTGGTATGTTGCCCGGTCATGTGGCAGGTTTTTATGACTACGATGAAAGTCATATCGATCTGCGACGCCTTGCCGAATTTGCCCAAGCGCAATTTTATCTTGACCGAGCGATTGGTCTAGATTTGGAAAATAATAAAGTTATCTGTGCTAACCATCCAGATGTTGCATTTGACCTGTTATCAATTGATATCGGCAGTACCCCAGCCACAATATCTATACCAGGTGCGGCGGAGTACGCCATTCCAGCTAAACCCGTAGCAAAATTATTAAGTGAATGGAATCAACTGCTGAAAAGTGTTGCAGAAACGCCTGAGAAACCGATACAACTTAGCATTGTGGGTGGAGGTGCTGGCGGAGTGGAACTGGCGCTGGCAATGCAATCTCGCCTGCATCAATTGTTTGAGCATTCCCAGCAGTTTCCAGAAAATCTAGAAATCCATCTATTCCATAGCGGCGTTGAGCTTTTACCGAACTATAATCGCTGGGTAGGTCGGCGTCTTCAGAAGATTTTAACCCAGCGTGGGGTTGAGTTGCATCTAGAGGAAAAGGTGTGTGAAGTTCAACCGCACAAGGTTATTTGTGAGTCTGGTTTAGCGGTTGAATGCGTGAGTGTTGCGACTCCTGCTGAGTGTCGCGTTTTTTGGGTGACACAAGCATCGGCACCCCCTTGGCTGCAAACATCTGGATTGGCTACCGATACCAAAGGTTTTATTCAGGTAGATGATACCTTGCGATCGCTATCTCACCCCCAAGTATTTGCCGCTGGTGATATTGCCACGATGATTCATCATCCTCGTCCGAAAGCCGGAGTTTTTGCGGTGCGTCAGGGGAAGCCACTGTTTAACAACTTGCGGCGGACGTTACTGGGGAAACCACTCAAACCTTATAAGCCGCAGAAACAATATCTTAGTTTAATTGGTACAGGGGATGGTCAGGCGATCGCTTCCTGGGGAGCTATGGGGTGCGAATCCCGCTTGTTTTGGCACTGGAAAGACCGCATCGACCGTCAATTTATGGCACGCTTCAGCAATCTGCCAGAAATGTCAGAAAAAATCGTCAATCCTGACTCAGCACTCACGGTTGATGCCTCATTTAGCACTCACTCCTCCGTTCTCAATACTCAAATGCGCTGTGCTGGTTGTGCTTCTAAAATCGGCAGTACCACCCTAGAGCGAGTGTTGCACCGGCTCAAGGGGGAACAACCGCAATGGACGGACAGAGAGGATATCCTAGTTGGACTGGATGCACCCGATGACGCTGCTGTGGTGCGGGTACCAGTAGATCGGGTGATGGTTCATACCCTCGACTATTTCCGTACTCTCATCCACGATCCATTTATCTTCGCTCAAATCAGCGCCAATCACTGCTTGAGCGATATTTTTGCAATGGGAGCAACTCCCCAAAGTGCGCTAGCGATCGCAACTATCCCTTATGCTTTAGAACAAAAGCAGGAGGAGACTCTTTATCAGCTGTTGTCGGGTGCTGCCAAGGTACTTTACCAAGCGCAAACACCTCTCGTCGGCGGACACACAACTGAAGGTGCAGAACTCGTCTTTGGTTTATCTTGCAATGGTTTAGCCGATCCCCATCAACTGTTGCGAAAAGGCGGTATGAAGCCGGGTCAGGTGCTAATTTTGACCAAAGCACTAGGAACGGGAACTCTATTTGCTGCACAGATGCGCTTGCAAGTAAAAGGTCGCTGGATTGATGATGCCGTCCAGTCAATGCTGCTGTCAAATCAAGCCGCCGCCATGTGTTTATTAAAACATGGAGCTAAAGCTTGTACCGATATTACAGGTTTTGGATTGCTGGGGCACTTATTAGAGATGATTCAAGCCTCTGGTATAACGGTTGAATTAGAGATGGATGCAATCCCGGTGCTAGAAGGTGCAATAGAGACACTGCAAATGGGAATTTTCAGCTCTCTCCATCCCCAAAACTTACGCGCATCGAGCCAAATTAATAATTTATCAGCAGTTAGCGATCGCGCTACTTACCCGCTGCTGTTCGATCCCCAAACTTCTGGCGGTCTGTTAGCTGCGATTCCAGCCGAGCAAGCAAGTTCTTGTCTTGCCTTACTCCAATCTCTCGGTTATTCGCACAGCCGTGCCATTGGTCGCGTGATGCCTCGTGTTGAAGGCGTCCAGCCAATCTCACTGCATTAGTTGAATCAACGGAGAGGAGAGGATTTGAACCTCCGGTGACGTTGCCGCCACAACTGATTTCGAGTCAGTCGCATTCAACCACTCTGCCACCTCTCCAAGAACAAGTTAGCTTGTGTTACAGCTGATGTTCCAGTGTCTATCATAACTCTGAAAACTACCACTTGTTCAAGTTAATAGTTAATCCCTAAGTCATTTTCGGTTGCCTCCAGGGTTGTCTCAAATCCACCACTGGGAGTCCACTGGATGGCACCGTCACGATCGGTCGAGTAAAGCTGAGTTTTATTCTTTCGCAGCTCTTGCGTCGTTTCTGGATCGATAGTCGCGGAGGCAGCGATCGCTACCTTTGGTTGTAACTGCTTCAACAAATCTGCCTGTAAGCGCTCTCCCGACCACCAAAGCACCTGTGTAGGCGGCAATTGTTTGATAATCCCTAGCTTTTTTCCATCTTCCTCTGGCTTAAAATTTCCTAAGAGCAACCAAGTCTGGTTACTGATTTGCAGTTGCAAGACTGGCGGTTGATCGCTAATTAACTTGATAGACGTAGAGCCAACCGGCACACTTTGACCCAGTGGCAAGCGCATTGTTTGTAGGGGAACCCCTTGTGAGTACCCCGCATTAATACTTCCCAGGGCGGCATTATTAACATATAACGTTTTAATTAACAAGCGTTCCAAAATCTTAGACCAGCCACTTCTGAGGCTAGGCTGAGAATTGAAAGCGACTGCCCAGTCAATTTCATTGACGCCTTGCTGTTGCAAAAAAGGTAGCACGGTAAAACTAGCTGTTGTGGCATCCCCGCTATTAATCAGCATGACTTGTCCTTTATCTTGAATCACTAACACGGGTTCTCCTGTTGTAGAAAGTACCGTGACTCGAAACAAAGTTACTTTTGTCTGCCAAACCGGAACAACCACTAAACTGGCAGCAATTAGACCCGCAAACCACCAACGCCGACGCCACCATTTGCTGAGCGAAGCCAGAGCAATTAGCCCGTATAGAGTCAACAGTTGCAAAACAGAGATGGTGCCGACAGCAACAGAATTTCCTGGTAACTGGGAAAAAAATTGTACTAGCAGAATCAGCCACTGAGTTGGGTAATATAGCAACCAAGCCAAGGCACTTCCAGCTAAAGGCCAGATCAATGATGCTAAGGCGCTGATAATTCCACCAATACTAATGATGGAAATCAAAGGGGTGCTGATTATGTTTGCCAGGATGCTGTAGGGAGATACCAGACCAAAGACATAAAGTTGTAGGGGTAAAACCCACGGGAAAACGGCTATCGGAAGCGCAATCAAGGATGCGATCGCGGGTGGCAACCAATCCAGCCATTTTGTAACCGCCGGTACTGCAACTAATAATCCTAGAGTGGCTAAAAAACTAAGTTGAAAACCTAAATCCCAAATCCACAGGGGATTAAACAGCAATAAGAGAGTGGCAGCAAGTAGCAGCGAACTCACCGGCTTAACCTTTCGTTGCATCGCCAAAGCAATTAATGCCCCGACTCCCATCACCCCGGCTCGAACCACAGAGGGCTGCAAGCCTGTTAGACCTACAAAAACTATTAGGGCACCGAACCCAATGATAAATTGCGTCCGCACCGAAAAACGCTGGGTTAGAGCCACCACCACACCCAGAATTAAAGAAATTTGAAATCCAGACGCCGCAAGGGCATGAGCCAAACCACTCTGGATAAATTTATTGCGAACATCGTAAGGTAAATCTACCGCCTGATTCCCCAACACCATCGAACTGACCAGCTGACCCTCTGGACTGCCTAACCAACGTACTTGAGATTGGATGATCCGCCGCCGGATAGTCCAGAATCCCCACGGACGTTTTTCTGGTTCATTAGCAAAGCTAACTTGACGCCCGCTAAGACCGGCAAACCCACCTTCTCGTTTTAGGTAAGCCTGAAAGTCAAAGGCTCCTGGATTGGCAGCGGGCTTAGGTTTATACAAGACGCCAGTTACTGCTATTTCTTGACCCGGATATAAACCAGTAGCTTGCAGTAAAGGCACAGTTACATATAACTTGCCCGTCACCCCCTGACTAACATCAGCGGGTTTGTTCTCGCCGTTCTTGACCTCATTTAATTTAGAGGCTTCCAGCCAGAATTGCGATCGCTGACTTTGCGTCAGACGGGGCGGAGTCGCAATCTTGCCCTGAACAGTGACAACCTGCTCCTGCCCTCTAATATTTTGGGCAGACACAAACTTGCTAATGTCATTCGGCGCTGGTTGCGGCACTCGCACTTGAAAATAAAGTGCCGCTAGCCACCCAACAATTCCAGCCGCCAGCCACACTCTCGATTTCGGGCCGGTTCGCCAAAATCGGGGTAAGACAATAGCCGCCCCAATCCCCAAGCCTAGTATTCCGTACTTCCCCCAGGGCGATCCCGTAGAAAGTAAGCCCAGAATATAAGCCAAACTTAAAATGACGCCATTGGCTAAGTTCATTAGATAGTCAAACCTATCTTCAAGCCCAGTACAGCGTGCAGAAACGGCATACAGAGGGCTGTGCTTCCCAAGTAGGGGTCACAAACTGTCCGCAACACCGCTTTATTGCCCCCAAAACCAGTCACACCGATAATCCCATTAACGGCTAGCAATACCAGCACAATTGAACCCATCTCAAAATGCAGACTTTCCAATATTGATTGCTGCATTACCAGAGACAATAATCCACTGGTGTAGCCTGCTGCCGCTAACAGAAAAATCCAGGTTGCAAGTTTGTCGTGGTCAGCTCGACTTTTTTTAGTAACATCTGCATCCGTCACCATTCGTCCGCACCATTCGGCTAGTCCTACAAAAGTGCTTATTCTAAAGATTACAATCGCCATCATTAGCGGATGTCTCCAAGGCACAACTGGCTCGGCAATCCCCAGTTTGTCAAATTGATGGCTAATGCGTTCCAAAACCCCACTTAGGCTTACCAAGCCCACTGAAATACCTATCCTCCAAATTTCTAGCTAGTTTTGAGCGACTGGTTCTTTAGCTTCTTGTAGTTTACACAGCGGAAATCCCAGTGCCTCTCGTTGCTGCAAGTACAGCTCAGCGACTCGCCGTGCCAATTTGCGAATTCTGCCAATGTAGCGCGTCCGCTCGGTTACAGAAATGACTCCTCTAGCATCCAGCAAATTAAATGTGTGAGAACACTTCAAAACATAATCCAGGCTGGGTAAGACAAGTCCGCGTTGAGCTGTTTGCTCTGCCTCCTGCTCGTACAGACCAAATAAGGTAAACAACAACTCTGGGTTGGATGCTTTAAAGTTGTAGACACACTGCTCAATTTCTCCCTGGAGGTGAACATCTCCATAGGTAAGATCATCAGTCCAGTGAATTTTAGTCAATGCATCGACCTGTTGGAGGTACATGGTTAATCGCTCCAAACCATAAGTGATCTCAATTGAGACAGGTCTACAATCAATGCCTCCGCACTGCTGAAAGTAAGTAAACTGAGTGATCTCCATCCCGTCTAGCCAGACTTCCCAGCCAACACCCCAAGCTCCTACTGTGGCATCCTCCCAGTTGTCTTCCACAAACCGGATATCGTGATCCTCAGGACGAATACCCAACGCTCTTAGCGAGTCCAGATATATCTCTTGAATATTATCTGGTGAAGGCTTAATCAAAACTTGATACTGATAATAGTGTTGATAGCGATTCGGATTCTCGCCGTAGCGTCCATCTGTGGGACGACGGCAAGGTTCGACATAAGCCACAGCCCAAGGTTCAGGTCCAAGACATCTTAAAAAGGTATGAGGATTCTTGGTGCCTGCCCCTTTCTCAATATCGTAGGGCTGAGCGATCAGGCAACCGCGATCGCTCCAGAACTTATGCAATGTAGCAATCACCGACTGAAAATTCACAGATTCCTTTCCTCAGGCGCTCAATGCATAACCCATTGTGGCGCAAATGCTGCGCCCCTTGGGCTTTTCAGAAATTATCAAAAAAATTTTTCAAAACAGTTGACAGAGTTGGTAAGAGGTTGCTACATTAATAAAGCGGTCGGGAGAGCAAGCGAAAGTGAAGCGACACCGAAGCGCACCGAACCTAGAAAAAATAATAGTTTGAAAGCCAAG